>CAWGZP010000090.1:0-30627 GCA_963826655.1 uncultured delta proteobacterium
TTTGTAAAGGGGGGCCGGGGGGATTTTCATCTCGCGAGGAACTTTTCGAGACAGCTCTTCACGTCCCCTCGGGACACCCTGAAACCATGAAAAGGATCGTAGGGTGGGCTAAGCGGTAGCGCAGCCCACCAGAACTTTTCGAGACGGTGACGGCTAACAAACCGGCACAGACGCGAATACAGAAGAAAAATACAGCTTGATTGCCGCTCGCCACAGTGTTTATGTGTCCTTTAATTGTATGCTCATAGGTCACTGCTGGAAGCGTTGAGTGGTCATGGCCGTGCTGCCTGTGCTCTCTAAAGTGACCTTTTTCCATATGAAATTCCATGCTCCATTGAAAACTGGTCAAAACGTTCCAAATCGCCACCCGTTGCTGGGCCATCGGCCTTTCGTGTTTTTCTGGTTTGCGCGGGTATTTTCGGCTATTGCCTTCCAGGTTTCTGCTGTAGCCGTTGGCTGGCAAGTCTATGCGCTCACCGGAAGCGCTTTCTACCTTGGCATGGTTGGGCTGGTCCAGTTCCTGCCCATGGTCATTCTGGCTCTCGTAGCCGGACAAGTTGCAGACCGTTATGACCGGCGTGCGATCGTTGGCAGCTGTCAGACGATAATGGGATGTGCCGCAGCAGTACTGGCTCTGGGCAATTTCACCGGCTGGCTTCACATTGTGGGAATATTCGTTGTTGTTGCAGTCATTGGGGCCTCCCGAAGTTTTGAGCACCCTACGATGGCGGCCCTGCTGCCGGGGTTGATCAAAGCCCCCCTCCTGCCCAGGGCCGCCGCGGCTATAGCCGCCGCAGTACAGACCGCGTTCATTATCGGGCCGGCACTCGGCGGTCTGCTGTATACGGTAGGTCCTACAGTGGCCTACGCAGTTTCCGCCTCGCTCTTTCTCTCGGCCGGCCTCCTTTCCACACTGATAAGGATCGAGCGCATACCATCACACTCTTCCTTCACAGATTCCGATTCGCTCCTCTCAGGCATCACCTTCATCTGTAGCCGCCCTGAAGTCTTGGGGGCCATTTCGCTGGATCTTTTCGCCGTCCTGTTCGGCGGCGCTACTGCGTTGCTGCCGATCTATGCTCGTGACATCCTGCATACCGGGCCATGGGGGCTGGGCGTTTTGCGGTCGGCACCAGCAGTCGGCGCGCTCGGCATGTCTTTAATCCTGGCTCGTCATCCTATTGAACGCAGGATAGGACGGAGGATGTTTACCGGGGTGATCGTTTTTGGCATAGCGACCATAATCTTTGGTGTATCGAACTCTTTAATTCTATCGCTTGGGGCTCTCGTTGTCCTTGGCGCCGGCGATGTGGTCAGTGTTGTAATCCGGAATCCCCTCGTGCAAATAGCTACACCCGACCGAATGCGAGGGCGTGTGAGTGCAGTGAATTCACTTTTCGTCGGAACATCGAACCAACTTGGAGAATTCGAATCGGGCGTTACGGCCGCCATTTTCGGGACTGTTCCTGCGGTAGTGATTGGCGGTCTCGGTACTATAGCCGTAGCGCTTATCTGGATGCGCCTGTTCCCAGAGCTTCGCAAGGCTGACAGTTTTGAAGGCTATGGGGATGGCGAGAGTTGATTCCAAGCCTCCCTGCGTACTGTTATTTACACCGCGAGGAATCCGGCGCGGTTTGAGAGGCATTGGCGGTAACTTCCTCACCAAGCGGAAAACTTGACCATCAAGCCCTGGTTTTCAGTGAATTGACATCACTGTTTTGTCACTTCTTTTTGAGCGTTAAGTATCTCTCCAACGATGACGATTTAATTTCCTGCAACACACAAGAGTTGACCTGTCACGATCCTTCTCGTTTTTCGGCGTTGCGGTTGTTGTGATACAGGTTCCTGTCGAACTACACCTGTTCCGCACGAATGGGGCACTTACTCATAAATTCGATATCCTTTATTCCGGCCATTTTGTGAGCTCTCCCGGAATTGCCGCTGTAGCCTTGAGGTTTCTAACTTGAATGACCTTCCAATAGGACCAAGAGACAGGGAGCCCATGAAAATGAGTTTGAGGCGAAAAATTTTGATTCCGGCGATCGGGTTGTTCGTTCTGACACTTGGCGCCTCGATTGCGATCACTTATCACTTTTCCTCAAAGTCTCTCAGAGACGATGCGATGGTGCAACTGGGTACAGTTGCAAAGTCCAGGTCCGAAATCATCGATCTCTGGATCGATGATCTAAAGATGTTTATTGAAGGTTCGGCGACAAAATCCAAATGCGCGGGATGTTTTAACATCTGAAACAGATGGAACGAGACAGAGCGCCAACCTCGAATTGGTCGAACAGACAAAAATTTTCTCCGGGTTATCCTACATCAACATCATCAGTGCCAAGGGGCTGGTCGTGGCATCGACAGTTCCGGATTCAATCGGGAAAGTAAATTTAGCCGACCGCGAATATTTCAAGAAGGCCATGAACGGGGAAGTCAATGTTTCTGACATCTATATTGCGCGAACCAACGGTAAGCCGGCATTTGCAGTAGCTTCCCCGATCAGGGTCGAGGGCAAAGTTGTTGGTGTTATAGCCGGCGTACCCGATTTGGAAAAGTTCAATGAAAAATTCATCGTCTCTTTTAAAGTGTTTCAGTCGGGGTATGTTTCTATATCCGATTCGTCCGGGATGGTCTTCGCTCATCGGGACAAATCCCTGATTATGAAGCTGGATTTGAAGGAGCATGATTTTGGGCGTGAAATGCTCAAGCAGAAGCAGGGGCAAATTGCCTATTCTTTTCAGAATGTGAATCGTCTGGCATTTCTCGAACCGTGTAAGAGCACCGGCTGGATAGTATTTGCCACCGCGCCTGAGCCGGAAGTCCTCGAGAGCGCGCACCAGGTCGCGGTGATCAACGTAATTCTTTTTGCCGCCGGGTTGATGTTCGTGGTCTTACTGCTCTACGTTGTCGTACGCTCGATTACCCGTCCACTCGACAGTGTTGTCGACGGGCTGAGCATGGGGGCCGAACAGGTTGCCCTGGCGACGTCTCATCTTTCCGTTTCCAGCCAGGAACTCGCAGAAGGGGCGTCGGAGCAGGCGGCTTCGATCGAAGAGACCTCCTCCTCTCTAGAGGAAATGTCGTCGATGACAAAGCAAAACGCGGAGCACGCCGGCCAGGCCAATCAACTCATGGCCACAACCAGCCATATTCTAGCCAAGGCGAACCAGTCCATGGATAAGCTTACGGTTTCCATGGTCGAAATCACAAGGGCCAGCGAAGAAACTTCGAAGATAATAAAGACCATCGATGAAATCGCATTTCAGACAAACCTTCTTGCTCTAAATGCAGCGGTGGAAGCAGCACGGGCGGGAGAGGCCGGAGCCGGGTTTGCCGTGGTTGCGGACGAGGTGAGAAATCTTGCGATGAGGGCTGCCGAGGCTGCAAAGAATACCGCAAATCTGATCGAAGGAACTGTTAAGAAGATCAAAGAGGGATCGGAGTTGGTCGGCGATACAAGCGCCGATTTTTCGCAAGTGGCTGCAAGCGCCGGGAAAATGAGTGAGCTTATCGGCGAGATGTCGGCTGCGACAACTGAACAGGCGCAGGGGATCGATCAGGTCAATAAGGCTGTAAACGCGATGGATAAAGTGGTTCAGACGAATGCCGCGAATGCTGAAGAATCTGCCTCTGCCGCCGAGGAAATGAATGCCCAGGCGGAAAACATGAAAGCCTTCGTGGGTGAACTCGTCGAGATCGTTAATGGTGCGTTGAACGGGACCGGCAAGGGCCGTACAAACCGGGGTGCTATCCGTGGGGAATACACGTCCCGTGGTCCGGAGCATGCTCTTTTTGAGCTGCAGAAGTCGGGAAGGCCCTCAGCAAAACCGGGCAAAGTCAACGGTACTTCGAAAACCCTGCAGATGACGGCCGAAGATCTTAAACCCCTTCGTGATGAATTCCAGGGGCTCTCCGATTTCTAAATGGTGAGTTCAAAGCAGGAGGGCGAAGGTTTCATACCAAAATATTGCAGCGCATTCGTATTTTGGCGCCAATTCCATCCCGCGGTCCTTCGACACGGCTGCGGCGTTTCTAAACGGACTGACGGCGTCAATCAGGGGCACGCCTGCGTCCGTACATTCCGAAACGGAAACACGGAGAGAGATCGAAGATATGGCCCGCGTGCGCCATATCTTCCCTCGCAGAAGTATCGCTCACTGGGCATGCAGGGAGTGCGAGAGGCTTAGGAGATTTTGCGGGATCACGTGAATAAGGCCCCAGCGTGGGCTGTCGATGTCCGCGATGAGAAGGAATGCGATGGAAACGACAAACGGCAGAACGAGAAGTAAGATATATTTCGGTTTATCGTTTGTCGCACCAAAGCCAACCAGCATGTTGGAGCAGATAGCGATCGCCGCCATCAAGGTCCATCCCGCTATCGGAATGCGGTTCCACCATGCTGCCTGCGTGTAGCCCTGGGAGTTCAGCACATCGTTCATGCCTGAAACCGCCAAGGCGATAACGGGCTCCGGTTTCGCAACCGCGGCAGTCCGGACCGTGGACCACAGCCCGGTCTGCAATTTGGCAGTTTGGGCATCGATCTGCCGAAGCTGCTGCTCGTCGCTGATGGTATAGAACAAGACACGCTGATCGAGGTAGTTCAGAAGCAGCGTCTGCACTTTTGCCGCATCGGCGGCAGGCAATAAGTCGGCTCGATTGTATTCTGTGCCGATCGAGTTGGCCTCTTCCTCCTCGAAGTTCTTGCGCTGATCGTAGCGGTTTAAGGCCATCGAAAAAGTGAATCCTATGATAAGCGCGAGCAGTGTCAGCGTCGCAGCCAGGACAATGCCAAAATCTTCACGCGCCGCTCCTTTAAGGATTGGCTTCCTCTTCGATAGAGACTTCCCTAACCACGCCGAAAAAGACAGAAGGAAGAAAGAAAGCACGAAAAGAAGCAGCGGATGATCGATTAAATCACTCATACTGAGCTTACCCCCTGTGTGCCACACGTAAATCCAATTTACTTTTTATCCTCTTTCAGAGCGGTATCTTGTGAAGAAATCAGAGATTGTGGAGCTTTTCCCAATTTGCGTCGGTTGCGTACTGCATGCACCGCTCAAAAATTCCGTAAGAGAGTTCGGGGGGAAACAGGTTGGCTGTCGCATGGTTTGTATTGCGACGGTCAAATATACGGGTGTCTGACAAATACGGCCGGTACGGCGCAATGAATCTGTTGAAAAGTGCCTCAGCCGGATTTGGAATGAACCCGTTTGGTGTGTCCCCATAAAAGATCGCGAGTCCTTTCATTTTCAGGAATAACTCACAATAGGAGGCAAGATCTTCCATCGTTTTCGGTGCATCACTCGTAAGGTGATAAATATGGCCTGTTTGGGCATGTTCCAGTATCATCAGGACAGCGGAAACAAAATAATCGATGGGGATAAGATTAATGTACCCTCGCCGCGGAAGAAATGCTTTCAACGGCAGGTGCAGATTCCCATCATCATCGAGATGAATGCCGCACGCACGGGATTTGTGCCCTCCATGCGCCTGAATATCATTCAGATAGATTTCCCTGATCATGTAAAGCGATCTGACATGATGATACAAGGCAGTGAAGCAGGTTGATCTTCCCGTTCGAGAATCGCCGTAGACTATCGACGGACGAAGAATCGTAAATGGAATGGCGTACCTGTCGCAACGTGCCGTGACCTCTTTTTCAGCCCGGGCCTTGGTCTCTTCATAAATATTTGCGAATTTTCCAGAGTTCACGGGCGTTTCAAGACACAACGACGAGGTATCGTCGGCGATATAGGCCGTACTGACGTAGTGAAAACATGAGATATCGCCGTCTCGCGCGAAGTTGATGATTCCACGCAGACTGTGAACATTCGTGTCGGTTGATTCTCTGCGGTGACGTTCAGAGAATCGTGTGTCGGATGCACAGTGGATGATCTGATCCGCCTTGGCGCAGAGTTCCCGGTACCTGTTCGTTTCCAGGCCGCAAAAGGGCTTCAGCAGATCCGTCTCCGCCGTCTCGATCCAGGCGCTTCGGTCTTCAAGACCGAACCAAGCCAATAACTTCGCGATTCTCTCCGCAAGACTTGCGTCCTTTGCAGAGCGCCCTAGAATTATCAGCTTGTGTTTCCGTTCAACCAGGGCGGCCATGAGATGGCTCCCCAAAAAGCCTGTCGCTCCGGTCAGTACGAAGGTCTGTTTCGTTGTTTCCGTCATTGCTGTCTCCAGTGTCGACTATGCGTACAAGAGATTTTCTTTCCTGCAGCAACCCTGATTTGCATAATATCGAAACTGCCTGAGTGTACCGGGTTTTGCGGAATATTCATCCAGAACGGCGCCCGCTTCGTGCGCCGCGCCTCGGACGCTCAAAACCTGATCGGGGTCGTTATGATCGAAGTAATAATCATATTCGAAAGCGCATCTTTTGCCGTTGTCAATTGGTGTAATGAATCCAAATTCGCTGTCAATCCGATGCCTTTCCGCAATAGTCATTAGTTTGTCCCGTATCTCCACAATTAAGGAATTGTCGAGCGGGAGATAAAAAATAAGCGCAACGAACATTTTCTCTCGGGTCACGCGCGAACTCGATATCCTGAACGTATTCAGCCAGACGAGATCCGTCATATCGGGTTTGGCGTAAAGTTTTTCAAAAAATGGCTTTAGATCAGGGTCCATGTCTTGGCTCAGTTGAACGGAAGACGGAGCAAGTGCCGTCTCGGCAAGCTCTGTAAATTGATTCAAATTTAAGTAAGAGAACGGCTCGTCATCGGAAAGTTCTTTCAGCAGATTTATCCACGTGGCGGATTTAAGTGCCGACATTCCAAGGAAAAGCGTTTTAAAGAGCTTTTGATCGATGGCGGGATATCCCATCTCCCTGACGGCACGCAGAGCGTATTGATCGCCGACTACAAGCACAAGGTAGGGCATACCGAGCTTCCTGGTGAAAACATCCCTTACTTCGGCGGCAAGTTTTTTTGTCGGCGCAAGGAATGACGAAACAAAATGGCCTCCGAGAATTCCTATCGCAAGACCAATATGCCGGACCGCACAGTCTCTGGCGAAATCGAGAGCACCTTCAAGAGACTCAAACGGCACAAGGATTCCGCTTTCGTCATCGGTTACGGGATGAAGTTTCATAGTAACCGATACACATATAGCCATGCTTTCCATTTCGGAATTAGAATTGCGGTATGAGAAAAGGTTGAGTGCATTCATGTCATTCAGCGTGAAAAGTGAACCATCCCTGGCAACGAACTCCGCGTCAATGTAGTTATCGGCACAGATACCGTAGGTAGTGGAAAAAGTGCTGATGATACCGGTGGTCATAATATTGGCACAGACGAGGGCTGAAGGCTCGGCGGTATTTACCCTGTAGCCGCGTTTCTTTGCTTCACGCTGAAGATCAAAGGACGCAACACCCGGTCCTGCTTTTACGGACCAGTTTTTTTCATCAAAGCTGATAGTCTTCATTCGGTTCATATCGATGACAACGCCTTCACTGAACACTAATCCATGGCTGGATGCTCCGTTGCCGCGCACGATATATTCGATATTGTTTCTGCTCAAAAAGTCAACAAGGGATGACACCTCTTCTTTTGAATTCGGCATAACTATATATTTTGGCATTTTGAAAGTTACGTGGGGACATAGGTCGTGATGATAAGCTATTCTTATCGCGGAATCGTTAGTAGTCCAGTAATCACCGACAATTCTTTTCATTTCCGTAAGAATGTCATCATCTTCTGTATGAACTATCTCGCCACCGCGCTCAAGGTATCCAGCTACGTAATCTTTTAATGCCTTCATTACTTTTGAAGGACGTATTTCATTAACGAAGTAACACTGGTAATCGCACTTGCCACATAGGTTGCAACTGTCTGCAATTTCAACACATTGTTCAGTAACGGGAACTATATTCTCCACAAGAGCTGCATAAAGGTCCATTCTGCCTTCAGGATAGAAACTCACGTAATGTCTTTCGAGCCCTGAAGTGCATACACCACTGTCCAGAAAATCAATTTTACACATCGCGTAATGCCTGCAATTCTTGGCGATCTTCAGTGCTTCATCCATCTTCGCCTCCTCCGCGACTCACGCATTCTTGATGGCGTAGCCCAAGTACATAATGCTCATATTGCGGCTTTCAACCATAAACAACTTTTCACCGAAATCCTTGTAGGTCAGCTCTCCCCTGGCTCTCTTGCCAAGGTAGCGCAGAATGCCGAGATCGAAAGCATTGGGCTTCATGCCACGGTGCTCTTTCCATTCCAGATTGTTTTGCCCAAGCAGTGTTTTCATTTCATTCGGCGTGATGAACATCTCCCAGACATGGAGTTTGGGCGGTAGAAACGCCCATCGCTTCCAGACCTGAGCGATATTGATCGCCAGCAATTTACTCATAAATGTACGGTTGATCGTGTCGTAGCAAAAAACCCCTCGGGGTTTAAGTACACGGGCAATTTCCGAGATGACTTTCGGTAGATCGCGCACATGCTCCAGAACGTCGCAGCAGAAGACGACGTCGAACGAATTATCCCGATAAGGAAGGGCCTCGCCTGTTCCCCTCTCATACTTGATCCGCAACCCGCTCGCTTCCGCATGACGAGCCGCGACCTCCAGCGCGACTTCGGCAGGGTCGATGCCGGTGACGTCGAAACCCATGCGTGCGATTTCTTCGCACAAAAGGCCTCCTCCGCAGCCCACTTCTAAAGCAGTTTTGCCTTGCGGATTCAGTTTCAGCTCATCAAACAATTTCTTTTTCGAATAGCCCACCCGCGCCGGATTGACCGAAGACTGTATCAAGTGAAGCGCGGTGTCTGGTTGCCACCATCTGTCCCCATCTGCATTGTACAAATCATTGTCTATGCGGTCGTAGATTTCCTGGGCTATCTTCTTTTTCACGGCATTCTTCCACCGGCCCGGGGTCCGCGTCCCCTGCCGTTGTCATTATGAAAATAGTCGGATACGGCACTTAAACGTCGCCCGTCGTCTCTCATGACACGCGGGACACCTTGAACCATGAAGAGCTTGTAGTTTAGCCCTGTGGGCGGTCTTTTGGTGGCAGGGGCGCAGAGGACGCGGAAAGAAATGCCGGTTCCGCAGATTTCAGGTAAGAGTGAACCATCTGTAAAATCCATCACGCCAACATCCCGGCCGTTACCATTGCCCTTAATCCCGAGGTTATACGGATCCTGTTTTTCCGCCCGTTAGAATTCTCCCGGAGTGACCAACCCCAAGGTTGATGATCTCTGTAGGGTTAATTCTTCTGAACATCGCTCTTACGTCGCACTTGATCTTTAGGTCCTGAACGTTGACTTCACAAGGTCGCCCATAAATCTTTTCATGTCCGATTCATTTGTGAACCTTAATAGGCCGATCATCTGGATCGCACGCCAAACTATCGGGGGCCGGTCAGAAAGTGGAGATTTTGATGTGACGAAGCAGACCGGTCTGTCCGGTTCCAAGTTACTTGACTCTGAATAATCCGACGCCGGAAACTGATAATCTAATCCGACAGAGTGTAATAAACAGGTACTCGGCGACCAGGCGGCGGTGACAATGATCGGGCCCCCCCCTCGCTGTACAGGAGGCATGCAGGGTGGGCCTCTTTTTTGGATAGGAGTTCTTCTATCAGGCGTCCGGAGATAAGCCCCTGCGGGCGTTTTAATTTTGAAGCAAGAACTCATAAGAACGCGACAATACAGATACTTATCTTAAGTTGACAGCACCAGGCCCAGCTCCGTGGCCTTCTTTACTTCTTCCATGAGAACTTGGCGAGAATTCACGTATTCCGCTTCAAGTAGAGGCAGCAGAGGAGTAGCGTTCTCCGCAATGCCTGCTCGGCCCATGCTCTCCAATTCTTTGCAGATCTCTGCGAGCCTCATGGCGCCGAGGTTCCCGCTGGCGGATTTCAGGCCATGGGCTGCTCTTTGCAACGCTTCTGCATCACCAAAGGTTATGGATTGGCGGAGGGTGTCTAATAGCTTCGGTGAACTCTCCATGTAGATCCGGATCGCCTTCTGAAGTAGACTGGGCTGGCCTTCTCTCGCGATGGCTCTCAGTCTTTCCAATGCCTCGCGATCAACAGATTCCAAGAGAGAGAGCCGACCTGGAAATCCAGTATCCGGCGCTTCCGGTCCCCCAACTGTTCTGCATTCGGTTGGGCTGGCTTGAGCCCGGTCCGGACATTCCGGGTCTTCCCGAAGAGGATTACTCGCGACATCGGTGGTTACGGACAAATCGGTCATCGATTTCGATGGCAGCCAGCGTTTCAGCATAGCCGACAACCCCTCCAGGTTGAAGGGTTTGCTGAGGTAATCGTCCATCCCTGCAGCAAGGCAGACCTCGCGGTCTCCCTGCATTGCGTGGCCGGTCATTGCAATGATGGGGGTGTGGCGAAACGCTTGTGCCTGGGAGGTTTGATTCTTTATTTTCTGCCCCTCTGTTTCTCTGAAGATTCGCGTGGCTGCGTAACCATCCAGTTCCGGCATCTGGCAGTCCATGAACACAAGGTCATACGGAGTCTTCGAGAGAGCATCGAGAGCTTCTTGCCCGTTGGACGTGACGTCGACACGGCAACCAAAGCTTTCAACCATACATCGCGCTACTTCCTGGTTTACAGGATTGTCCTCGGCGAGAAGCACCTGGGTCCCGGGAAAGACCTGGGGGTTCTCAACAGCAGCAAGAGCAAATCCGTCCCTGAGGTCAGCGTGGTGAATCATTGCCGGCTCAACCAGCAGCGTCCCGATCTTGAAGGGTAGAGTGAAACTGAACGTACTGCCACTGTTGGGCGCGCTTACCAACGCGATTTCTCCGCCCATCATCTCGACCAGTTGTTTGCTGATAGCTAGACCGAGCCCTGTGCCGCCATATCTTCGCGTCGTGGTGCCGTCCGCCTGTGAGAATGCCTTAAAGATATACTCATGAGCTTCCTGCGCGATTCCTATCCCCGTGTCACGGATTTTGAAGCACAGGCGTCCATAATGTTCTTCTTTTTCTAAAACGGTCACGTGGAGGAAAACTTCTCCGCGTTCGGTGAACTTGACTGCATTGCCAACGAGGTTTGCCAAGATCTGGCGCAATCGCCAGGGGTCACCTTGCAGCGCGATGGGAATATCGTTATCCAGTAGGCATGCCAGTTCCAGACCCTTCTGATGAGCGCTTTCTGCGAAGAGTCCCATGACCTCATCAACGGACTTGCGCAGGTCAAAGTCAATACTCTCGATCTCCAGTTTGCCCGACTCGATTTTCGAATAGTCCAGGATGTCGTTCAACACCTTCATGAGCGCTTCGCCGGAGTCGAGCACAGTTTCAGCAAGCTTGCGCTGCTTTTCATCGAGATCTGTCCCGAGCAGCAATTCCGTCATGCCAAGCACGCCATTCATGGGAGTGCGGATCTCGTGGCTCATGTTGGCGAGGAACAGGCTCTTTGCAGTATTGGCGCATTCAGCTTCTATCGCTAACTGCTTTGCGCATTCGATGCTCTGATGAAGCCGCTCGTTCGCTGCCTCACTCTCCTCTTTGGCTTGCCTCAAAGATTCGTAAGCCTTTCTGCGCTCAGTAATGTCAGTCACCACGCAAAACGACCCGACAAAGGCAGCGTTCTTATCACGCATCGGCGATGCTGAGAGTGTTATGAAAATCTTCTGCCCATCTTCTCGTATCAGATCCAGATCGTATCGTTCGCTGACGCCCTGTTCACGGCGTAATATTTTGTCACTCACCATTTTAGCGTTGTGTGCATCCATGAATTCGATGAAGGACATGCACAACATTTCTTCGAAACTGTAACCAAGCATCGTGGACATCGCTAAATTGACAAATGTGATGTTTCCCAAGGCATCCAGCGTGATGATTCCTTCATTGGACTGTTCCAGCAGGCGTCTATAATTTTCCTCGCTTTCACGTAGCGCCTCTCTGGTGTTCCATTTCTTCACAAGCGAAGTGACAAGCGAGTAAAGTTCGTCTTCATTAAAAGGTTTTTTCATGTAGAAAATGTCATCCTGCAGACGCTTGCGTATTTCGGCGGGACTATAGTCAGCGTAAGCAGTTATGATGAGTATGATGACCTCAGGGTCTGCGGCGCGCATGATTTCGGCCGCCGTCAAACCTTCCATGGTGGTCATGCGCATGTCCAGCAGGCACAGGGGGATTCTCTCTCCGCGCGAATGTTCCGAAAGGAAAAAATCGACCAGTTGTGCCCCATCTGGAAAGGTGTGGACGGCAAAGGAATCGTCGGCGCTTTTCATGTTCAGGAAATCAAGGCTATCGTCATGCACGAAGATGCTCCGATAGTATTCCAATAGTTGTGTATCATCGTCAGCAATTAAAATCCGCCTATTCATCGCCTATCTCCAGAATGAATTCCGCGCCTCGATTCGGGCCTGCATTGTCGACTTTGATAGATCCGTTATTCTCATTCAAGAAGTTCGATAGTGAATGCAGGCCAAGCCCATGCCCATCGTTCTTCGTGGTAAATCCGGAGTGGAACATCGAAGGCATGTCCTCCGGACGAATGCCGATGCCACTATCCACCACTTGGATAAGAGCCCGCTTGGAATCGCCGGGCTTGCTGCGCAAAGCGATGCGGATAGCTCTATCCCCGTTCGGCGAAGCGTCAATGGCTTCGATTGCATTCTTTATGATATTGGTGAGTCCATGAATCAATGGGTTTTTCTGATTTCTTATGATTATCTCACGATTCAGTTCCATATGTACAGTGATTCCATGCTTAGCCATAGTGGGCCGGAAATCATCCACTACATTTTCGATCAGTTCAGCCATGTCAATTGTCTGTACAAATCTTACGTTGCGCTGCCTGGACTGGTTGAACGTGTCCTGCTGGAACCTGATTGTCTGTATCATGTGATGCTGAGACCTGGCGATGGCTTCCACATTCTCCGCAATGCGGGGCAATGCGCGCTTGAGCAGAATTTCCTCAAAGCGAGCCAATAATTCAGGGGTGGGATCTGACCCTGCGCCATTGGCCACGGCTGTGGCATGTGCTTCTCGCATCATACGGAATGCCTCGGAATACTGTACACTCGATTCCAATACTTTCCGGATATTGAGCAACTTGCCGTCAATGCCGGCCAAAGCGTTTCCAATATTGTGAAAGTACGAGCTTGCAGATTCAAAAAGCCCCGCGTTGTAGGCAATCAGCGCATCTTTTTCCTTTGTCTTTTCTCGCAATTGGCTTGCGATTGCATCGCGGATCGAGGATTGTAATTCAGTGGCCATTTCGTTGAACGAACGGGCCAGATCGCCCATTTCATCAGTCGACTTCACGTCCAGACGGTGTTCCATATTGCCGCTCTGGAAGATGTGAATGCCGGAAATCATCGCGGTGATCCGCCGTGTCAGCACCGCGGCCATCCACACTGCAACCATTATCACGGTGAGCGCCATCAGCAATGTGGAAAAGCCAAGAGACTGGGCCGCTGCATTGAGCGAAGTCTGGATACTCTTCTTTGTCTGCGCATTTTCGTTTTCCATCATTTTGACATAACCCTCGGTGAGGGCCTGCAGTTGCTTTGCCGTCTCTTTAGCGGCAGAATGAAACTCGTCGACGTCGGCGCCGACAGTCACATACCCGAAGCCACGCGATGAATCGGCATATTGACCGGTGAAATAAGGGATAGTGGCCGCGGTAGTCAGTTTCCACAACCCACTCCAGAAGATGAGAAAAGAGCCCGAGCCTCCTTTGCTGGTGAGTTCATGCCAACCCTTGCATTGCGGGGCAAAGTTGAGGAAACGCCCGTCGAGTCCTACCCATCCTGCTTTCGTCAACTCTGTCGCGGGCTTCTTTTTAAGGGAGGGTGATTGAAAATGGGGGGCACGGTCCAAGAATTCGCTGAGCTTTGAGTCGCTTTGTTTCCATTCTTCATAAAGCTCCGCCTCCAGCCAGGGTGTTGCCGGTTCGCCGGTGTCGGGATCATAACCGCATATACTGTGATGACGCGGATGGCAGATACTGCGCCCTTTGTAGTCCCAGATGAAAGCATAGTTGCCCGACGCGGCGTCATTGATGGCGGTATAACGCGCGTCAGTCGGCACTATGGTTCGGGTGAACTCATTGAGATGCGTGTGGTCCAGGGCCAGCGTGACATAACCAATTATGCGGCCTGTCTCAACCACGGGGGTGGCCCATCGAACTATACCCTTAAAACGTCGTCCCACCGGATTCTCTTTGCCCGCATAGGCATCAACCTCCGGTTGGAATGGGACCCCTGCCTTCTCGGCGGCTTCATGAGTGTAAGGGCCGATTATCCGGCTTGGGACGTATGCACCGATTAAGTCCGACACATAAATCTCACCGGGTTTGAGATGGCGCAGGTGAGAGCCGTATTCTTCGGCTTTGCAGAAGGTATTCTCGCGCTTTGTGATGTCTCGAAGTTCCTTGGACATCCAGGGAACCGTCGTGACCTTGATTTTCTCAACACCATCCAGACCGACAAAAGTCATCTCCACGTAGAGCGGCATAGGCACCGGACGACCTTGCCTTTCAGGCGGCCGATAGTTCCAGTCCCTACGGTTGTCCTCCACTTCCGTTAACACCTTTTCCGGTCGGGCGGTGGAGGGACCGCAGGCACCCACTCATCTCCCTCAAGCACCCACTTCCCATGATCCTGGACGTTGCGTTTGAGTGGTTCCAAAAACTGTAGGTAGCACGTTTCGTTCGGAGGAATCTGTGAGGCAAGCAAAACCTGTTGGTCACGCTGATAGAGAAAATCGGCGACTTGTCGTGCGGTGTCCGTGGTCAGTCGCTCGATGGCCTCTCGCGATTTTACGTCCAGAGCGCGTATCGAATCATCGCCGGCCTTTTTGCCAACGTCCCTCACGAGCTTGCGGGTTTCATCCACCAGTACGCCCGTACGACTTTCGACGTGTTGACCGAGATGGGCGACCTCGTACCACGCAAGCCAACACAAAAGTATCAGCGGGACTACCTTGATTGCCACAAAAATGGCGATCAGTTTGCCGCGTATACCAAACCTGAGGCGGAATCCGAAAAACCGAATGCTTCGAGATGATCGATTATATGACGTCTTATCCTTTGATGTTCCCTGTGGCGATGCATCTTCAGAGGTACCATCACGAGGATTCACGTTTTCGACGGAATTTGTATTAATGAGTCACTCCTCTGAGGTGGCAAGTCATGTCGACTTATTTACTCTTGTACTGACGTAAATCTTATCGGTCAAAAACGTGGTTTTCCTTAACCGTGAATTTGTGCAATCACTGAAGTACTGAAGCTAACGGTATGCATTATAGCCATAAAAGCAAAAGGACAGCAACGATGTTCACCGAATGGAGACGAATGATTCCACACCATTGTATTCAGGTTGACTCTCCGAGGGATACTCTATGACGTGAGACCACGTAGGAGGCTTCGGGCGAGGCGTGGATCAGGGAGATCAGTTGATGTTCCCGACGGCTCCTCCATGATTGACATCAATAAATTTTTTCTCAAAAATGAGTTCCAACAAGAAACTCATGCACATCGTGCCTCAAAGAGTCCAGCCGACAACTTGCACTGCCGGCCTATAGTTCCTATTTACTTCATGAGGGATAGCCTTTCAGAACACCGTTAACTCCAGGGTTTGCTATTATGCAAGAGACTTCTTCGAACAAGGATTTTTGGGAAGAGCAGGAAAACTTACTCGACGATCGTGTGCGGAAAGCATTATGGCCAGGAAGACAGCAGGCAGTCGAACGCCTTATCGCCCAAGGCAAGCAACCGGTGCGCGAACTGATCCAAAAGCTGATAGACCCAGGTACCAGTTTTTATGAGCTGAGTACTATTGCAGGGTTTGGGATGAATTACCCCGGGGTCGAAGATGTGCCCTGCGGCGGGATAGTCACAGGGGTGGGAAAGATACACGGCTCATGGACCATGATCATAGCGAACGACAGCAGAGTTAAAGCCGGTACCTATTTTCCGATAACTCTCAAGAAACACCTTAGAGCTCAAGCGATAGCCGAACATTGTGGGCTCAATTGCGTGTACATAGCAGATTCGGGGGGTGCCTACCTGCCGATGCAGTCGGATGTGTTCCCGGATGATCAGCATTTTGGCTCAATGTTCTATAACATGGCACGGCTCTCTGCTCAAGGACTCAAACAGATCACGATGGCCACCGGTGGGAACACGGCCGGGGGGGCATATATAGTGTTCATGGCCAGCGAGTCCGTAATGATTGACAAATTGTCTTATTCGTTTCTTGGCGGTCCTCCGCTGGTAAAAGCTGCTACAGGAGAGGTTATTTCAGCCGAAGAGCTGGGAGGAGCCAAAATCCACACCCACATATCAGGCGGTGCGGACCACTTTTGCAAAACTCAGGATGAAGGGATTATCAAGATTAGAGAGATTCTATCAATGGAATCTCTCCAGGTACTCCACATATCGAAGACCCCGGAAAAACCTCCCAAAAGATCCCTGGACAGCATCTATGATCTAATTCCCGCAAACATTTACAAGGGTATTGAGATCCGCCCATTTCTGGAAGCTGTCTGTGATGATAGCCAATTTGTAGAGTACAAGAAGCATTATGCGCCTGGCAGGGGAGATAACATTGTAGCCGGCAAAATGCGCATAAAGGGAATTCCTGTTGGGATAGTATCTGCTAACATGATGGGTATTATTTTCACAGAATCGGCAAGAAAAGCAACAGAATGGATCATGCGATGCTGTCAGGACAAACTGCCGCTCATTTTCATACAGAGTTCACCCGGATTCATGGTGGGCGCCCAGGCTGAACGTGAGGGGATCGGGAAATACGGCGCAGATATGGTTAGAGCGGTTTCTTGCGCGAACGTACCGAAAATCCAATTAGTTATTGGTCCAGATAACGGCGCTGCCAATTATGGTATGTGCGGGCGAGCATACCGCCCTCATTTTCTGTTTACCACCATGCGGGGCCATACTTCAGTTATGAGCGGAAGGTCTGCCGGTGAGGTCCTGCTGTCTTTAGAAGAGAAAAAGCGGACCGATTCCGGTTCGTCGATGACAGATGAAGAAAAGCGCGCTTTCAAGCAAGAGATAATAGCCCGCTATGACTCGGAAGCGCATCCATTTTTCTGTGCGGCAAGGCTTCTTAATGACGGCGTCCTCAAATTCAGAGAAATTCGGGATTGGCTCGCCGTCGCCCTGGAGGTTAGCCTGCTGAAACCCGTAGCCGATTCCTGTTTTGGGGGATTTAGGTTCTAACACGTCGCGGCACCGGCTTCTTTTTCGTCCCGCATAAGGTACATTGAATTGAGGTTAGTTCCCTTTGAAGACTGGTTTTCTTTTCTCTCTGAAAGCAGAAAGACCTTCCAGCCGGTCTTTAGTGGGGATAGTTAACCAGTAGGCGTTTGACTCGATAGCAAGTCCCGTGTCGAGGTCGGTTTCCACACCATGGTTGATAGCGTATTTAGCCTGTTGGATGGCAATCGGTCCATTTTCACTAATTGTGCGCGCCATTTCCATGGATTCGGGGATAAGTGCGCCGGGGTCGCATACCCTGTTCACCAGCCCTAATTCCATGGCCTCACGAGCATCAATCTTTCGGCCGGTAAAGATCAATTCCTTTGCTTTGCCCAGACCTATGAGCCTTGGCAACCTCTGGGTTCCGCCTGCACCGGGAATTATCCCGAGTCGCGTTTCTGTAAGACCCATAGAAGAATTTTTCGATGCAAGCCTCATATCGCAGGCGAGCGCCAGTTCAGTTCCTCCACCCAGTGCATCTCCGTTTATGGCCGCAATAACCGGTTTATTCAGCCTTTCAATAAAGGAAAAAAGATTTCTGATGGTGTGAATATACTCCCTCACCATTTGTTCGCTGTATGATACCCTTTCCTTCAAGTCAGCCCCTGCGCAAAATGCCTTGTTCCCGGCCCCGGTTATAATTACAACTCTTATTTCGGGATCGAAATGCAGGGCCTCCATTCTCTTTTTGAGCGCGTTCAGCATTTCAAAATTGATTGCGTTCATAACTTCAGGGCGATTTAATTTGAGCACCGCTATTTTTTCACTGTGTTCCTCCAGCACAAGCGACGAAGTATCTGTTTCACGCATCTCTACCCTCCCAGTGAATACGACCCGCGGCGATCAAGTGGCCGGGGAGTTCCCGTTTCACCAGAGTTTGAGCAAAACGAGCGCATTCCAGTAACCGGTCCAGATCAATGCCTGTATTAACGCCCATCTCGTGGAGCATGCTAACCAGGTCCTCAGTCGCAATATTGCCCGAAGTCATTTTCGGGTAAGGGCATCCGCCGAGTCCCCCTATAGAGCAATCGAATATCCTGGCGCCCTCTTCCAAAGCAGCCAAGGCGTTGGCCAGCCCAGTCCCGCGCGTGTCATGAAAATGAAGGGCAAGAGCACCTTCTCCGGTTATGGGCATGATCTTCCCGACCATCCGGCGAACCATTAAAGGGTTTGCCATTCCCGTAGTATCCCCGAGCGATACCTCATGAACCCCCATCGAACGGTATTCACCTGCTATCCATTCTACTTTTTCCGTCGGCACCCTGCCTTCATATTCGCAACCAAATGAGGTGACTACGTAGCCCCTTATCCGAATTCGATTTCTTAGGGCTGCTTCAGAGATTTTTTGAAATCCCTTCAGCGATTCCGCAATAGACATTCGGACGTTTTTTTGGTTATGTGTCTCAGACGCAGAAACAAAGAGCGATATTTCCTTGATTCCAGTCTCGATTGCTCGCTCAAGCCCCTTGATGTTCGGCACCAGGGCTGAATAGCGAATGTTGTTCTTCTTCTTCAACCGTGCGAGTACTTCCTCAGAATCCCTTAGCTGTGGGATGGCATCCGGGCGGACAAAAGAGGTGATCTCTATCCGCGTCAACCCGGTTTCAGAAAGCCGTTCAATTAACTCCAACTTCTGGTTTGCAGGAACAAAATCCGGCTCGCTTTGAAGTCCGTCTCTTGGGCCTACCTCAACTATGGTAACGGATTCCGGATAATTCATCTTAAATCCTCCGGGTTACTAATATTGATGCACGCTATTTGTAGTAATGAGGAAAGCAGCAAGAGTCAACTTGCCAAGAACCTGATTCGCCGGCTTTGGGAAACTATTGAATTTTTGAAATTGCGATTTTCGGTTGGGTTTTAATTTAATTGGTCAGTCATTTCCTTCCCGATTTACTCGCGTGTCGGCTTAGCTGACGAGTTTATAGGAGGTCTAATCGCTACAATGCCGGAGATTTCAAGAGCTTCGAAGGAGACTTCGAAAATCGTGCAGATGTCTAATCTAATCAACCCGGCGCACCATGTACTATATGGCTGGGTTCAAGGATCATCTCTCGAATAGAGATGACATCGCCACGGTTATCGTGCCGAAGCCCTTTTGAAAACTATTCGGGATCAGCCGAACAGCTCGGTGTGGCGCCGCCGTTTGATCCCGCACAGGTCCAGGTCCACGGCCCTTTCCCCGTAACCTTTGAAGCCTTCCCGGCACTGCAAAGGTTTGCTGTCGGGGCTTTGAGCAAATTTTCTCCGTCTGCCGAACCGCACGCCCCGTTCGCCTCGAGATTTGCCGAGCAGTTCGCTTTGGCGCCGCCGTTTAACCCGGCGCAGGTCCACCGCCATGGCCCCTGCCCGTTAACCACGGAGGCATTGCCGGCACTGCAGAAGCCTGACACCGGTTCCGCAAGAAAATCCCCCTTGTTTGCAGAGCCGCATGCGCCGTTTACCTTGAGCTTGGCCGAACAGGGTGCATCCGTTCCGCCGTTAGACCCTTCGCAGGCCCAGTCCCACAGGCGGTTATCCGTGTCTTCGGCAACGGTAGAGGATGCGCCGGATTTACAAAGATTTGTCGCAGGGGCAGTAAGGAGACTTTTCCCGTTTGCCGAGCCGCAGGCCCCGTTTATCTCGATATTAGCGGAACAGTTCGCCGGAGATCCGTTCTTTGACCCGGCGCAACTCCATTTCCACTGGCCTTTTCCCGTGACGGCGGATGCTTTTCCAGCGCTGCAAAGGTTCGACGCAGGGGCTCTTAGAAAATTTCCTCCGTTTGCCGAACCGCAGGCGCCATCGAGGTTCGCCGAACAACCAGTGTTTGTTCCATCATTTCCCACGCAGGTCCAGGTCCAAGGTCCTGTCCCGTTAACCGCAGAGGCATGGCCGGCACTGCAGAGGCCAGTTGTGGGAATTGTGGAGAACCCCTGCCCATTTGCCGAACCGCAGGCGCCATTTACCTGGGGTGTAACCGAAATGGTATTGGAGATCCCCGTTATAGATGTGTTCCACGCAGAGGTCGCAGTGATCGTCTGGCTGCCGGTTTCATTCAAAACGGCTGAAAAAGTTCCGGTGCCACTGCTCAGAGCAGTGCTCGATGGGAAGGTCGCTGAACCGTCGGTGCTGGTGAAATTTAAGGCGCCGAAATCATCCGAGACCGCGTTGCTGCCGGATCTCACCGCCGTTACCGTGAAATTGAATTTTGTACCCGCGATGACAGAAGAAGGAGCCGAAACGGTGAAGTAAGGTGTGGTCAGACCATCCTCAAAAGCCAGGAGAAGGTTCAGAGCATTTACCGAACCAAGTCCAGTAACCTGATCATATCCGGATCCGCAGGAATAGCCCGGGAGATCCGCGCCGTATTCGGTATCGACAAAACCGTTAGTGCCGTCTGTTACATCATTAAAGACAGCAAGCGCGCCGCTTGAGTCTCCGTACTGAGCCTGGCCCAATTGATAGAGGACGCTATTGAAGTTGCCCTGCCCCACACCTCCCGCTCTTTGCACGAGCAGCGCCATTATGCCGGCCAATGAAGGTGTCGCAGCCGAAGTTCCGCCGTACATCGGCCAGTTACTGACAGGATCGTTCGACCCCAGCGCCTTGCAGGAGCCGGAAGAATTGGAGCAGGTGGCCACCAGATAAGGAACATTGATGTCATCGGCGTTAAGAGAGACATCAGGCACGTCGCGAGCGCCGTCGTCCGGGACTCCCGGACTTACCTGCCAGGAGGGTTTTCCATAAATTGTCGAAGTTGACTTCCCACCTCCCGAGGCAGCCTCGTATTCCTTCACCGATCCTTCTCCGGGGGCGTAGGCCCACAAGTCATTCCAGGAGAGTTCGGGGATGTAACCCAGGGCAGAAACATCGTACCCGGAATTATCGGCGCTCCAGTATTCACCCGGATTAGCAGAATAGTTGAACCGCGTCCCGCCGACGGCAATGTTGTAAGGAGTCGAAGCAAGACCGTTAACGGCAAGGGGTGTAACCGGGTAACCGTTACTATTGGTGCATTCGTAGGCCCCGGTGTCTCCGCTGGCGACAAACACCGTCATTCCCTGGGCCGCGGCCTGCTTCCATAAATTGTAATAGAAGGAGAGCGAAGTCGATCCCATATCCTGTTCGCAGGTGATAAAACAATCGCTCACAATCGGCGCCAGGTTATTGTCGACTACGTACTGGGCTGACAGGTCGACTCCGTCCACGGAATTAGTCGACTTGGACACGACGAAATCGATGGTTGCCCCGGGAGCCACCGCCCCGGACCACTCGACGTCAAGATCGGCTTCCGCATCTTCATCGACCCCCATGTCACCGGGGTCGGGTCCGTTCGCAATGATCTTAGGGGCGGTTGCGGACAGTCCAAAAGTGGAGCGAAAAGTGGCCCAGTTGCTATCACTTGCCGGTGCGTGAGTCCGTTCCACGACGGCTATGGCGACGCCTGTGCCGTCATAGCCCCGGGTGTATACGCCGTTGACGTTATAGATGGCCGCAAAGTCGCCAGGGGAAAGTGCCTGGTAAGCGCTGCCCTCATAAGTGTAGTTGTAACCGGGCTTCCGCTCAGCACCAGTCGCCTGGCGGGCTTTCGAGTACGCAGGCTTATGACGAAAATCGTGAAGGGTCACCGGCCCGGTCACCAGGTCGGCGAGGGCGCTGGGAATTGAAGGTTCGGTGGAATTGGCGTGATGCAACTTACCGTCCACCATGTAATCGTGCATTTTAACGCGAAAAGCTCTCTCAACCTGCGTCGTCGTGCCCGAGAAATTTATCCAGTAGCCGCCTTTGGCGGTTTCATCGATGGTAAAGCCGTGAGTAGTGAGCCAACTCTTTGCGGCCTCAAGCTCCCCGGGACTTCGTCCGAACCTCTCTCCAAATTCCTCGGGTTTGAGCCATCGATGATAGTTTGACGAAGCAGGGTCCTGCTGTTCTGTAAGAAGCCGATCCAACGCCGCCTGCTTGTCCGGGGCAATTTTTAAAAGAAGGATCATCCGATCCATCGGGAGTGCAGGGTCGGTTGTACCGATATCTGACCCCGGCTTTGTCCTTGGACTGACGTTTCCGTGCAGTGTAACCCTGTCATTTTCATCAATAGCGGGAATATCGGCGGCAAAAGAAGCGCTAATGAGGATAAAGAAAACGGCCAGTAACGAGATTCGAAAAACAATCACAGAGGCAATCGATTTTTTCATCATGTGCCCACTCGCCTATTCGAAAAAACGTTACCAGGACGGTGTTCAATTTCAATCGAAACGGTCATGTCCTATACCGAACTGCACTATTTGGGGGGACATTGATGATCGCAGATTCCCCGGCTAACTCAAGTTAATATTTGTAAATATCATTGCGACGTACTCCGGATGATGCCGGAAACACCGCCGTGGGAGACAGCGCTACCATTTAGCCCACCGTACGGATCTTTTCATGGTTTCAGGGTGTCCCGAAGGGACGTGAGTTACTGTGACGAATAGAACGCCCCCGAGGGGCCGGATTACGGTAAGGACGGTGGGTTGCGCTTCCGAGACTGCGTCGCAATTCAGAAAATCTTCGACAAAATCCGCCGACCAACCTGATCCACCCTCAAATCCCCTCCGGCGGCAACTCCTTTTCGGCGATGCACCGGCCGGAGCACTATGCGGGAATTAGCCGGGCAGACGCTCCTTAAGCGCTGTGCCCCCGTCCCCTTGTGTAACCCGCGGCGCAGCAGGAGGGGTCTGCAAAGCCAGGTAGTAGAGGCCGATTATTCGCAACTGGTCGTAGGTGACCTCGCCATTCAGCGCATCGAAAACCGGCTTCAGCAGCTCGCCGCCCAGTTCGCCAAAAGCCCTCATCGCCTTTCCCATAAGGGGCTTTGAAACCGTTATAAGAGGCAGCAATCCTTCGGCCCGGAGGGCTCCACCATCTTTTGTATTGTGCCAGAGATAATAGAGTACTCTCTCGGGTTTGATGTTGAACTGCTCGGACAAGCTCTCAATCGTCCGCCCCGAGTTAAAGCTCTGAGCTATTAATGCCTGCCGGACGCTTTGGACAGGACCGCGGTCTTTCGGCTTCGACAATGAAGACGGGGAACGCTGCCTTTCTTCTATCCCGCGGTCCTCGCAGTATTCCAGGATTATATCCGTAAAAACAGATCCGTATTTATCCAGTTTCGCCGCGCCGATGCCGCTTATCTGAAGCATGCTGTCCGGGGATTTCGGAAAATAGGTCGACATTTCGGCCAGGGTGCGGTCGGAGAATATGACAAAAGGTGGAATTCCCGCCGCGTCTGCAAGCTCTTTCCTTTTTTTTCGAAGCAGTTCAAAAAGTTCAAGGTCATGGGAAATGGTTGAAGCTTCCCCATCTTCAGACCGCTCAGCGGTGCGTGTGTCCAATATTCCGAAAAACCTTTCCCTGCCTTTCATTACTTCCCAGGCGCCGGCGGTTAGGCTCAAGCAGCCCATGTCCAGCGTCCGCAGCAGCAGGTCTTTGTAAATTAACTGAGTGGCAAGCTGCTGCCACTGTCTTTTGGAAAGTTCCAGCCCGATCCCGTATGTGGAAAGCTTTTCATGGCCGAATTTCAGCACCTTGGCCGAATTCGAACCGCGCAGAACCTCGATAATGTGATTGGCGCCGAAGCGCTCGCCGGTGCGCTTCACACAGGACAAAAACTTCTGCGCGGGAATGGTTAAATCCTCTATTTCCCGGTCTCCCGCCAGGCAGTTGTCGCACATGCCGCAATTTGTGCCGGAATAAGTTTCACCAAAATAACCAAGGAGTGGAATACGCCGGCAGACGTCCGATTCGGCGAACTGAGTCATCGAATCTATCTGAAACCATGCTGCGCGCTTTTCAAGGCCCTCTTTCCCACTGAGAGAGAGTTTAATCTTTTGGATATCTCCAGGCGAAAAAAGAAGAAGACACTCAGCCCTCATGCCGTCCCTGCCGGCACGGCCGATTTCCTGGTAATAACTTTCAATATTCCTTGGCAGGTCGTGATGCAGCACAAAACGAACGTTCGACTTGTTGATCCCCATGCCGAATGCTACGGTAGCAACGATGATCCGGACCTCATCCCTGACAAACCGGTCCTGGTTACGCTCACGTTCCCCTTCGGTCAAACCTGCGTGGTAGGGCAGGGCGGAGAATCCTTCGGACACCAGGGCGGCGCACAATTCATCGACCTGTCTTCGGGTGAGGCAGTAGATTATCCCCGATCCGTTTGGAAACCTGCCCAGAAAATCCTTTGTCTGACGAAATGAGTTTTCTTTGCGCGCCACACTTAGGAACAGGTTCTTCCGGTCGAACCCCGCGACGAACTCACTTGAACCTTCGAAAGAGAGGCAGTCGATGATGTCGGCCCGCACCTTTTGGGTCGCAGTGGCGGTGAGGGCTATGCAGACGGCCTCCGGGAGGCGCTCCCGCACTCGGGCCATTTGGCGGTAATCGGGTCTAAAATCCGGGCCCCATTCGGATATGCAGTGTGCTTCATCTATGGCGAGACAAGAAACCGGTATCGAGCAGAGCAGGTCCAGCGTAGCAGGCTTCAGGAGAGTCTCGGGGGCAACGTAGAGTAGTTTAGCCTCCCCCTGCTTCAGCCTTTCGACATTCTCACGATATACATGGGAGGGCAGGGAGCTGTTGAGTAACACCGAATTTACCCCAAATTCGGCCAACTGCTCCACCTGGTCCTTCATAAGAGAGATAAGGGGGGATACGACAATGGTCGTTCCATCGAAGATAAGAGCTGGTATCTGGTAGCATAACGACTTGCCGCCCCCGGTGGGCATCACGGCAAGAGTATCCTTTCCGGAAAGGACGTTTTCAATCACATCCTGTTGGAGCGAAATGAACGCGTCATAGCCGAAGACGGTCTTGAGGAGGGTTTTAGCTCGTTCCATCATTAGAGACGGTGAAGAGTGAGCAGTGAGCAGTGAAGAGCGCGTCGGACGCATTATCATTTCCCTCAGACCAGTGAAGAGTGAGCAGTGAAGAATTAAACCTGCCAATTATCACGTCTCTCGGTAAAATAAATAATCAAAAATAAAGGCAGTGAACTGTAAAGGTGCGCCCCGCGATAAATATGGGAGAAGATGCATTCCGAGAACCCCAGGTAAAAATCGGGCAATGGTGACGAGCCCGGGAAGCGCCGCAGCCGCCCACCCAAAAAGAGGGGCTGCCCTTCACTCCTCGCTCCTCACTGCCTTTGCGATGTCTTCGTAGAGGTCGAGCGCTTCCGGGTTGGTTAGGGCGTCTTTGTTGGTCACGGGCCTTCCGTTCAGTATGTTGGCCACCGAACTTTCCACCTTTTTCATGTTGAACGTGTAAGGAATGTCCCGGACCTCGATAATCAGGCTGGGCACATGGCGCGGAGAAGCCTGTTTTCGCAGGGTGCTCCTGATAATCTCTTTGAGCCCCTCGCTGAGTTCGTACCCTGCCGCAAGCTTAACGAACAGAATGATCCGCTGATCTCCCTTCCAATCCTGGCCGACGGCCATGCTGTCGGCTATCCCCTCGATATTTTCCACGACGTTATAAATCTCCGCCGGACCTATGCGAACCCCGGAAGGTTTCAGGGTAAAATCCGAGCGGCCAAGGAAAGTTATTCCTCCGGAATCGCCATGGAAAAGGACCCAGTCACCATGGCGCCAGACCTTGGGGTAGAAATCGAAATAGGCGCTCCGGTATTTTGCGAAATCCGTGTCGTCCCAGAAGTATAACGGCATACAGGGGGCTGGGGCTTCACAGACCAGTTCTCCTTCCCTGTCCACGACCTCGTGGCCCGATTCGTCATAAGCTTTGATCTTCATGCCCAGGGCCGGTCCCTGCAATTCGCCCGCATATACCGGTTGGATAGGGCTCCCGAGCGCAAAGCATCCGTTTATATCAGTCCCTCCGGCAATGGAGTTGTAGTGTATATCTTCCTTGATCTCCCGGTAGACATATTCGAACCCTTCGGCGGAAAGCGGAGAGCCGGTTTGCGACATGGCCCTGAGCGAAGACAGGTCGTAGACCTTTCCCGGTCTCGCCCTCAAGCCTCTGAGATAGTTCAGATAGCTGGCGCTGCATCCGAAAATGCTGATCTTCTCGTCCCGCGCCAGTTGCCACATCGCGCCCCAGTCGGGGTAGCCGGGGTTGCCGTCGTAGAGCACAATCGTCGCGCCGGCGGCCAGAGAGCAGACGAGCCAGTTCCACATCATCCAGCTTGGCGAGGTTATGTAGAAAATCCTGTCCTCGCGCTTGAGGTCCGTATGGATTATCAGTTCCTTGAGCTGATTTAAGAGAACGCCGGGGCCCTGGACCATGCATTTGGGTTTCCCGGTCGTGCCCGATGAGAACATAATGTAAATCGGATGATTGAACGGAAGCTGTTCGAACTGGATGCCGGATGCATTTTTTGACATCAGGTCGGGAAGCAGGAGAGCTTTGCCCAGATTTCCGATTTCAGGCCGCTTATCCAGAAATGGCACAACTATAATTTTCTGAAGTGAAGGGACTTGCTTTGCAATTTCGTCGACGTTTGACAAGACGTTTACCACTCTGCCCTTATAGATTTGAGCGTCAACCGTGAACAATAGTTTCGGGCCGATCTGGCCCAGGCGGCCGGCAACGGCGCCCGCTCCCAGTTCCGTGCCGCATGACGACCAAACCGCCCCTATACTCGTAGCCGCCAGCATCGCGACAGCCGTTTCGATCATATTGGGCATATAACCGGCAACCCGGTCCCCCGCAACGATTCCCATATCTCGAAGGGCCAGGGACAAACGCGCCACCGAATCGTGGAGTTCGGCGTAGGTCATAGTCGCCGAGTTGCCGCCCTCACCACGAAAAACGAATGCCGGGTGGTCGTCACGGAATCTCAGAAGGTTTTCGGCGAAGTTGAGCCTTGCACCCGGAAACCACTCAGCCCCGGGATACCTGGAGAGATCGTCTACGACCTTATCGAATCTGCGCGAGGCTTTGATTTCAACAAAGTCCCAGACCGAAGCCCAGAATTCCGGAATCCTCTCAACGGACCACCGGTATAGATCCGCATAAGTGCCGACGCTCAGGCCGCGGGTCCGGTTCACGAAATCGATAAACCGGGTCATGTTAGCCTCGGCTACCCATTCTGCGGAGGGGGTCCATAGCGGCTGTCTCATTTTAGCAACCTCGAGCCGGTTTCTTTGAAACAAGAATTATCGGGGTGTTAAAACGTACGCGGGGATCCGTTCAATTTGCCGGATATGAGAGAAACCTGTCTGGCAGGATTCGCTGAGTCTCCCGCCCTTTTTACTATAAACTCTCCAGGGGTGCTGTCAAATCAAAAGCTTTGAGGCGGAGGACCAGTCTCTTTCTAAAAGCGTTTTCGCAACTAATGGAGCAAAAAGAATCTAAATGCGGTGAAGCGGAAGGGCAGGGGTGGTGCCAGTGCGGCGTAAATGTTTAAAGCAGTCCTTGAATTCTGCCGTATATACGCATTATGAGTTCCTGAGTCTCGACCATCTCCGCCTCGCAGTCCGGGGATGTTCTCAGGACAAGAAATAAAAGGCTTTTCTCATACATCGTTTCATGCAGTCTTCTGATCTCTTGTGTCTTGTCTTTGCTAGCCATAAATTCTCCTCTTTTGCGGCAATTATAGTCGAGGGGCCGGAGGGGAGCAAATTTGATTTCGAGAGTTTTGGGGAAGTTGGGCTGAGGCCGCAAGATTGTTTGGAGAAAAAAACTCCCACTTAATTAAATACTTACATCGGGGAAGTGACAACATCTTGAGATGAAAGGGAGTTTTGAAATATAAGATTGGGGTGATAAATCAAATGCTTATGAAGGCCTGAGCGAGTCCCCCCCGAAGTGTCGGCAGGCTAAGTTCTTCTTTCCTTCGATTTTTAGAGGAAAGCATCAAATCACATTTAATTTCGTTCCCGCCGGGTGAAATTACCGGATCGCCTCCACGGGATTGAATTCTGATACGGCGTTGTGGACGTCACTTACGATCTTTGCCGAGTCCTGCTTCCACTGTTCGGGCAGGAGCTTATTCAAAACTTCAGTTGTCTGTTCGGTAGACTCGCCGCTCATCAGGTTGTAATAGGCGGCCTTGATTGCCGTGCCGGCCGCCGACTCCGGTTCGTTCTTCAGCGCTTTGACGCTGGCCTCACGGGTGACTTGACGAAACAGAGCCATATAGAATCTGCTGAATTCGCCAATTCTGTCCGGCCTCCAGTGTCCGCTTTCGAAAACGAGCAAGCGAGTCATCGAGGGGGAATCCGCGAATGAAAGCTGTATCTCCGAATCTTCCGGCGAATAATAGGCGAACTGCCAGTCGGAGATTTTCAGCGCTTTCCGGGAAGTTCCGTCCGGTTCGATGAATTTTGCACTCGTGTCAGTGTGAGCCAGGTCCACCATGTCCAGCGAGGTGGTGCGGCCGGATTGGGTGGCGATGAAAAGTGTCGTGCAGCAATGAGCACCCCCGGAGAAACAATAGGCCAAAAGGGTGCGGCAATTGGGACGGGGCGCATCAGGTATGGTCTTTGGCGCCAGTGTTTTGAAGGCGCACTCGCCCGTAAAGAGCAGTTCCTTGTCGATCGAGAACCGCATAAGGCAACCGCCATCCCCCGATGACTCTGTGATGCGCAGGTCGAGGTCGCCCAATCTGAAATCTTGGGCTCCCTTACCGGAATTGCGCACTTTATCGACGGCAAAAGAACTGCGCAACGGAATCAAGGTCATTATGAACAGGGCGAAAATGGCTGCCGTTTGCTTAATCACGTGAGGCCTCGAATAGGGTCTAATAGAAAGAAGACATCTCCTTTATAAGCCTTGAAACTCTTATTGCAACGAAAAGCTGGGCGACTCGCCGGCCGGGGGGCGCTTAATGTGGCGGAAATGCATTCGTTTCCGCAAGCTCCTTTCAGGCGGCGCGGGGCTTGAGTGCATCTTCGCCCAGAAAAGAGAACTGCATCCACTTGAAGGCAAGTTTTAACAAAGCGGTTTCGTCTGTTCGAATCCGTTCGATTTCGGCTTCCTCGATTTGGAACAAACTCAGAAATCGGCTCTGGAAAACCATTTGCCGAAACGCGTCAGAGTTGTAGCTTGCGATACAAAACATCTGCTGCTGTTTCTGGGGAAGGGAAGCCTTCCGGAGGCTGGGGTGCGTGATTATAGCCATCCAGAGGTCGTTTAGTTCATGATAGTCCTGGAGCCCCTGGTTTTCGAGCCATTGGTCGATTGTCCAGTGCCGGTCCTCATCGAAGCCCCGGCAGTGGTCTTCATGAAGGACGAAGTAGTTTTCCAGTACGGAGCCATGTACACGATGCAGCCGCGAAGCCCTGGCAATGGGATAGATTCGGCAGGCGGAGGGTCTATCCTCGTAGACGATACAGCCGCCAGGCGAGACGAAGGGACAGGTCCTGCGCTCGTTTTGGCCCATCTGGAGGTAGGCCATGGGGAGTTCGCGGCCCTCACTGGCCCCAAAGTCCACGTGCCGGTCCAGGAAGTCGTCGGAAGAGAGGCCGAGCCGGTTCTTGAGCCTCATGACGTCATAGGGGGTCAAAAGTAGATTTAAATCGCGGCAGCACTCGGTGAAGCAAGGCACTCCCGGATGGCAGGCAAACCGGAACCCTTCATTTCCCACGGGTTCGATCTTCTCCTTAATACCTTCCGGCGCCAATTCCCTTATTTCCATTATTCCTCCAAACGCCGTCATGGGAGACGGGCATCCGCGATCACCTCATGGAACTCTCTCAAAGAAGCTGATAGAGTTCGTCCATTTGTGCGCGAATATAGCGGAAGGCCAGTTTCAAAAGCTCTTTGGAGTCTTTTGCGGCCAGACTGAGCATGTTTTCGTCCAGGTCATTAAGCGTCACAAAGCGGTTGTCTTTGACGAGTTCGGCAAATATGTCCAGATCGTATGCAATGAATAGCAGACGGCCGAGGCCCTCGTTCATCGGGACGCCGGCTCTGAAACGGGCAGGCATCACGGACTGAAACTCCCTGTCCATTTCTGCGTATTCAATAACCCCCTGGGATTCCAGCCAGTCTTTAACGCTGCCCTTGGAGCGTTCGGAAAGCCCTTTGCAGCGTTCGTTACCAGTGATGAGCCTGTAGTTCGTATCGGTGGATGTAATGTCGAGCGGGAACATCCGGCATGCCCACGGCCGGTTTTCATAGACCTGGCAGCCCTCCTCGGTGACGAAGGGACAACTGAGGGTGCCCGGGTTCATCGTAAGCTGCACCACTGGGATACTCGTGGCCCTCGCGAGGAAACCCCGGGTATACCTGGCTAAAAACTCGGTGGAGCCTGTCGACAGGCCCTGCCTGAGCCGCAATACGTCATAGGGGGTCAGGTAAATGTTTACATCTTTGCAACACTGTGTAAAGCATGGCAAAGCATCATGGCAGGCAAAAGGAAAGGCGCTGCTTTCGGTCATATTTTTCGCCGCGTCGATTGAGTCCATTTTTAAAAATTCCTTCCAGGATCGACTATA
>CAWGZP010000091.1:0-13831 GCA_963826655.1 uncultured delta proteobacterium
TTTCACTGGTGAGGCTGCCGCCCCTGTGTACGTGCTCCGGACCGATTCGCCCCGACATCGTCATGTTCGGCGAGGGAATACCTCCGGAAGAGTATTCGCGTGCCTTCGACGCGGCCGGGAAGTGCGATCTGATGCTTGTGGTGGGAACTTCGGCCAGCGTTTCGCCCGCCTCGGAACTTCCCCGGATCGCAAGGAAGAATGGAGCGCATATTCTGGAAATTAACCCGCTTGCCTCGGAGTTGACCAGGCTGGTAACGGAATTGCATATTATGGGGCCTGCCGGGCAGACTCTCAGGGATATTCTCAAAATTATAAAATCGATGCATGGAGGGGAAACAAATTGATGTTTTTACAGCTTTTGACAGGAATCGCCTATGCCGCTCCGGATCTCGCCGCGCCTTATCAGCGTTCGGGAGACAGCGCGTTCGATATGATCTTCAATGCCGGACCGATCGTAAAGCTTGTTCTGTTCATTCTTCTGTCGCTCTCCATTGCGTGCTGGTGCGTCATAGTGCTCAAGTTCCGCCTGCTTCGCCGCGCAAACCGGCAGTCGAGTGATTTCATAGCCCTTTTCAGGCAGCGCAAGAACTATTCGGGGTTGTACCGCGATAGCGAAAAGCTCTCGGAGAGTCATCTGGCCCAGATTTTCAGGGTTGGCTACGCAGAACTCAGCAGGGTCGGCAAATCGCTGGACTCAAGGAATGTTTCGGACCTTTCCGCAAACCCTGAAATCCTTATCGAGAACGTGGAGAGGGCGATTAGCGGCGGTATGACCGCGGAACTGCAAAGGTTCGGGCGCTTATCTGCCGCTGCTTGCCACAACCGGGAGCACGGCCCCTTTTATCGGCCTGTTTGGTACTGTCTGGGGCATCATGACGAGTTTTCAGCAAATCGGTATAAAGGGCGCCGCCAACCTGGCCGTCGTCGCCCCCGGAATTTCAGAGGCGCTGATTGCAACCGCGATAGGTCTGGCGGCCGCGATTCCGGCAGTCGTGGCCTACAATCACTTTTCCACTAAGATCAGGGGAATCGAAAACGAAATGAGCCATTTTTCCGCCGACTATCTCAATATGCTCAAACGCGACCTTATGCGCAAGGGCAGGCAGGAAGAGGTGGCGGCGAACCCGGCGGCGTTGGAGCAAAGGTTTGCGCTCCACGATTGAACTCGAAGGATAAAGGTTCATGCAATCCAATAATAACGGCTCTCAGTCGATGGTTTCGGACATTAACGTTACGCCTCTTGTCGACGTAATGCTCGTCTTGCTCATCATATTCATGGTGACGGCGCCGATGATGACCTCGGGAGTGGATGTGAAGCTTCCGCAGAGTTCGGCGCAGGCTATTCCCACCGATGACGAAAGGTTGGTCGTAACGGTCACTCAAGACCGCAAGGTCTATATCAATGAAAATGTAGTGGACACCGGGGAACTGGGGGGCAAATTGGCCGCCATCACTCAGAATCGGTCCGATCAAAAGGGCGTTTTTCTGCGGGCCGACGAGCAAATTCCATACGGCTACGTGATGGAAATCATGGGAATAATCAGACAGGCTGGAATTGATCAGATAGGGATGGTGACCGAGCCTGCGAAAAGTCCTTCCCCGGATTCTCAACGAAAGGGAAGGGGCAAGATTTGATTTCCCGTATCTGTCCGCCGGGTTCAGGTCCCTGCCCGCTAACCGTCGGTCGGCACGTTTCGGCGAGATAGGCTTACGCGATTATGGAATCCCTGGCATTTGCCGAGAGGAAAGTTCCCAAAAAAGAACTGGCAACCGGTATCGCGGCTTCGTTTCTGGTCCATGTCCTGGTTTTCAGCTCCGCGTTTATCTTTGCGTGGGTGATGCCGCATAAACCTTTGCAGCCGCCCTACTGTACGGTTAACCTGGTCTCCATGAAAGACCTCGGAATGGGGACCTCTGAGCCCAAAGGCTCCCCGAAGGCCGAAGAGTCCGACGTTGCCGAACATGTGAAGTCTTCGGGCAAGTCGGCCGTAAAATCGGAGCCGGTGACGCCGATAAAGCGGCTGGCCGTCGATGACGCGGTTAAAAGACCGGAAACACAAATAAAAAAAATCGAACCCAAAGAGGTCCCCGCGGAACCGGCGAAGACACAGGGCCTTGAGGCCATTGAAAAGAACCTGGATAAGCTTGTGAACAAACCCAAGGCGATTCCGCACTCCTCCCCGGCGGCAGCGGAGCCGCCGCCCGAACCTCAGCCCAAAAAGCCGTCTCCGGCCCAGGCTGCGGCAACGGCCCAGGCAACGGCGGCGGCACAGGCAGCGTCGGCACAGGCGGCGGCAGCGGCCCAGGCGGGCAGGCAGAAGCTCGCCCGTGGAACACCTTCCGGAGCGGCCGAAGGGGGAAATCTTGGGACCACTCATGGCAGCACGTCCGGAAGTCCCGAGGGGAGCACCGCGACAAATGCGTTGGCTAATATGTATGGACTCCAGGTCATACAAAAGATTCAAAGCGAATGGCGGCTTGCAAACGAGCAGGGAGCCGGCAGCCTCAAGACTGTAGTTGAGGTCCAGATAAGGAGGACAGGCGAAGTTGTCGGTATCAGGGTTAGGGAAAAGTCTGGCGATGAGCTTTTCGATGAGGCGGCAGTGCGCGCCGTGAACAGGGCTGCGCCACTTCCCCCCGTACCTGAAGCCATTGTTCAGAACAGCACCGTGTTGATTCTTAAGTTTAGGCCCGGGCAGGTATCGTAGTGAGCCGGAAAGGGTTGTTTCTAATATGCGTTTAGTCAAGAGCAGTCTATTAGTAGCTAAAAGCAGTTTATTCTTGTTACCTTTTTTCTTCTTTTTGGGGACTTGTGGATTATCGGGTATTGCCTCCGCTCAAACCATTTACCTCGATATTACGAAGCCCAGTTTCCAGAGAATTCCCATCGCGGTCCCGGACTTTAAATACATGTCCCCGGAACAGGCCCAATTGTCCAGGGAGGCAAGCGACGTCCTCGCAAACGATCTCAACGTTTCCGGCGTTTTCCGGCCGCTGGACAAGAAAGGGTTTCTCGAAAACCCCCAAACGATGGGACTTGAGGCCGCCGAGATCAAGTTCCCGGACTGGACCCGCCTTGGGGCTGACTTTTTGGCCCGTGCTTCTTATCAGGTCCAGGGGAATTCTTTCAGATTGGATGGGCGGCTCTTCGACGTGGCGGGCAGGAAGCTGGTGGGAACTCCCAAGACCTATTCCGGAGATCTGCGGGCGTGGCGGCAGATGGTGCATGCCTTCGCGGACGATATTATGCTGATGCTGACCGGGGAGCGGGGGGTATTCGACACAAAGATCGCTTATGTTCAGAAGATGGGGGACTCCAAGGAGATTTTCTACTGCGATTTTGACGGAAACAATGTGGTTCAGGTTACCAGGGACAACAGCATCGCGCTTTCACCCTCCTGGAGCCCCGATCAGAGCCAGATCGCCTATGTGAGCTACCGTGACGGCAAGCCCAAGGTCTACGGGACAAATGTTTTGAGCAATTCCCAGTACCTGATCAGCGGTTTTCCGGGGTTAAATATTTCGCCTGCGTGGAGGCCGGGCAGAAATGAGCTGGCGGTTACTCTTACCAAGGATGGAGGACAGGACATATACCTGGTCTCCCCGGGAAGTCAGTCGGCAAGGAAGTTGGGGGTCGGCTCCGGTGGGTCGATAAGTGTCTCCCCCGATTGGGCGCCTGACGGCAACAAGTTCGTTTATGTTTCAAACGAATCGGGAAATCCGCAGATATACACTTTCGATGTTTCGACCGGCCAAAAGAAACGCCTGACATTCAGCGGCAAGTACAACACCTCTCCCTCCTGGTCGCCCAAAGGGGACTGGATTGCCTACGCCGCAGGAGAAGGGGGCGAGTACAATATTTGCATCATCCGCACGGACGGAAGTGAAAACCATGCGCTCACAAGCGGAGGCAGGAACGAAAGCCCCTGCTGGTCGCCCGATGGGCGGATGATTGCTTACAGCTCTAGGGCCGCCATTCGTATAATGAATGCGAACGGGACTGGGGATTGGCAGTTGACGCGGCAGGGCGGGGCGCAGGAACTGCCTGACTGGTCACCCAGAAAAAATCGCCAGTGAGCCGAATCGCCAGGAGGGAAAATGAGCATGAAGAACAGACATAATATTTTTGTTGTTTTGATGATTTTTACCTTGATAGCCGCATTGAGCGCATGCGCAAAAAAGAATGTGCCTCCACCCCCCGGCTACGGCGCTCCGGGGGGAGGGCAGGAATACGGGCCGGGCGCGGGCGGGGGAATGGATGATGCCAAGTGGCGGGAGTTGGGCATAAATTCCGAGTCGGAAAAAAGGGAGTTTCTGGACAAGGCTAAAGCCTTCGAGAACCAGGATGTCTATTTTGACTATGACGCTTATACGCTTACGGAACCCGCAAAAAAGATGCTGGACGAAAAAGTTGCCTTCCTGAAAAGATACCCCAAGGTGCAAGTGACTGTAGAAGGCAATTGCGACGAGCGCGGGACGACCGAGTACAACATTGCATTGGGGGAAAGGCGTGCGCATGCGGCCCAGGAGTATATACAGAGTTCCGGCGCTTCGAACCTGAAGCTTACCACGGTCAGCTACGGCAAGGAACGCCCGATCTCCACGGGGCATGACGAAGCCTCCTTCGCAAAGAACAGGCGAGACCACTTCAGTTTGAGTTACTAATAGTTGCTTTTTAACGTTGTTGTTGGATATTTGGAAGACCGGTCGTCATGTGTATCATGGGGACCGGTCTTTTGGTTCCCCAAAAATCGTATGCGCCGTTCGATCTGACAAGGGTCGTCTATATACCGCGGACGTCTTCACACGAAAGGGTCAATATGAGGCGTGGAATCGAGTCTCGGTTACTGGTGTATGCAGCAGTGCTTAGCTTGGCTGGACTGCTTGCAGGGTGCGCTACTACGGGGGAAACCGAAACCATCCAGCAGAATCTCTCAATTCTCAACCAGCGGCAGGCTACCGTCGAGTCGCGCCTCCAAAGCGCCGAAGGCGCTTCTCAAAAAGGCGGCGACCTGTTCGCGCGGTTGGAGGAAATCCAGGCGAAGATGAGAGTCCTGAACGGCAGGCTGGAGGAACTCGAACATAAATTCGACCAACTGCAGCGCACCCAGGCCTCGGCTGTCCAGCCGCCCGCACAGCAACCGGCCGCGCCTCCCCAGGGCCCGGTAATGATAGAAGAAGCTCCGCCTTCCCCGCAGTCGGGCAGGCCTCAGCCTCAGTCACCGGTCGCTCTGGCTCCTGCTCCCCCCGAAGCTGTCCGGCCAAGGCCGGGGGCTCCCGCGCAGACAGCAGCGCCGACGGGTAAGAATGCCGAACAGGTGGAATTCGACGGAGCCACTCAGTTAATGCAGCAGAAGAAATATGACGCCGCAAGAAAGGAACTCCAGGGGTTCGTATCCAAGTTTCCAAGATCCGAGCTGGCAGAAAGCGCCTTGTACGATATCGGGGAGTGCTACTTTGCGGAAAAGCGCTATGAGGATGCGATCAAGGCTTACCAGCAGGTAATGGACTCGTACCCCAAAGGCGGTAAGGTCCCCAGCGCCCTTCTCAGGCAGGGGATGGGGTGGCAGCAGATGGGGGAAGCCACCATGGCGCGGATTATCTACACCCGGTTGGTGGAAAAATATCCCGGCACATCCCAGGCGCAGGCTGCCGATAAGAAGTTGCAGTCGATGTAAAAGGGACCTCAAAAGATCCGTACGGTACGCTAAATTGTAGCGCTATCTCCCACGGCTTCCGGCATCGCGAGAGCGTGTCTTCATTGCGGAGCGCAACCCACCGCGTCTTTATGTAACAAGTATCTCACGTCCCTTCCGGACACCCTGAAACCATGAAAAGACGCGGCAATCACCCCCATTTTGTAAGGGTGTATAGAGCGAAGAGAGGGGTAACGGGGCAGGGGGGATTGTTATTCTCCGATATCATATAATGCTTTGAAATCCCCCTCGCTCCCTTAAGTCTGTAGGATGGGTGAAGCGCAGCGCAACCCATCGCCCCGACTGTAACAATCCGCAGGTGACGCAGATAAGTTCAGGATGGGCGGAGCGGAGCGCAACCCATCAAATCTTTTCGCGACAGCTTTTCATGTCCTTTGGGACACCCTGAAACCATGAAAAGACGTGGCAATCACCCCCCTTTTTGTAAAGGGGGGCAGGGGGATTTTGCACCTCGCTTGAGACTTTTCGTAACCGTATCTCACGTCCCCCCGGGACACCCTGAAACCATGAAAAGACGTGGCAATCACCCCCCTTTGTAAAGGGAGGCCGGGGGGATTTTCACCTCGCTTGAAACTTTTCGAGACAGAACTTTTTGGACGCAACACTCAAAGCTAAAACAAAACTCAAAACTCAAAACTCAAAACTCAAAACGAAAAACTAAAAACCAAAACCTGCATATTCAAGGTGCCGAACCCCGCGTGCCTATTTTTTCGATCTCATTCTCATTTTCAGCTCCACGGTACCCGATAGGCGATCTCAGTATCAGTATGGTAGCAAATATGGCCAGTGCGGCGCCGGTTAAGAAAGCCGCCTCCGCGCTGAAAGCATGCCACAGCAGGCCGAACAGGAGGCTGGCGGGTAAAGCCCCGAGTCCCAGGGTGAAGTGATAGTACCCAAACGCCGTGCCCCTGAAATTTAGAGGTACGATATCGGCGACAAGGGATTTTTCCGACGGTTCGCTCAAGCCGAAGTAGATGCCGTACAGCAGGAATATGGCGGTGAGAAGATTTGGGGTGTTTACGAACGCGAAAGCGGCATAAGTGAACGCGTAAAAAACCCAGCCCGCGATTATAAGTTTCCGTGAGCCGAAGTTGTCCGAAAGTTGCCCTCCGGCGTAGGTCGATATCATCTTGATTACACTGTGGGCCGACCAGAGTATCGCTATGTGGGATGCGGAAACTCCCGCCTCGGACAATCGCAGAATGAGGAAGGCGTCCGTCGAATTTCCCAGGGTAAACAAGAGCAGGGATGCTGAGACAAGGGGACCAGCCACGGCCCCTGCGTGGTCCATTGCCCTTTGGAGTCCGAAAGCGGCGCCGCGCTGCCCCGGTTCGGTTATATCGGCAATCAGAGCGTCCCTGGGGGGGGAGGTGCGTACGCCCTTGCCAATTCGGTCCAGGAAACGCGTTGCCAGGACAAAGGGCCAACCCGATGCAAAGGCGATGAGCGGCCTGACAAATCCGGATACTCCGTATCCGGCGATGATAAATGGTCTTCTGCGATACGTTCTGTCGGTCCAATATCCCGACAGAACTTTAAAGAAGGCCGCAGTGGATTCGGCGATTCCCTCGATGAGGCCCAGCGCCAAGGCGCCGGCGCCAAGAACGCTGGAGAGAAATACCGGAATCAGGGGATAAATCATCTCGCTCGAAAGGTCCGTGAAGAAGCTGACCAAACCGAGTATGACGATGCCTGCGGGAAAGTGTTTCAATTTTACGTTTTTGATCCAAATCCTTTTGCCTGAATCCGAACGCGCCCGGATCCATGACGGATGGCGGCTTCCAGCCGGTCCTTATCAAGAAAATAATCATAAATCAAAAGTTGGTAAAAAGAGCGGGGTTAGAAACTGACACTCCAGGCGTACTAACTTCGCAGTAGGCGAAGATACTTTATTCCCACTATTAAAATACATCCCCTGTTGAAATAAATACGTTATTCGCCCCATTCATATTTGCCTTTGGCCATTGTATCTATACCGACAGATATGGTTTGCCCAATATCTTTAATAATTTTCAAGAGTGCGTATCCGTAAAACTCAGGCTGACGGAGGGCAAAGAATGGAAGGCGCTACGATTCATTCATTGATGAGCCAGAACGGAATCAGCATGCAGCTGATGAAAGTAAACGCGGCCGGGTCGAGCCAGGTTCGTCCGGAGACGGACGTGGACCGCTATCGGTGCCGGATCACCAAGCCGGGGAAGAAAATACACCTCTACGTGGCGGTTCCTCCTTCCGAAGGAGGCGCCCTGACCCCTACCGATGTGCTTTTCATGCTTATTCTGGACGCCTCCGGTTGTGAGATGTTCAAGGAGTATTACGACAGACACGACGAATTCAACGAGATTATTGCGGACTCGGATGCAAGGAATAATGTATTCGATGATTTCTGGGTGGAATACGAATCCAGGTGCGAGCAAAGCCGGAAGCTAAAGGCTTTTCTTGGCAACAATCTCTATGAGGAGTTGATAGGCCGGTTCGGTTTCGATAACTGAGCAGAGCCCCTTCCTAATTCTTCCTGCTATTCAGCGGCCTTCGGGCCGCTTTTTTTATTTTCACGCCTTTATCAGCGCTCCGCAAATTCTGCTATAGTCGCAAATCCTACCTTGTGGGCACTGTGGAACTGTGCTCTCCCTACGATCCGGTCATGGTTTGTTCCAAATTTGCCGATTAACACGAAAGAGGCGGTGGGGATTGTATCCATCGGAGCTTTTTTATGGTTCGGCAATGGGGCTGATATGGAAAAAGATGTTGTCCAAAAAGGTATTGCAGCGGCAAAACCCGGTCGTCACGTCGAGGGTTTATCCGGATCAAACGTTCGAAACATTCTCAGGCATTTGGTCCAGGATGGGGTAATTTCACAGAGGGACGCCAAAAAATGCCTGGAAAGGCCCAAGCCAAAAGAGGGCACTTCGAACGAACATCCCCTGGTATCGATATCCAACGCCGGACTGAGCAGGGCAACCCCTCCCCATGAAGCGGTTTCGGTTGAGTTTCTTGTCGCCTGGCTTGCTAAAAAAAGCGGGCTGCCCTATTTGAGAATCGACCCTTTGAAAGTTGACGTGACGGCCGTTACGAGCCTCGTCTCCTATGCTTATGCATCACGGTATAAAATTCTGCCCGTCGATGTTGCGGCTGACAGCGTTGTTATCGCCACATCCGATCCCTTCGATACTCTGTGGGAAGAGGAACTGGGACGTATTCTGCGCAAAAAGATTCGCAAAGTCCTGGCCAATCCCAACGACATAAACCGCTACCTTATCGAATTTTACGCGCTTAACGACTCTGTCAGGAGGGCTTTCGGAAAGGCCGAGAGCACCCGGCCTGGCGCAAGCATGAATCTCGAGCAGCTGATAGAACTCGGCCGGGCCGGGGAACTGGACGCCAATGACCGCTATGTGGTCAACATCGTCGACTGGCTGCTTCAGTATGCGTTCGACCAAAGGGCCAGCGATATTCACCTGGAGCCACGCAGGGAAAACAGTGATGTACGTTTTCGGATCGACGGGGTGCTTCACCTTGTATACCAACTGCCGTCAATCGTTATGGGCGCGGTTATAAGCCGGTTGAAAGTTCTCGGCAGGATGGACCTCGCGGAGAAACGGCGTCCGCAGGACGGCCGGATCAAAACGAAGAGAGCGTCAGGGGGCGAAGTCGAGCTGCGCCTTTCCACGATGCCGTCAGTTTTCGGTGAAAAGCTCGTAATGCGGATTTTCGACCCGCAGGTGACGGTAAGAAGTTTCGAGGAATTGGGGTTTTCGGAAGGCGAACTGGCGCAGTGGAAAAAAATGATAAACTCTCCGTTCGGTCTGATCCTCGTTACGGGGCCGACAGGATCGGGGAAGACCACAACCCTTTACTCCACCTTGAAACACCTGGCCAAACCGGAAGTAAACGTCTGCACGGTCGAGGACCCGATTGAGATGGTTGAGCCCAAATTTAACCAGATGCAAGCGCACAGCGCTATCGGACTTGATTTTGCCAGCGGTCTTCGGACCTTTCTTCGACAGGACCCCGATATCATAATGGTAGGAGAAATACGGGACCTGGAGACTGCTGAAATGGCGATTCAGGCCGCCCTGACGGGCCATCTCGTTTTCTCGACCCTCCACACCAACGATGCCCCATCAGCCATTATAAGACTCATGGAGATGGGGGTGCCCCATTATCTATTAAAGGCGACCCTGCTTGGAGTAGTGGCTCAAAGACTTGTCAGAACTCTTTGCCCCAATTGCAGAAAAGAGGGGGTCGTAGATCAGGACCTTTGGAATTCCTTGATCAGCCCCTGGAAGATCGAACAGACCGATTCCATTTATCGCCCCGCTGGTTGTCTCGAGTGCAGAGAGACCGGCTACCGCGGGCGGGTGGGCATCTACGAGATGCTCACACTCGACCCCGCTATTCGAAGCCTTATCAAACCCGACTCAGACCTCTCAAAGATCAGGGAACAGGCGGAAAAGCATGGAATGACGCCGCTTCACATTGCGGGAGCGCTCAAGGTTTGCTCCGGACTGACTTCTGTCGAGGAAATCTTTCGCGTTGCGGGACCCGTTGATTCCGCATAGGTATTTACTAACAATTTTCATAGGTCAGCACGGATCGGACTTCCTCCGCCTCGGCTCCGATATGCTCAGTGATACATAGCGTGACTTTCGGAGGTAGATACGATAATATCTGCGAACTTCGCCAAGGCATACACGTATGGCTTTGGGCGCACATTGCAGAAGATCGATCTGGAAATCGCGTTGGGGGAGGGACCGGTCTCATTTCAGAGTATCCATCGGGTTTATAAAACTCAAAGGCAGTTGTCACAGGGATTCATAACCCCATAAACAGACTCGGGAAAAAGGCCGGTATAGTATTGTTTCAAATATTTCATTTCAGCAGGGGTCACATATGAAGACGGTATCGGTCCATGAAGCCGAGGACATGGTTCTTGGCCATGATGTCACCCAGATCATTCCGGGAAAAGCGGCTGGGCCCGCTTTCAGGCGGGGCCATATCATCAGGAAAGATGATATTCCCCGTTTACTCGACATGGGTAAAGAGAATCTTTATGTCTTCGAATTGGCTGAGGGTGATCTTCATGAAGATGAGGCTGCAAGACGCATATCGCTGGCTGTTGCAGGTAGAAATTTATTTCGCTCCGAACCCAAAGAGGGAAAAGTAGAACTTTCCGCAGTTCAGGACGGATTACTTAAAGTTAATACTCGAGCCTTGTATGAACTGAATTCCTATCCGGAAGTGATGCTTGCCACCATTCATTCGAATCAGCGGGTGAAGAAGGGCAAGATCGTCGCCGGAACCAGGATTATTCCTCTTGTTATTGCTGAAAATAAGATTCGAGACCTTGAGCAGTCATGCCGAAAGTACCCTTCAGTTCTCGACATCGTACCGTTCAAATCGCTCAAAGTCGGCATAGTCACTACTGGAAGCGAGGTATTCAGCGGCCGAATAAAAGACGCATTCGGCCCGGTGGTCAGGGAGAAAATCCGTGAATCCGGGAGTACCGTTATAGATCAGATTTTTGCGCCCGACTCGATAGACGCGATTTCCAAATCCATCCACCAACTAGTCGATAAAGGAGCGGACCTGATTACCGTTACCGGCGGCATGTCGGTGGATCCGGATGACGTTACACCGGCAGGTATAAAAAAGGCCGGCGCGGAAATAGTAACTTATGGAGCGCCCGTACTGCCGGGCGCCATGTTCCTGCTCGCTTATCTCGGTACGATACCGATCATGGGACTGCCCGGTTGCGTAATGTATCATAAAAAGAGCATCTTCGATCTTATCTATCCGGTCCTCCAGGCAGGCGAACCCATCACTAGAAAAGATATTGTCGGCCTCGCGCATGGAGGATTATGCGCCAATTGCGCTGAGTGCACATACCCGAATTGCGGGTTCGGGAAAGGCATGGGCAATATTATCTGAAGATGAAATTGCATTGCCTGTTTTCGAGATCTATTTCAATCCTGAGTGGATGTAAGCATAAAAAGGGAGAGCGAGAGGCGATTTGGAAATACTCAGTCGAATCAATCAACTTTTATCCCAAGACGAAGCATTTTGCCTGGCTACCGTACTGGAATCACCCCCGTCGCATGCCGTCTCGGGGACAAAAGTGATAGTACACCGCGATGGGACTTATGAATTTACGACCGGCATGGACGATATCGACGCGCTCATCGCAAAGACGGCGCTTCGCCATTTTACCGGGCGTAAGAAACTGACTGCCGAAGTTGCCGAGGGCTATTTAGTCTTCTTCGATTTTCCCGGTCAGGAAATTCAACTCGTGGTTTGCGGCGCGGGACACATCGCCGTGCCTCTAGCCCGTTATGCGCGGGATGCCAGGTTTTCCGTGATAATCATTGACGATCGCGAGGATTATGCGAACCAGGAGCGCTTTGCGGATTGTGAGGTGATTGCTGAAGATTTCGTACCTGCGCTCCGCAGGATCTCCTACGGTCCCACGACCTACGTCGTAGTGATTACACGAGGCCATGAGCACGACGCAGACTGCCTGGGCGAGGTGCTAAAGCACGAAACCGGATATGTGGGACTGATCGGCAGCAGCCGCCGTGTGCGTTTCGTGCTCGAAATGCTCGGCAATCAAGGTATCGCCAGGGATAAACTCTCAAATGTGTTTACGCCGATTGGTATCCCGATCGGCGGAGAATCGCCCGAGGAGATCGCTCTCTCAATTGCTGCGGAACTGGTATGTGTGCGTAGCAAAGGTCCGCAAGAGGCGATGAAGATGCGCACATCTCAGGGAGAGCACTGTGACGGATAACGATATTTTCAATCAGCTTGCCGTTTTAGAAAAACAGCGAATTCCCGTTTGTCTTGCAACTATTGTCAGGTCGGCAGGTTCTACACCACGCAAGATCGGCGCCAAAATGATCATCTGCGTCGACGGCACAACGTATGGGTCCATCGGTGGCGGATGCGGTGAAAACCAGGTGAGGACGGAGGCTTATAAGTCAGTCCTGTTGCAAAAGGAACCGAAGCTGCTGGAGGTAGATCTGACCGATGAACTTGGAACCAAAAATGGCGACGTCTGCGGTGGCAAAATGTGGATATTAGTTGAGCGCTATCTATGGGATTAAATACGGGCATCCAGGATTAGAACCTCGGCGCTCCAATCCCCGGCAATGATGAAACCACCTAACCCCTTCAGGTTAAAAAACGAACCGGTACTCAAGGCCTGGTCCCAGGGTGGCGCTCCGCTCACCCTTGCCTTATATTTTGCCACCATTCCGGCACGGGAAAATCCAAACACCACTGCCTTTCCTTTGCCGGATTACGCAGAAAACTAATTGAAAATATCTGTTCCCGCTTTGTACGGTAAAGGAACGGACACGCAGGGGTGGCGAAGAAAATATGGCCAGGTTGCTGACTGCTTTTCTCCTTATCTACTCACTTCTAAACGCCTTCTTCTATTCAAGGGTCAGGGTCCTTTTACCGGAAAAATGGCCGAGCCATATTCTGCTGATACTCTTCCTGATCTGTATGATTTTTGCGCCGGTCGGGACCCGGTTGTTCGAAAGAAGCGGGCAGGATTTAGCGGCGCGTATAAGCGGCATTACGGGGTACAGCTGGATGGGGTTTCTCTTTTACTCTTTCTGGGGTTTTTTGCTGATCGGCGCAGTCGGGATCCTTTGCAGGCTTCTCAATTTGTTTGCGGGCCTTTCCCTGCCAACTTTCACCGGCCCCTGCGCAGCCGCTTGCGTCCTCGCCGCAGCGCTTGCTATAAACGTCTACGGGTATTTTGAGGCCCGTTTCATACGGGTGGAAAAAATCGTCATAAGGACGGCGAAGCTTCCCCCCCAGACGGAACGGTTGAGAGTAGCGCAAATCTCCGATGTGCACCTGGGTCTTTTAGTCGGAGAAGAACGTTTGGCCGACATCCTGCGAAAGGTTGAGGCTGAGAAACCGGATATTCTTGTGAGCACGGGCGATCTTGTCGATGGAGATACGGAAAAAATCGGTGATCTTCCAGCGATGTTCGAAAGAATTCGGCCACGGCTTGGTATGTACGCGATAACCGGCAACCATGAATTTTATGCCGGACTGCCCGAATAGCATAAAATGTAACTGAGTCGAACAGTAATAACAGA
>CAWGZP010000092.1:0-3857 GCA_963826655.1 uncultured delta proteobacterium
CGCTTGTCCAAGATCTGCGGTCTCTTGCAAATTTGAGAAGAAATTCTCTCTTGTGACACCTGTGCGTAATGTGCCAAGCGTATCCGGGCAGGAAGTGCCGCTTCGCTCGGGCCATGGAAAAGTAATCCTTGTGTCGTTAGGTGATTATTTTTACTGTGCTAAATGCGGATGATTCCATGTCAACATTGAGAGCACCCTCACCGGGATCTCTGGTGACGCCCACTGAGGTGATACCGGGAGATCCAGGCGTGAAATTCCAACGTTCGGCAAGAACGCGTGATTCCTTACGGCATGAAACTCCTTCGTTTTCCTCATGTTGCAGTGGGATGTATCCGAGTAGTTGAAGGTACAACCACGAACTTCGCCAAGGAGGCAACAATAAGCATGAAAATGAGTTTAGTAATCTGTATCGCAGCCACACTGTGCTTCAGTGGGACGGGGTATGCCGGGGAAGGCAAGGATGTTCCCTCAGTCATCAAAGCATTTTACGAGAAGACCGGAATGCCCGGGTTATCGGTCAGCATCCGCAAGGGCGACAGCACGGTCAATTACAAGCACGGGTACGCAAATATCGAATCCAGGGATGAGATAACGGAGGAGAGCGTGTTTAGAATCGCCTCCGTCTCGAAGCTTTTCACGACACTCGGCATCCTGGTGCTGAAAGAGCAGGGCAAATTGTCCCTTGATGATCCATTATCCAAATATATCCCTGACTTCCCTTATGGAGATCGAGTCACCATAAAAAATATGATCCAACATACTTCAGGGATTCCCGATTTTTCAGCTTTTGAGCCCTTTACTGCCAACCAGGCGAAAGATTGGAAATCGGAGGAACTGGTGGTTCTTTTGAAGGAGTATTTGAAAAATCACCCTCTTGATTTTGCTCCGGGCACCAAGGCGCAGTACTGCAACAGCAACTTCATGATTCTCGGGGTAGTTGTAGAAGCGGTATCGGGAATGACTTTCAAGGATTTCATAGCACAACGTGTGGTGGCTCCCCTTGATATGAAAAATACCGGTGTCGGGAGCGATATCGAGATCGTTCCACATCGGGCGGCAGGTTACCTGGTAAAAGATGGAAAAATAACCAACGCGAAGTTCGTAAGCGTCGTCGCCCCCTTTGCTACCGGCGACTTTCTGTCCCGGCCAACGGAACTATCAAAGATTACAAAGGCTTTTACTCCGGGCGTCCTGCTGAGCGAAGTGACGATCAAGGAGATGTCCGAACCTGTCGTCTTGAAAGATGGAATCTGGATAGGGCACTCCTCCGGTTTGGATTATACATTCGGGTATTGTTGGGAGCTGGTCAGACGCCAAGGGGCAGAGGATTGGATTTATACGAAAGGTGGCGCTATTGACGGTTTTTTTGCCCACGTTCTTTATTTTAAAAACGCCGACTTGACCGTTAGCATTTCTTCAAATTCCCAAGGCGACTTCAGCCTCCTCCTCCTGGGACTTGAAATAGGCGAGGCAATGGGCGTGGTCAAGTAAGGCTGAAAGCCGGCGCGTGCTCATCCGCCAGGAAGAATAGATGACCCGTTAACGAACGCGATCAATGCTAAGATCGAAAGCGCCATCGGCATCCTGCGTTGCAGACGCGAATAAAGTACATTCCCCGCGCGGGTGGCGCCCATCGGCAACAGGTTCTGTTGCCGATGGGGAAAGCAAAAGAGCGTTTGAAGCCGCCTCGCGGCAAAACTGGATCACCCTCCTGCCTGCGGCCAATAACTTGCCGGCGCCGCTCGCCCTTTTGACAAAATTCAGATTCATAGAGCTATGATTTTGGGGACCTGAAGCTTCGTACAGTGGCAAGCTGTGTTGATTCTGCGGGAATCTGAGAGGATGGTCATCTTCGAGGCGTTATTGCGTACAGTGGCAAGAAATGTTGGCTTGGCAGACACTGGAATCATAGCGAGTTTGAGTGAAGGATGATATATTTCTGACGGTGGCCATGCATTTTCCTGCAGGAGGTACGGAAGTGATACTTGCTAAAGAAATTGTCGAGCGTGTTCAACGGCTTCCAGAACCATTGCAGGCAGAGGTTCTGGATTTCGTGGAGTTCCTTCTTACTAAGACTTCCGGGGAGTCTGGGAAAGAAGAAGACCGGCGCTGGATGGGATTTTCATTGCAATCTGCCCTTCGAGGTATGGATGATGAGCCGGAATTGTATGCAGACAAGGATCTAAAGGAGCGGTTTCAGTGAAGCATCCAGGGCAGATTGTGCTTTTCAGATTTCCGCATACCAATTTGGCAGAAGGGAAAACTCGGCCGGCTCTGCTCTTGGCAAAAGTTCCCAACGACTTCGATGATTGGTTGCTTTGATGATTTCCTCCCAACTGCATCAAGAACTGGCGAGTCTGGATGAAATCGTCAGTGAGGCCGATACCGATTTTCCTCTATCCGGACTAAAGACAACCAGTCTGATCCGTGTGACGCGATTGGCTGTTGTAAGTGGCGATGTTTTGCTAGGTTCTATCGGGGAGGTTGATCCGACGCGGCTACGCCGCATTAAAGAATCGTTTTGCACGTTGGATCGAGGAAATGTAGTCGTCTTTTGCGGTTGCTCGCCTGGCCAATTTGTGGCCCGCCCCCGCGTCCCTGAAAAATGCGCGCGCAGATTAAGGGGGCCTTTTCATGGTCGAAAACCGCATTTTAAGACGGAAAAACTGCCCATCTGCACCGCTATTTCCTTGATAGGGCGGGACAGCACCGTGGTCCGACCGGTCCGACCCCGGACTGATTGAAACCATTCGGGGGGCGGCCTGAAATCCACGCCGGAAACTCAGTTGATTGCGTCCGAAGGAAATAACCCTTGCTCGAGGAATGATGCGCCTCAGCGGGCTTGGATGCACCTGTTCAAAAATATGGTCAGAGGGGGGGCGGACGTTTACGGGGCATGCCGCTCTGGGTAGCTGAATAGGATCTGCGGGCAGCGAACCGGGATTTTTGAGTGGAGACCAGATGTGTGCCGTTAGAAACGCCATTCCATGGGTGAAAACATCAATTTAAGCCTTCAAAACAGCCTAAGAAGATGGATCTTTCCTTGAACAGTAACCATCTAGCTCGGCCCGACCGTCCGACCAAGTCCGACCCGTTTTGTAGTGCAGACACTGGAATCATAGCGAGATTGAGTGAAGAATGATATATTCTGACGGTAGATATGCATTTTCCTGCAGGAGGTACGGAAGTGATACTTGCTAAAGAAATTGCCGAGCGTGTTCAACGGCTTCCAGAACCATTGCAGGCAGAGGTTCTGGATTTCGTGGAGTCCCTTCTTACTAAGACTTCCGGGGAGTCCGGGAAAGAAGAAGACCGACGCTGGATGGGATTTTCACTGCAATCCGCCTTTCGAGGTATGGATGATGAGCCGGAATTTTATGCAGACAAGGATCTAAAGGAGCGGTTTCAGTGAAGCACCCGGGGCAGATTGTGCCTTTCAGATTTCCGCATACCAATTTGGCGGAAGGGAAAACTCGGTCGGCTCTGCTCTTGGCAAAAGTTCCCAACGACTTCGATGATTGGTTGCTTTGTATGATTTCCTCCCAACTGAGAACTGGCGAGCTTGGATGAAATCGTCAGTGAGGCCGATACCGATTTTCTTCTATCCGGACTAAAGACAACCAGTCTGATCCGTGTGACGCGATTGGCTGTTGTAAGTGGCGATATTTTGCTAGGTTCTATAGGGGAGGTTAATCCGACGCGGCTACGCCGCATTAAGAATCGTTTTGCACGTTGGATCGAGGAAATGTAGTCGTCCTTTGCGGTTGCTCGCCTGGCCAATTTGCGGCACGCCCCCGTGTCCCTGGAAAATGCGCACGCGCAGATTAAAGGGGCCTTTTCATGGCTGAAAACGTTAT
>CAWGZP010000093.1:0-29255 GCA_963826655.1 uncultured delta proteobacterium
CTCTGCCTCGCCTGTTGAAAAGCTCTCGCTGACCCATGCGAGCACCTCGCCGGTCCGGTTGTCGACGACGAGGGCCGCCCCATCGCCGACCTCGCTCGACTTCAACGCTTCGAGGCGGCTTCGCATTATTTGCCGCACATTTTGCTGAAGCCCTCCGTCGAGGCTGGTCGTGAGAACGCCCCCGGCCTTCCCTGTCTCGAGATTAGCGGTCTTACCCCATGCGCTATTTAGCACATACTGAACGAATTGCGGGGCTTCGATCACCGAACTCGAACTTGCCGGCTCCGGGTCTTTCAGGAATTCGGTCATTCCACTGGAACGTGCCAACTCAAAGCTTTTCAGGACCTTAGTCATTCCACCGGAACGTGCCAACTCAAAGCTTTTCAGGACCTTGGTCATTCCACTGGAACGTGCCAACTCAAAGCTTTTCAGGACCTTGGTCATTCCACCGGAACGTGCCAACTCAAAGCTTTTCAGGACCCTGGTCATTCCACCGGAACGTGCCAACTCAAAGCTTTTTCAGGACCTTGGTCATTCCACCGGAACGTGCCAACTCAAAGCTTTTCAGGACCCTGGTCATTCCACCGGAACGAGCCAACTCAAAGCCTTTTTCCGAAAGAGCGGTCCGATAGTCGTCTTCACTCAACAGGCCGCTGTCGCGCATATGTCCGGCAAGCTTTGCGAGACGTGATTCGAGGGACTTCGGATTCCTTTTCGGATCAAAGCCCGAAGGCGCCCTCACCAGTACCGCCAGTGCCAGGCTTTCCTTCGCATTGAGGGTGGCGGGGTCGCGGCCGAAATAGAACCGTGCCGCTTCGACGACTCCCCTCCTCCGATGTCCGTATGGGACCTGGTTTAAGTAAAACTCAAGGATCTCACTCTTTGAGAAACGCTTCTCCAGGCGTGCCGCCTCGATTCCTTCGAGCCATCTGGACCATACGGTGCGAGGCCGTTGGTGAAGCATACGCACTACCTGCTCGGTAATGGTGCTGGCGCCGCGGACCCCTCGCATGGCCCTCAGGTTTTGCGCCAGCGCATGGACACGGGCCAGCCAGTCCGGCCCACTGTGTGACCGGAAACGCCTGTCCTCGGATTCGATAAACGCATTTCGTAGCAACAAGGGGATTTCGTGGAGAGCAACCGTTTGAACGCTCCACTTGTTTTGATAGCTGATCGACAGCGGGTTCCCGCTTCGGTCCTGAAGCTGCGGCTTCTTCACCTCCGAGTCGCCGAACATGAGAGAAGCCGGAACCGGTTGAAGGTCCCGGACCGTTTTCAAGCCAAGGAAAGCAATACTTCCGATAAGGCATAACACGAGAATTACGGACTTTTTCGCCTTCAAGCGATCAATCTCCAGGTTCCGCCGGTCTGTAGAGCCCTATTGCCGGTTCTGCAAGCTTAGGTTGCCGGCCTTCTTGCGGGATCGTTCATGGCTGCCCTCTCTTGTTCAGGATATGACAATGTAATTAGCAGCGGTCCCACTCTCATTCGGAGAGTTCCACTTTCAACTCTACAGGCGAACTCTTGCCATAAACATCGGGCTCATACATTTCTTCGGCCCGGGCCGGCAGCGCCATGAACTCACCGGGTGCAATCGCCTGGGCCGTATAAGAGAGGTAATAGTTGCCGGCGTTCAGGCGCTCGGAGTAAAAACGGGCCGAATCATGCCGCAATTCTTTATGATAAAAACTCCAGCGGGAGACGCCGAAAGTCATCCAGCCGGCATATCGGCGGCCCACTGATTCCGGTGCGAACGCGGCCTCACCTTTTTGCGCGTCAAGCTCCGATGACGTCGCGAGTTCCCTGTTTACCGGCTCCAGGCCGCCCGGCACAGGGTCGTTCACCACGACGAAGTAACGCTCCGAGGGCACGGAGACGAACAGGTCGACTCTTACCAGGTCACCGGTTTTTACCTGGAGGGGATTTTGCGCAAGCACCCATTTCCCGTCGCGCTCCACGCTATATTCCCTGTGAATCTCGATTCCAGCATCGACCGAGTTGCTATTCCCCCGGATTGGTTCGTAAGTCAGCATCGTATCGTAGTAGAGCCTGCCCTCACCCTCTTTTCGCAACGCCACAACCGCCTTTCGCCCCGGATCTGAAGCCTGTGGCAGATACTCCAGATTCACGGGCTTGTCCGAAAAGCCCTCAAAGCTGCCATGGCCGATGGGTTGCTCGTCCAAAAACGTTTGAAAGCCAAACCGAGGTTTTTGAGTTTCAAACATTTTGCCGTAGCGTATGGACGCCATCGCCGCAAAGAGGTTCTCCTGGGTGGAAGCCCAGTGGTCCTGCCCTTTTCTGCTCTCGGCAATCGTTGCCATAAGCCTCATCGGGATATCGCCAAGGTCGTCCGAATCGGATGCCGCCCTGTGAGACAGAAACCCCATCAGGATTGCCGCGTTATCCCTCAGTGGGGAGGAAAGGATTGAAAGCAGGGCTGAGTCCCGTTGCTCGGCGAACCTGATTGTACCGCTACTGCTGTCTGAACTGGAGAGAATGCTTTCGACCACCTTCTTTCTCATTTCCAAGGTATCCGGCACCTTGGCCAGGGCTTCCAGGAACATGGCCTTGCCGAAAAGATTCATCTCGGGCAGGCGAAGATAATGTCGTTCCAGGTCGGCACGAGTGATCTTGCCGTTATCCGCCAGCGCTGACAGGGCCAGTGCTCTTACGTTGGAAGACACGGCGCGCGAAATGTTGTCTTTCGAATCCTCGCGCTTCAGCAAATTGAGAAGATACTGGGTCAGCTTTTCATTGACAGACGAGGGAGGAGCATGGCCAGTCTCGCGTAACCAGTTGAAAGCTTTGGCCGTAAAAGCGCTCAAAAATGGGCTCACATAGTCGTCGCGAGGCTCGTAGAAGGCCATTCCACCATTGGGCGACTGGAACTCGGACGCGGTTGCCAGTACCCCCTCCGCCACCTGCGGAGCGTCCTGCCAGGAGAACGAACCCGAAAAATAGGGTGCGAGATCCCGGGCAGCGCCTGCTATCACCGCCCTGCTGATCTTTTGTTCCCAGCACTCGAAGGGATAAACCTTCATATAATCGAAGGGACCTTCGAGCCCGGCCAGGATGGATGCCGACAGACCCACAGTCAAACGGCTCGAATCCGGGCGCATGTTTTCAGGGAATTCGATTGACTGGGAAACCTCGCCCTCCAAAGTGCTCCCATAGATGGCGGCGACTTCGCTGTTAAGCGTTGGAATGACTTTCAGGGTCTGTTTCAAACCGTCTTGGTCCATGCCGTCACCGGCCTGGACTGTAAAGTTTATTTCGCCTTCGCCCGTGGCCTTTAAGGGAAGCCATACCGTATAACGCTTATAAGGCTCCGCGGTTACTGTCTGCGTGGTTTCGACGGCCTGGTCCTGCGCCGGGCCGGGATTTTCGGAAACGGCCTGCCCCTGGGCCTTTATTTTCACTTCAATGTTTCGACCCTCACCCGTTCGGTTCATCACAGAAAAACCTGCGGAAAACTTATCGCCCTCCATGACCTGGTTGGGGAGAACAGGCCTGATTTCAGTAAGCTGGTTCACTTTGAAGGCGCCCTCTCCTAAGCCCATGCTGTCATCCGGGGTCACCGCCATTGCCAGTATCCGCCATCCGGTCAGGTTATCCGGCACTTGAAACTCAACTGTTGCTTTGCCGTTCTCGTCTACGGGAACGGATGGATTCCAGTAGCTGACAAATTTTGTGACCGAGCGCATGGCGAGGTCGAACCCGGCTGAAGCGGCAGGCGCCCCTCCCTTCTTCTCGAGCTTCTCTCTTCCCACCAGTTGCATTATCAGGTTGTAGTTTACGAGATCCAGGTCCTCCAGTTTATAGAAGCCCGCATAGGGATCGAATGCGCCTCTTTTTTGCCGCAACAACTGGAAAACCGATTCGTCCAGCACTGTGACCGCAATTTCCATGGGCGGAACCGGCTCACCGGCCGAAAGGTTTTTCACATGGGCTTCCAATTCGACTTTTACCGTCTGGCGCGGCTTATAGACTTCTTTGCCGGTTCTGCATTGTACTTCAATTTCCTTGAACTGGTCCTTTACTTCCACCTTCGCATACCCAATGCGAAAAGCAGGTTTGCCAAGATCTTCGCCGCCGGGACCGGGGGGCTTTTCAACCCTGGGGGACATTACCAGCACAGAAATATAGAAGCCGGGCAGATAGTCCGGCAGGACCGGGACTTCGATCAACTCGGCGCTGTTCTCCAGGGTCTTGACCCAGTGTTCGAGCACACCGTAGCGCTCTACGGTAATCAGGGCCTTTGCGCCCGGGAATGGGTTTTGAACGAACACCTTGGCCGTGTCTCCGACACGGTATTCTTCTTTGTCGGGATAAATATTCAGGAGGTTTCCCTCTTCCGTCTTCCAGACGACGTTGCTCTTACCGGCAACCCAGCGGCGCATCGTGGTTTTCTGTATACGGCCCTTTGAATCGGTAACGCAGGCTACTATTCTTAGCGTCCCTGACTGTTTCGGAGTAAACTCGAAGCTCTGGGGCCCGGTGCCCGAGGTTGCGCTCAAGGTCTCGACCGGAGTCCACTCCTCGTCGTATTGCGTCAGGTAAGCATCTCCCGCCCCCTTGACTCGTGCGGCTTTCGTCTCGAGCTTCTCAATGTCAATTTGAACCGGCACGTCAGGGACGGCCCCTCCCGCCTGGTCCGCCACTATAAACGAGGTCTTTGCCGGCTTTCCTTCCTCCAGGACCCAGTCCGGCTGGCTCAGGCCGACAAAACGATCGCGCCCGAAACAGTTGGCCGTCGCGCGGTTTGCCACCGATTTGCCGCGCTCGTCTCTGACCGAACTCTCTACCGTGAGGCGCCCGTAATAGACGGGTAGATCGGCAAGGATAAACCGGGTGTCGAAATTGCCGTTATTATCCAGTTTTCCTTTTGTCTGAAAGACTGTTTGCTCCCCGGGCCGAGTTTCTTCCTGCCCCTGTTTGTCAGCTTTGTCGATAACGTCGAACTGGAAATCACGCGCGAAAGGGTTTTCCGGCCGGAAATCCTGAGGTTCGACGGAAGCGGTAATCCCCAGGGCGGCCCCCGCGTACGGCCCTCCAGCATGCAGTTTGGCCTGCGTAGAGACGGAAACGCTTTCACCCGTGCCGAAAATTTGCCCATTTAGCTCGGTCGAGACCTGGAAGGGCGAGGGTGTAAAGTCGCTTACAAGCATCTGGATTGGTTCGAGATTGAGCTTGGCAAAACTGGATTCAAGCTGGAAATTGTAGTATCCCACCGCACCGTTTTTCGGAATCAAAAACCGGCCGTCCATCGCGCCGAATTTGGAGACCTTGATTTCGTCGCGCTGGAAGATAACCCGCGAAGTGGGGTCCAATACCTTCAGGCTGTACGTGCCGGACGGAGGCGGGATAAAATGCCGGTTTCCCTGGTCTCTGACATAGATCTTGTAATCAACCGTGTCCCCCACCTTGTAGATACCCTGGGCAGTCGCGCCCCAGGCTTTCACGTGTCCATGCCGCATGCGCGTCCAGGAGGGGATGTACTCATAGTTGGCCCCTTCGGAGTCAACCCGGAAATGATACATCAGCGGGACCACGGCCATATCGGTCCCTTTGCTGCACGACACTAGAAACTTTTGAGCGCTGTCTTGCGAGTAGCCCTCCACAAATTCGAGCGCCGGGTCGATTTCCGAAGTCCCCGCGAGTTCTGCAATCCCGCTCGCATCGGTAATCGCTTCGGTCAAAACTTCCGGATGAGCCCCTAAATCTTTATATGAATCTTTCCTGATTTCTACCCTGACGCCGGGGACAGGTTCGCCGGTCGCGAGATCGGTAATCCAGGCCAGTGTGTTGAAGTGTCCCATTTTTATATGGACATGGAAGGGAGTCACCTGCGCGAAAAACCAACTCGGCTCTTGCTCTTTGCGAACAATTGGGGGGCGGGCGGTAACGGTCCCCGTTATAATCCCCGATTCAGCGCCAATCAGCTTTCGGATTCCCAGCGGAATAGCAGTTAAAAGATCGTGGGCCCTTGGGCCGGGGAGCGCAACAGATTTTGCGCCGGATTTTCCCGCCGCCGTGATGGCCTGGTAGTTGAGATCGATCGAGTCGATATTACATGCAAATACGGGCAGTTCGGTGTCGATCCCCTTTTCAAGGGCCGACATGTTCTTGTAGAGGAGCAATTGAGGCGGCAAATGGTCCGTGGGGAAACGCATGTCGACAGCCTCGGCAAGCGGTCTTCCGAATTCGTCTCTAAGATCTTTGGCCCCGGCCCGGATCCTGTATTTGCTGAATGGTTTAAGGGAGTCGTTTTCGATATCGTAGGCAAAATAACCGCCCTTCTCGGGCAACTGCCGCACCATGCCGGGACCTTCGTATTCGGGCCAGAGACTCTCGGCCGGCGCGCTTTTGCCCTCGAGGCTGACCGAGACCTTCTGCTTGAGTTCCGATTGAGCCACGGGAGATGAAAAGATCAGCGAAACAGGACTTTCAGGATTGCATCCATTCCGAAACGCCCCCCGAGATGTGCGGGAAGGTCCCGGGGCAATGGTGAACTCTTTGCCGTTCAGGTCGAAACACCGCACGCCCTCGAAACGGAATTGCCCGAGCGTGTGAAAGCCGAAAATCGCGCGGCTTTCGACACCGGGTTCGTTCCCCCTGGTGGATTGGATTCCGGGTTCGACGACGAGGTTGGCGGCACGGTCCGCCTGAAGATCGACAGCCGGGCTGAACAGCCAATTTGTGCCGGGATTCGATTTGTCGTACCGGTTGTCCTCAAGGACCTTCGCTGCGGTCCTCGCTCCGTTCTTGCAACTGAAGAAAACGTGCGATTCCAGGGAGTCTTTGCGGACCGCCTGGTCGAAGCGCACCCTGATCTGCGGCTCTACCGGCGAGAGCCACATATCGAAGACCGCGGAGTCCGTGCGAGGCCGCATGGTCACAAAAGAATGAGTGACCGGTTCGGCGAGGGCGGCCCCATCCTCCGATTTGATTTCGGGCCTGACCGTTATATTGTAGCGGGTCGACGGCGCCATCGCATGTTGCTCATTGAGTTGGCAGGCCAGATTGGACGAATTCAACCATCTCCATTGGCACGAAAGGGCCGGTTCGATTGAAATCGGCACCTCCGAAGGGTCCCGCTCCATTCTGCCGAGCGGCACGACCGGACGGTCGAATTCAAATACGATCTGCCTTCCGGGAGGGATATCGACGCCCGAGGGCGTAATACGGCTTATCCTGAGCACTGCCCCCTGGCCGCTTTCACCGGCAGACAACGGCTCGGACCCGGCAGCTCCCGGGATAATGAAAAACCCGATCAGGGCCAGGCATGCTGAAACCCATACTCCACGATTGAATTTTTTTCTAATCGACTCCAGTTGAGACATCGGGCACCCCTCCAGCGGCTGCGAGATAAGTCCACAAAACAGTTGCAATATACTATGTTTTTATTTGTTTCGGTTACCAGGATTTGCCGCTTCGTGTCCAGGGCCTTATTATCGCGGGCAGACCCCCTTGGGGCGCCGGGTGGAAACACCCTCCGGCCGGGATGGACAGAACCCGCATGGCACAGATTGGCGGCCCTTTAAGTGGAAGGCAATCTTACAACATTGGAAACATAATCTCGCAATTCTTTCACTGCCGCTTCATCGTCATTTCCGTCGAACTTTATGCCGAGCGATATTTCCGCGCCATCCCGTCTTATGTTTGCGACTTCACCGAACAATCTAGTTCTACCATGACCGCCTGGCAATTCGAACTCCAGAAGCACCTTCTTTTCCCTGATGAACAGTGTCCTGGCCTGGCTGAGCGAAATGGACGACGGAATGCATTTGCAACCATTGGCGTTGATATCGGCTATCGACCCCGGGTATTGATTAAGGTTCAACAGGCTTACCAGTGTACACGGGAGACTGCATTGCGCCCTGTATGAGGTTCGCAGATCGCGAACTTTTGAAAGGCGGGACGGATAGGCGACAATCACGAGCCATGCCGGTTTCTTCAGGCGGGAGCAGATTGAGGTCTCAAACCTGAGCAGTGTCCCGGATACACAAAACGATCCGACGATCTCGTGGCTTTCCGTGAGCGCGGCATCGATTTCTGCCGATCGGGGGACCTCGATGACGAGATACTCCCGAGGTTTGAACCCAATGAAACGACCCTTGATACCCCGACCGGAAACAATCAGGTGCAAAGGGCTTCCCGTCTCCATCAGCAACAGGTTGAACAGGTTTTCATTATCCATACGATACCTTCAAAGCTTTGCGTTCCATGGTGAACAATTCGGGTCCCCTGCCTACGCAGACAGCGCCGGGTCAGGCCGAAGGCGCGTCGGGATCGAGAAGGCGGGAAAAGTAACTCTTTTCCCCCGCGTCTTCCGGGGAGGGACCAAAAATCTTTGACGGAGACACGAATGAGCCGCGCTTTTCGAGATACTCTTTTACGTAGCCTCCCGTAGTGAACATTCCATCCCCCCTGGCAGTTTGAAGAGTACTTTCCAACTGGCTCAGCTTATTATCCCGGATTATATTCTTAACCGCCGCGGTACCCCTCAATATGGAGAGAACGGGCATGCGGAATCCCGCCTTCGGAATGCGCTCCAGGTGCTGGACTATCAACCATTCCAATGTTGCGGCGAGCTGAGTGCGAACGGCTTCCTGGCCATCGGGAGGGAACGAGTTGAACATTCGATAAACTGCGTCTTCGCATTTACTCGAATGGAGCGAGGCCACCACCAGATGGCCGGTCTCTGCCGCGTTAAGGGCCAGCCGGATCGTTTCAGGGTCGCGCAGCTCACCCACCACGATCACATCCGGATCTTCCCGCAAAACGTCTATGAGCCCATGCTCGAAGGAGTGCATGTGAAGGCCCAGTTCACGCTGCTCCACGAATGATTTTTTTGAGGCCATTCTGTATTCTACGGGATCTTCCAGGGTAACGATGTGCTTTGATAGAGTATTGTTGATTTCACTAACTATAGCCGCCACCGTAGTAGATTTGCCTGAACCGGTAGGACCACTTATGAGCACCAGTCCGGAACTCAATTTGGCGGCTTCCGCAAGTGATGGATGAAGGTTAAGGTTGGCAATAGTGGGGACGGTCCCCGGCAGGATGCGCACGGCCATGCTGAGGCCCCTGGCAGTGCTGAAGATGTTCATTCGAAGCCTGACATTGCTCACCGACATGGCTAAATCGACCGACCAGCGTTTGCGCAAAATCTCGAATTGGCGGAAACTTAGAGTCTTGCTGACAAAATCATCCATCTCTTCCGGTGAGAAAAGACAATCCCTGGTAAAGCCTATCATCCCGTCTTTTCTATAAACGACGGGGTGTCCGCCCGTAATGTGCACATCGGAAAACCCACCCCGTACGCATGCGCGCAGCAGTGCCTCGAATTTTTTCATCAACTCTCCCGTACCCGGCTCGGCAGTGAACGCAGTCTGCCGGGCTCATTGCCGTTGATGTGAAACATTTCATAATCCTCGGTCGATCGAGGCGGGGCAATCGTTCGGTTCATGAGAACAAATTCAGTCTCAATTCAACCGCCTTCAAACTTGTAGCTGTCAATGACCGCTCCAATTCATCGGATATTACGTCTATCGGGACCTTTAATTCCACGAGGCACTTCAATAATTCGAGTTCTTCCTCCGTCCAGTGTCGCGGGACCGGGCAAACAGGGACCTCTTTCATCGTGCGCCTCCTCATTTACGGCTGGTTGAGAATTGCGGCCGGCCGCCTTCTAAGGGATTTTTTAAGTTGCATACCGAGTTTGGACGGGATAAACCGTCCCAACCGGTAATATCGGCATCGCGCACTAATTACTTCAATTCAATCAAATGGCGTCCTATTGTGAACAAATGGCGCGCTGTTGTGAAGTATTTCTGGAAGTGGCGCCACATTCGATATATATAGATACCGTGAGAACTTGGGCTGGCGCAAATCTCGCCATGAATTGATGCTCAATTGCCTGTCCCGTGCGCATATATGGTCGTATGCACCCCTTCCCGGGTGCTGCCCTGAATCTGCGGCCGGGCGCTCTAATCGTGCATGCCACACGTGAAGTCGGCCCGGTAGTATATGAACAGTGGCGCAATTTTACTTGACCCCTTTGTCCGGGCTCATGTATAATGCTTTATTCTGGCGCACTTGCGGGTGTAGCTCAGTTGGTAGAGCACAAGCTTCCCAAGCTTGGGGTCGCGGGTTCGAATCCCGTCGCCCGCTCCAGGTCGAGTAAGTTCCCTTCTTTTAAGGAGGGTTTCCCTTTTTGAGGGGGCTTGAAATCCAGGCCCGCTTCGATCAGTGGATGACAACTGTTCTGGATTCTTCAGTTAAAGTTAGTCCTAACTGGAAATTTGAAAATTGTCGGTCTGCTAGGCGAAGTGGGTTGTGTGACCCACTTTTTTTTTTGCGGTCGGCCAGTCCGCGGTAAGAGGAGTGAATTGACTCAGCAGTCAAAAAAAGAACGAGAAGAACTGATAGCTGAGATATGGGGCCTTGTTGAGCCGGTAATCGCGGCGCAGGCAATGGAGGTGCTCGAAATCGAATATCGCAGCGAACCGGGAGGATGGGTACTGCGTATTTTTCTGGATAGAGACCAGGGAATAACGGTTGATGATTGCGCTGAAGTAAGCCGGACAGTGGGCGACCTGCTCGATATGGCCGACGTGATCGGCAACCCTTATAGTCTGGAGGTTTCCTCCCCTGGTATCGACAGGCCGCTGCGAAAACTCGACCACTTTCGAAAGCAGATCGGCAACCTGATTGAAGTCCGAACGATATCGCCGATACAGAACCGGCGGAATTTCAAAGGTGAGTTGAAAGAGGCCGCTTTGGAGGGGATAATGATGGAGTGTGATACAATAAGTTATTCGATACCATTGCCTCTTATCGAACGTGCCCGGTTACTGTATTTTGAATCAATGGGGCGCAAATCTCATTGATCGGTAGTGTAAAAAAAGAATTATCTTAAAATTAATGGAGGTAATCTCTACTTATGGCCAGTGAACTCAAGCGGTTGATTGAGCAGGTCAGCAGAGAAAAGGGTATTGACCGCCAAACCCTGATTCACACTCTTGAAGAGGCCATCAAATCGGCCATCAGGAAGAAATTCGGCTCCAAGCTGGATCTGGACGTTACCTTTAATGAGGAATACGGCGAGATCGAGGCCTTCCAGTTCAAGGAAGTTGTCGAAGAGGTGAGCGATGCCGACAAGCAGGTTCTTCTCGAGGAGGCATTGAGGCTGGACAGCGAAAGTGAGCTTGGAGACGAACTCGGCATTAAGATGGATACGGAGACCCTGGGCCGGATTGCGGCGCAGTCCGCTAAGCAGGTCATTATCCAGAAGATGAAGGATGCCGAACGCGAAGTCGTCTATGATGAGTTCAAGGGCCGCAAGGGGGAGATCGTAAACGGCATTGTCCAGAGAGTGGACAAAGGCGCCATCCTCGTAAATATCGGGCAGGCCGAAGCTGTACTGCCCCAGAAGGAACAGATTCCAAGAGAGATATTTCGGCAGGGGGACCGCATAAGGTCATTTGTCCTGGATGTAAAAAAGATCAGCAAAGGCCCTCAGATCGTGCTCAGCCGGACTCATCCCCACTTTTTGATCCAGCTCTTCCATTCGGAAGTCCCCGAGATCAGCGAAGCGATTGTGAGTATAATAAGTGCGGCGCGCGAGCCGGGGTCCAGGGCAAAAATCGCGGTCATCTCCAAAGATTCCGATGTCGATCCGGTCGGCGCGTGCGTTGGGATGAAAGGGACAAGAGTTCAGAACGTGGTCCAGGAACTCCGGGGAGAAAAGATAGACATTATTCCCTGGAACATGGACCCAGCCAAATTCGTGGTCAATGCGCTGGCTCCGGCCATCATCTCAAAGGTCATTATCGACCAGGCCAACCGGAACATGGAGGTTATCGTGCCCGACGATCAGCTCTCGCTTGCCATCGGCAAGAGAGGCCAGAACGTTCGCCTTGCCTCCAAGCTCACCAACTGGCGAATCGACGTAAAAAGCGAAAGCCGCTATGAACGGCAAAAACAGGCGGGGTACCAGTCCCTTTTGCGAATTCCCGGCCTCTCGTCAGAGATTGCCGACAAGCTCTATGAATCGGGAATCGGTTCTCTTGAAGAATTTCTCGAAACCTCGCTGGTCGAACTTGACGATACGACCCGGCTGAGCGCGTCGACCCTTGAAATGATGAGGGGCGAAGCCCGGAAGCTACTTCAGAAAGACGAGCGGCAAGACGTTCCGCAGGGTCAGCCCGAAGAAGTCGAAGCGCAACAGGAAGACGTTCCGGAAGAAGTCGAAGCGCAACAGGAAGACGTTCCGGAAGCTCCGAAGAGATCGAAGCTCAAAAGGAAGACGTTCCGGACGCTGAGCCCCAGGGGATCGAAGCTCAAAAAGAGGGCGTCCCGGACGCTGAGCCCCGGGGAATCGAAGCTCAAAAGGAGCTGCAGCCTGATTCGGACCAGCTCCAGGAAGGATAAACCGGACTGTCACAATCTGACCGCATACCAGTACGCACCTGTCTTGCGTGCATGCGCAAAAGACCTAAGGGAGAGCTGATCCGGCTCGCCCTGGACCCCGCGACCGGGCGGGTTTTGGCGGATGTCGCCGGACGGATGCAAGGCCGAGGCGGCTATGTTTGCCCTGGGTGTTTGCCCGATCTGCGCCTCAACAGGCGGGTCCAGAGGGCCTTCCGCAACGGCGTTAAACAGCTAAGTCTGACTGAAGACTTGTGCTTGCAGAAATAAATTTCATTCCGATCCACATCGGCTGGAAGGCGAAGAATGAATAGTGAAGAAAGTGTTTCCAAGGGGGAAGTTTTCATGACGAGATTAAGGGTGCATGAACTCGCAAAAGAATTGAACATCGAAAATAAAGACCTCATCGACAGGATTGAAAAATTGGGCCTTCAGGTCAAAAACCACATGAGCACGCTCTCCGATAGCACCGTGCTGAAATTGAGGCAGCAGCTTTCCGAAGCTAAGCCCGTTTCTGAAAAAGTCGAAGAGAAGCGTATCGGACGCGAAGTAATCCGAAGGCGCAAAAAGGTCGAACTGCAAGCCGAGCCTGAAGCACCCATGGCCCAGGCCGCTGAAGAACAACCGGTCCAAACTGTCGTGGAGGTTTTGGAAACACCATCGGTCGAGGCGCCAGTCGAAGTGCAGCCGGTTTCGGAATCCCCCGCCGAAACAGCGCCGCTAGAAACTGCGCCGCCCGAGCCCCCGCAGGTCCCGGAAACACTGGAGACGGTTACTCCTCCCCCCGCGCCCAAATACGAAGCGGCAAGGATCGTCAAGCCTGCGCCTCCACCCCCCGTTGTGGAGATCCGGGTCCCCGAACGGCCGCCGCAGGTATCGAAACCCGCCGTTGTTGTGGAACCGGTTCAAAAAGCGGAACCGGTCGCTGCGCCGCCAATGCAGCCGCCCGAACAACCCCCGGCGCAACCAGCTGCCGTGAGAGCCCCCCGTGGCCGCCGGAGCATCGCAGCCCGCCGAGGTCGCGGAAGACGAGGACGAAGAGGGCAAGGGCAAAAAAAAGGGCAAGAAGCGAAGACGCAAGAAAGCAAAGAAAGAGGAACCTGCCAGGATTATCAAGCTTCCCGAAATTATGGAAGAAACCGAAGAGGAACCGGACCTCACCGAATTGGCCGCCCGTTTCATTACCAGAGGCACAGAAGTTACCGAACCTGCCCCCAAGGAACAGAAGCGCCGCAAGCCCGAAGAGGCTGACCGGGCCAAGGCGGGCCGGCGAAAGGAAGTCTTCCAGAAAGAAGACCTCTATACTAAAAAGGAGCTTGCGGCCCAGGGAGACCGGGGCCGCGCCAGGGCTGCCAAGCAGGGGTACAGGGAGGCGCCTAAACCTGAGCCCGTTGTCCAGAAAGTCGGCAAGAAGCGCATCAGGATAGACGAAGTCATAACGGTGGCAAATCTTGCCAAGCAAATGGGGATGAAAGCGGGAGAGGTTATAAAGAAACTCCTGCTTCTGGGTATTCAGGCCAACATCAACCAGGCCGTTGATTTCGATACGGCGGCGCTCGTCGCCTCCGACTTCGAATTTGAAGTCGAGAAAACCGCTTTTGAGGAAGATGACGTCCTCCAGGTAAAAGAGGACACCACGGAAGAGCGCACCCCAAGGCCACCCGTTGTTACAGTCATGGGCCATGTCGACCACGGCAAGACCTCGCTGCTCGATGCCATTAGAGACACCAAAGTAATCGAAGGCGAAGCAGGAGGCATTACCCAGCACATTGGCGCCTACCATGTGAAGCTCGATAGGGGCCACATCGTTTTCCTCGATACCCCGGGCCATGAAGCTTTTACCTCCATGCGTGCAAGGGGCGCCAAGGTAACCGATATCGTCATCCTGGTGGTTGCGGCCGACGACGGCGTCATGCAGCAGACGGTGGAGGCAATAAATCACGCCAAGGCCGCCGAGGTCCCGATTATTGTCGCCATAAATAAGATCGACAAGCCCAACGCCAATGTCGAGAGAGTAAAGCGCGAACTCTCCGAGCATGGACTCGTCCCGGAAGAATGGGGCGGCAGCAACACAATGGTGGAAATATCGGCCAAAAAACGCACCGGGATCGATGAATTGCTCGAAATGGTAATCCTCCAGGCCGAACTGCTCGAACTCAAGGCAAATCCAAACAAAATGGCCAGGGGCAGAGTCATCGAAGCCAAGCTTGACAAGGGCCGGGGGCCCGTGGCCACAGTCCTCGTTCAGGACGGAACACTCAGGGCCGGTGATGTCTATGTCTGCGGAATCTATTCGGGTCGCGTTCGCAATATGTTCGATGGGCGCGGGCAGAAAATCGATGCCGCCCAACCATCCATCCCGGTCGAAGTGCTCGGTTTTTCAGGCGTACCTAACGCCGGTGACGATTTCATCGTCCTGGCCGATGAGAAACAGGCCAGAGCGGTCGCCGAGCACAGACTTCTCAAACTGAGGGAAATGGAGCTTTCGCGCTCGAGCAAGATTACTCTCGAAAACCTGTTCGACCAGATTCAAGAGGGCGAGGTAAAGGAGCTTAAGCTCATCCTTAAGACCGACGTCCATGGTTCTATGGAAGCAATCGCCGACTCGCTGATAAAGCTTTCGGCCTCCGAGGTAAAGGTCAATATTATTCACACCGGTACGGGCGCCATCACGGAAACCGATGTCATGCTTGCCTCCGCCTCCACCGCAATCGTGGTCGGCTTCAATGTCCGCGGGGATTCCAAAGTAACGGAACTGGCCGATCAGGAATCGGTGGACATTCGCTACTATGATGTCATTTATCAACTGCTCGATGACATCAGGAGCGCCATAGTCGGCATGCTCAAACCCATTTACAAGGAGAACGTGATCGGCCGGGCCGAAGTGAGGCAGACTTTCCATGTCCCGAAAATGGGGATGATTGCCGGCTGCTCCGTGCTCGACGGCCGTGTCGAAAGAAACGCCAGGGCAAGGGTGCTTCGCGACAATGTATTGGTCTACGACGGGAAGATCGGTTCCCTGAGAAGGTTCAAAGATGACGTAAAGGAAGTTAAGGCTGGATTCGAATGCGGCATCGGGATCGAGAACTTCAACGACTTGAAGGATAAAGATATTCTCGAAGCCTATGAGATTCAGGAAATAAAACAGGTCTATGAACCCACTGATCCCGGGCAGGAGCGCAGGGCTGGTTCGTGAGGCTGTCATGACGGTAGGCGTGGCCCTGGTGTGCTTCAGACTCCACGAAATCTATTCGCTCAAAGACAAGCGGCGAATCGTAAAAAGTCTCGTGGAAAAAAGCCGCAACCGATTCAACGTGGCTGTTGCGGAAGTCGCGGACCAGGACGTTCATCAGAAGGCCTCCATTGGCATTGCCGTAATCGGAAACGATGGCCGCGTGTTGAATTCCCTGCTGGACCGCATAATCGATTTCATGGACTCCCTCGGCTTGGCCGATATGGTCAGCCGGGAAATAGAGTTGATACCAATGTAGGCGCCGTAAAACAGTGAACGCTCGGCATTTCGAGCGCCTCTCGCTGCTTGGCTGGATGAATTTGGAAATGGGATATAAACGTTCCGATAGAGTTGCAGACCTGCTCAAACAGGAAATCGCGGACCTCATTTTGCGCCGCGTTAAAGACCCGCGCGTTACCGGCGTAACGATCAGCGGTGTGGAAGTCTCGGACGATCTCAAGCATGCCAGGGTTTTTTTCTGTGTTATGGGCCATGGCGAAGACGAAAACGCGAAAAAGAACGCGATCTTGGGGCTTGAGAAAGCAAGGGGCTTCATCCGACTGGAACTCGGTGGGAGGTTGAGCCTGAGATATGTTCCGGAGATTCACTTCGAGTACGATACCTCTTTCGAGTATGGGGACAAAATAGAAAGGCTGCTGAAAGAACTGCAAAAGGATGAGTGAACACGATACGTTGAAAATTCATGAAATCATTTCCGCCTTTCGGAATAACGAACGATTCATGGTAGCTACCCACGTTCGTCCGGACGGAGATGCAATCGGCTCTCTTCTCTCGACGAAGCTTATTCTCCAGCGCCTTGGAAAGAAAGTCGACGTATATGCCCAGGACCGGTTTCCTCCGGAATTCGACTTTTTGCCCGACGCCCGGGAAGTCGGGAATAAACCCCTTGACTCCGCCGGCTATGAAGTGGCGATTCTTGTCGACTGCGGTGATTTCGACAGGGTGGGCGACGAGTTTATGGCGTTCATCGGCGCTCACGTGCCCTTCGTCATAAATATCGATCATCATATTCCCAACAAGCCTTTTGGAAATATCTACTGGACACAGCCTTCGGCAAGCAGCACCTGTGAGATGCTGTTCGACCTTTGTATGAGCCTTTCTCTTGCCCCGGACACAGGCCTGGCGTCGTTGCTCTACACGGGGATCATGACCGACACGGGCTCGTTCAGGTTTTCGAACACGAATCAACGCGTCTTCGAAAAGATTTCCATCCTGGTCGAGGCAGGCGCCGATCCTGCCTATATAGCCACACAGGTCTATGATTCAGCCACTCCCGGGAAGTTGAAACTGCTTGCGCAGGTGCTCGATACCGTGGAGTTCCACGCCGGATCGAGGATAGCCACTGCACAGTTGACGCACTCCATGATTTCCGGTTCATCGGCCTCATGCATGGATAGCGAAGGCTTTATAAATCACCTTCGCTCGGTCAAATCGGTCGATCTTGCCATCCTTTTCAGGGAAGGCGGGGACGGTTTGGTCCATGTGAGCATGCGGTCAAAGGAAGGTATAGATGTAGCCAAACTGGCGCAGCGGCATGGCGGCGGCGGACACAAGCAGGCGGCCGCATGCCGGATACAGGGAAGCCTCCGTGTAATCCGGCCGATGTTTATCGGCGAGGCGGTGAGCTACATTGATTGAGCGCCACAAATGGGTAACGTGCACCAGGAGGAAGCATTGGGTTCAGGCCGGGATTTGACCGGATCGGACGAGGCGGGAGGCATTCTCGTTTTGGACAAGCCGGAGGGATGTACCTCGGCAAGGGCTGCGGCCAAAATTAAAAAGCTGCTCTCACCGCGAAAGATCGGTCATACAGGGACGCTCGATCCTTTTGCGACGGGTGTGCTGGTGCTCTGTCTCAATGAGGCTACCCGGGTCGCCGACCAGATAACGGACCTTGATAAGCTTTACAGTTCGACCCTGCGTTTCGGAGTCGAGACCGATACGCTCGACAGGACCGGAAAGGTTATCAGGCAAAGCGACCGTGTGTTTGGTGAAAAAGATCTGTGCGACGTCCTGGAGTCCTTTGCGGGCGGGTATGTGCAAACTGTGCCCAGGTACTCGGCAGTCAGGGTGGGTGGACACAGGCTCTATGAGTTGAGCCGTAAAGGCATCGAGGTGGACCGGCCCGAGCGCAGGATATGTATACATTCGATTGTGCTGAATCATTTCAGGTGGCCGGAAGCGGTAATCGAGGTCTGCTGTTCGAAGGGTACATATATCAGGCAGCTTGCCTCCGACATAGGGGAGAAACTGGGCAGCGGAGCACACCTGTCGGCCCTCAGACGCACGCGGGTCGGCCCCTTTACCATCGAGAAGGCGTTCCGGGTGGATGAGGAGGCTTCCTCCGTATCTGCAGCGGCCGGGATTATCGGCGTAAATGAGGCCCTTTCCCATTTGCCGCTCGCCTTTATGAGTGAGCAACGGTGCCTGGCCGGATTGAGAAACGGACAACTCGATCCCGAATGGCAAGAAAAACAAAGTGAGTGCTTTAGCACATACTCCGGCGCCGTGCGGATCGTGACGGGCACAAACAGACTGGCTGCATTGTGGTGGCCGAACTCCGCCGCGAGCGGATCGCGCCGCCTGCGCGTGCTTCCGTTCTGAAATAGTCCGGAGCCGAAAACTCGCTTTTGTCTGCCATCCAATTGATGGCAATGGTGAAAATAGAAAACATCAAGGAGGAAATAATCGTGGTAATGACACCAGAGAAGAAAAAGGAGATTATTGACGATTTCAGAGTTCACCCGGCCGATACGGGTTCTCCCGAGGTGCAGATCGCTCTTCTCAGTGAAAGAATTACTTACTTGACCGAACATTTCAAAAGCCACAAAAAAGACCATCATTCGCGCAGAGGGCTTTTGAAGCTGGTCGGACAGCGCAGACAGCTTCTTAACTATTTGAAAAGAAAAAACATCGAACGCTACAACACAGTGATCGAACGGCTTGGACTACGTCGTTAGGCTTCCGGTTACGGCTGTTGCGCGAGCGCTACTCGCCATCGACTTGGCGCCAATATCTTTTTGGAAAAGGAAAATTGATGAAACATACAGTACAAGTTGAGGTTGGCGGACGGCCCCTCATATTCGAGACCGGAGAGATGGCCAAGCAGGCTGGTGGCTCCGTTGTTATGAGATACGGCGATACGGTCATAATTGTCGCCGCGACAAAGGAGGACCGCGTAAGAGAGGGAATCGATTTCTTACCGCTTTCGGTGGACTATCATGAGATGAGCTACGCGGCCGGGCGCATTCCGGGAGGTTTTTTCCGGCGCGAGGTCGGTCGTCCCACTGAAAAGGAGACTTTGACCTCCCGCCTGATAGATCGCCCCATTCGCCCGCTTTTTCCCAAGAAATGGGCCTTTGAGACGCAGGTCATCGCCACCGTTATGTCGGTGGACATGCAAAATGAACCCGACGTGATAGCCCTCACAGGCGCTTCGACCGCCTTGCACGTATCGTCCATCCCTTTTGACGGACCTGTAGCCGCGGTGCGTGTGGGACGGGTAAACGGGGAGTTCACGATTAACCCTTCGGCCGACCAGCTTCTGCAAAGCGATATGAACATCGTCGTGGCCGGAAGCCGCGAAGCTGTCGTAATGGTTGAAGGCGGGGCCGACTTTTTGCCCGAAGAAGACATCGCCGATGCAATCATGTTCGCTCATCAGGCCATAGTCCCCATTCTCGACGCCCAGGACGAACTCCAGAAGCTGGTGGGCAATCCCAAGGAAGCCCGCCCCGAGGTAGTGGTCGACCAGGTCCTTATCGACCGGGTCTCCGAGTTGGCCCGTGACCGCATGGGCAAAGTGATGACCATTGCGGAAAAGCACCCCAGGAGAGACGCCAGGAGAGAACTCAAAAAATCGGTCCGGGAAGAGCTGGCCGCAGGCTACGAGGGCAGGGAAAAAGAAATCGACGCTACCCTGGAAGACCTCGAAAAAGAGGTAGTCCGCACCATGATGGTCGAGCAGCGCCGCAGGATCGACGGGCGCGCCTTCGACGAGATTCGTCCCATTTCGATAGACGTGGGAAAACTCCCCCGTACCCATGGTTCGGCACTTTTCACCCGAGGCGAAACCCAGGTGATCGCCATCGTCACACTTGGCTCCTCTTCCGACGAGCAGAAGATCGAAGCCCTTGCGGGCGAGTCTTTCAAGTCGTTTATGCTGCACTATAATTTTCCGCCGTATTCGGTTGGCGAGGTAAAACCTCTTAGAGGTCCAGGGCGTAGGGAAATCGGCCATGGTGCGCTTGCCGAACGCGCCATAAAGCCCTCATTGCCTAAAAACGGCGAATTCCCCTATACCATCCGGGTAGTTTCCGAGGTGCTTGAATCCAACGGCTCCAGTTCGATGGCCACGGTCTGCGGCGCATCCATGGCCCTTATGGACGCTGGAGTACCGGTTCTGGCCCCCGTGGCGGGCATAGCGATGGGGCTTATAAAAGAGGCCGGGGAATTCATCGTTATTTCCGACATTCTGGGAGACGAAGACCATCTTGGGGATATGGATTTCAAGGTCACAGGAACATCCAAGGGCATAACCGCCTTCCAGATGGACGTGAAAATATCGGGCGTTAACCGGGAAATATTGCAAAAAGCTCTTGAGCAGGCCAGGGCCGGACGGCTTCACATCCTTGGAAAAATGAATGAAGCCATTGTTGGACCCAGGACCGAGCTTTCACCCTATGCTCCAAGAGTTGTGACAATTCAGATCAATCCCGATAAGATACGTGAAGTGATAGGCCCGGGCGGCAAGGTGATCCGAGCGATCGTGGCGGAGACGGGTGCAAAAATCGACATTGACGACAGTGGTCGAGTCGTTGTAATGAGCCCTGATGCCGAAGCTTGTGACAAGGCCATTGCCAAAATTCGCAGCATTACGACCGAGCCTGAAATAGGCCAGCTCTACCTGTCGAAAATAGTCAGAGTCACTGACTTCGGTGCGTTTGCTGAAATCCTGCCCAATACCGAGGGCCTGATTCATATCTCGCAGCTCGAAAACAAGCGGGTTCGCAAGGTAACGGACGTTGTTAACGAAGGAGACGAAGTACTCGTAAAAGTAATCGATATTGACAAGGACGGCCGGATTCGGCTCAGCAGAAAAGCCGCCCTGCCTCCCGAACAGAACGAATCGGAATAATCCCGGGCCTGTTTAGGGATTTTGAGTTAGGCGCTTTGAGTTAGCCGCTTTGAGTTAGGCGCTTTGTGTCAGGGGGGTTTGTGTTAGGGGTTTTGCTAGGGGCTTCGTGACGAGAAGGAGCATTCCCGCCGGCAGGCGCCTGCCTCATCTGCCGGGTTTTATTTATATGGTAACAGGAGGGTCACGCCTCCGATTCCAAGCGAGGGGGGAAATTGTACCAGAAAACGGTTCTCCGCAATGGGATCAGGGTAGTAACGGAAAAAATTCCTTTTGCCCATTCGGTTTCCACCGGAATCTGGGTAAATATCGGCTCACGCGATGAATGTCCCGTTGAAAGGGGCATCACGCATTTTATCGAACACATGCTCTTCAAGGGTACAAAGCGTCGAAGCGCTCTCGACATAGCCAAGGAATTCGATGCGGTCGGCGGTTTTGCCAACGCCTTCACCTCCAAGGAACATGTCTGCTTTCACGCTAAAGTCCTTGCCGATCACCTTCCGTTGTTGACCGATCTTTTGACCGACATCTTTCTCCAGTCGGTATTCGACCCCGTGGAGATCGAACGCGAACAAAACGTTATCCTCCAGGAAATCCGTATGGTAGAGGATACGCCCGATGAGTTCATCCATGTCCTGTTCCAGCAAGATTTCTGGCAAAGTAACCCGCTGGGACTGCCCATCTACGGCAAGGTCGAAACAGTTGAAAAGACCGGCCGCCAGGAAATGCTCGATTTTATCGCCAGCCGTTTCAGCCCGGAGAGAATTATCGTGGCGGCGGCCGGCAATCTCGAGCATGATAATTTCCTCGACCTGATTGCCCCCTCGATGGAGGCCCTTGGCCCTTCCGGCCCTGTGCCCGGGCGTACCGCTCCGGTTCACCATTTCTTCTCCAAAGTCATAAAAAAGGAACTCGAACAGGTACACTTGGCCATGGGCATGCAGGGAACCTCGCAAACCGAGGACACACGGTTCCCGTCGCATCTGCTCAACGTAATACTGGGGAGCAGCATGAGCAGCCGCCTTTTCCAGGAAATCAGGGAAAAACGCGGCTTGGCCTACTCCGTCTACTCCTTTTCCCACAGTCACGAAGATGCCGGAATTCTCGGCCTCTATGCAGGCGTCTCCCCTGAAAACGTGCAGCAGGTATTGCAACTTATAAACGAGCAACTCTCCATACTCGCCAAACAGCCCATTCCTGATGCTGAACTCAAGGCGGCCAAGGAATATATTAAGGGCAACATGTACATTAACGCCGAAAGCAACGATTCACGCATGAACCGGCTCGCCAAGAACGAATTTCTGTTCGGCCGGTATGTCGCTTTCCAGGAAATCGAAGAAAAAATTAACAGGGTTACCTCGGAAGATATACAAACGTGGTTCAACACCATTTACAGTCCCGATAGAACGGCAATAATGCTCTACGGCCCCGTGGAAATGGAATCGCAAAGACTGGAAGACTCTCTGAGTCGAGGATAAGACCTGATGTCTCTGTTTTTCCAGGTGCTGGCAAGCGGTTCCAAGGGAAACGCTACTCTGGTGTGCAGCGCGAAAACACGGGTGCTGGTCGATGCAGGCGCCACATGCAAAGAATTGAAGCGCCGGCTTGACTTGACCCCCGTTCAGGCCAGGGACCTCGATGCAGTCCTTATAACCCACGAACACAGCGATCATGTCAGCGCCGCGGGAACTTTGAGCCGCAAATTCAACCTGCCGGCCTACATGACCCGGGGAACACTGGAAAACATGCCTTCGGGCGTTGGCCAGTGCGCCTCGGTCACTGTCTTCGATACCGGTAGATGCTTCGAAATAGGCGACCTGCGGATTCACCCGTTCGCCACCTCGCACGATGCCCGCGAATCGGCCGGCTTTATAATCGAAAACGACGGGCTGCGGCTTGGGATATGCACGGACCTGGGAGTCGCCACCAACCTGGTCAAGGTAAGACTGGCGGGCTGTAACGGGCTGGTCCTGGAGGCCAACCACGACGTTGAAAGGCTTCTGGACGGCCCATACCCCTGGTTTCTCAAGCAGCGCATAAGGGGCGCCCACGGCCATCTGTCCAATCTGGACGCCTGCAATCTGCTCGAAACCGTGCACCATGAAGGGTTGCGTTGCGTGGTCCTCGCCCACCTGAGCGACACTAACAATCATCCCGATCTCGTATTGGAAAGCTGCCGCAAGCTCCGCGAGTCCCCACAATGGGAATGCGTCCGTTTCGAACTGGGAAAACAGGACGAAGTGGCCGCCCCGATCGAACTGGGATAGCTCTCCTGTCCCTTCGGGACACCCGGAAACCATGAGAAGAGCTGCAAGGGTGAGCTAAGCGAAGAGACTGTGTCGCAATACAGAGGCTCTTCGGCAAAATCCGATGGGGCCAGGTTCTGCTTCCCCCTTTTCTAAAGGGGGATCGAGGGGGATTTCAAAGCACTAGATGTTACCGGGATAACCCGCACTGCCCCCCTGCCCTTTTTACCGTTTTTCCTTTTATCTCGGAACGTTTGACATCAGTGCGAGAAGTGCGCTAAGGTCTCGGAAGAGGTGGTTATCATGGCCACATTTCCACAGCTTGAGCGATTCATCTGGTTCGACGGCCGTTTGAGGCAAAAGCGATTCCCTAACGCATCCCATCTCGCGGAAAGATTTGAAATCTCACAAAAGACCGCCCAGCGCGATATCTGCTCCCTGCGCGACCGTCTGAGGGCGCCTATAGACTATGACCACTCGCACAGAGGCTACTATTACACCGAGGAGGATTTCGATCTTCCCCGCCTGCCGGCCACCCAGGAGGAGATGCTGGCTGTGCTGGTCGCGCGCCGCTTGCTCTCCCATACCGCCGGAGGGTTTATCACCGAGGCATTTCGCGGCTTAAGCCGAAAGTTCCTGGACGCGGCGGGCGCCCTGGGAATGGATGAGGCGCGTATTGACGAATCCTTTTCGGTCTCATGGCATGGATTTAGCCCCGCGCCCGACAGGGTCTTCAGGACGGTAGCCGAAGCGCTTATCCAACGCCGCACTATCGAGATTGGATACCACTCCCCGGGATCGGGCGCGAACACGCGGCGCATCGTCGAACCCCACCATCTGCAGTATTACATGGCATCCTGGGTCCTTATCGCCTACTGCCGCCTGCGCGAAAGCTGGCGCAAGTTTTATCTTTCCCGCATTGACAGCCTTGAAACCCTGCCCGAATCTTTTGACTTGCGGCCGCCCGAGCAGTGGGCGCCGCAGCTCGAGGGCGCCTTCGGCATCTTCCAGGGCGCAGCCTCCATTCCCGTCACTTTACGCTTTAATCCTTTCCGCGCCCGGTGGGTCCGAGAACAGCTCTGGCACCCCGCCCAGGAAATCCGGGAAACGCCGGACGGCGGCATCGAGATCTCCTTCCCGGTGGCCGATTTTCGAGAGGTCAAAATGATGATCCTGCAATTCGGCGCTGACGTACAGGTGCTCGCACCCAAGGCATTGAGGTGTGAAATCGGGGGAGAGGTTACCCGGATGAGGGAGATATATTCCACTGAGCGGGAGAACGGATGATATGAGCGCCAACGCGCCGTTAATCCCGGCGCATGGTGGCTACCGAAAACTCAAGAGCTTTCAGGTGCCGCAACTGGTTTGCGAAATCACGGTGCGTTTTTGTGATCGCTACGTCGAAAAGCGCAGCCTTACCCATGACCAAATGGCACAGGCCGCGCAGTCGGGTGTGCGAAATATGGCCGAAGGAAGCCAGGCTTCGGCTCACCAACGCAGCGCGGGCCAGTCTGGAAGAGTTGCGGCTTGACTGCGAGGATTTCCTTCGCCGGCGCGGATTACCACTTTGGGATCGTGACAATCCCCGCGGGCAAAGCCAGATCGAACGCCGGTGCGCCACTGTGGCTGCGGGAAGAGCACGATCATGGACTGTGTGGACAGAAGCATCGCCCATTCCCACTTACCGCGAACTCGCCAGCCAATGCCGCCCTGGTGCTGTTGGCGGTCGCATGCAGCCTGCTTGACCGTCAACTCGCTGCCCAGGCGGCAGCCTTTGAAATCGAGGGTGGTTTTACCGAACATCTCTACCGCGTGCGCTCTGAAAAGCGTTCATTGCGCTCTTCGTCCACTCGGTCTACCAAGTCCACCCCATCCACTACCGGTTAAGGCTCGAGGAGTTCCGTGGAAAGCGCAAGCTCTTCGCAGGCGACTTTGCCCGCCGCGCCAGGGCAAAGCTCATTGGTAAACGCCTGCAACTCGGGCTAAGCGCAGGTCCATAACCGGTAAATGGTTCGTTATCCGGTGCACAACACGCCGGTGACAGACTGCACAACGCAAAAAATCGCTAAGAAAAGAAAAAGTTGCGGACATGGGTCGCCGGATGTCCTACTGCCTGTGCTATGAGTCATTCCAAATAACTGCCGGTTTTCCTGCCCAGCCCGGCGAGATGGGCTGTTTTCAAAGGGATGATGTGGAGGTGTTGAACTGGTGAAGATGGCGGCATAAATAGACATCGTGTGATCCTTGGGAGGGCTTTATGACTTTTGATGATTTTTTTGAGCGGGCAACAAGATCTATCGACCCTAAAGAAAATACACCCTTCGGATATCAAAGGCGGCTGGCCATGGAACCATGGCCGGATTTGCTGGATATACCAACCGGCCTTGGGAAAACCGCAGCCGTTGTTTTGGCCTGGATTTATAAGCGTTGCATCCTCAAAGACAAAAGAACGCCGCGCAGACTGGTCTACTGCCTGCCCATGCGCGTGTTGGTCGAACAAACGCAACGTTCTATTGACGGCTGGCTAAGAAATCTCGACCTACTTGGCCTGCCTGGCGATGAAAGGTCTCTGTGCACTTGCTGATGGGAGGCGAGGTTGACCGGGACTGGGCAATAACCCGGGAGGCTGACGCTATTCTGGTCGGTACCCAGGACATGCTCTTGTCGCGAGCACTGAACCAAGGTTATGCGGCCAGCCGCGCCTGCTGGCCCCTGGAGTTCGGTCTGCTGAACAACGACTGCCTGTGGGTATTCGACGAGGTGCAGTTGATGGGCGGGGGGGTGGCCACAAGCGCGCAGATAGATGCTTTCCAATCAAAACTGTGGTTTCCAATGATTTCGTGCCGCTTCCTTTGGATGTCGGCCACAATCGTTGCCGACGGGCTCGATACCCGGGATTGTAGAGACCTTAATTGCAGTTTGAAACCCCCATTATCGTTGACGTTCAGCGAGCGGCAATCGCCACAAATCAGGCCGCGTTTATGGGCCGAGAAGAAAGTTCAAATTCTTCGACACGCAAAAGGGCAAACCGAACTCTCCGAGCGCTAGTGATATCCTGGATGGCCACAAGCCCGGACGCATAACCCTCCTTGTACTGAATACTGTAACTACGGCGAAGGATTGGTTTTCACTGCTCAGAGAAGAGATCAGAACGCGATTCAAGGGAAAAGCAGTGATCGTGAACCGGCGTTGTGTTTGCTCCACAGTAGATTCAGACCATATGACAGAGAAAAGAAAATGTCGTCACTTCTCGAATTCATCCGGCTCCAAAACCGCCGGCTCGAAAACCGCATCACCGGAGCTTTGGACGGAATCTCCTGGGATGGTGGTAGTAGCGACAAGGTTATTGAAGCAGGCTTTGATATTTCCGCTGTCAGACTCGGAGCGAAATCGCCCCATGGCCATCTTGTATTCAGCGATTAGGAAGGCTCAATCGAGAAGGCGCACAGCCTGATGCAAAGGCTATCTTCTGGACGCCGCAAGGCGACACAAATGAAGAGAATGCAAGTGGAGCGCCAAATGCCAAGCGTATCGGCCCCTATAACAAGAAGGACTTGGACAATGCAGAAAAACTGCTTGGTCGGCTCTCTGAGTTGCCGCCCGAGGAGCATTACCGCGAAGCGTTAGACAGCGTTCTGTTGAGCGAAGAAAGCCGCAAAGCCCTTCGATTTGAGCCGGAGGCCGTGGTACGGCCTGACGACGTGTACGGACTGTTCTCAACAGAACCTGATCTGGCTGGCGGGTTCACCAACATTTCATACTTTGTGAGGGACCAGGATCGTAACGCGGACGGTCCAGATATTCTGGCGGCTATTCGAACCGAAAAGAGGGCCAACGCCCGATGAACCTCCTGCCATGAGGGGCGAGTTAGCTTTAATCCCCTTCTCAACTGCGCCGGTTTCTTGGCAGCAAAGAAAGCGCGTGGGAATGGGATTTCGAAAGCGGCCGCTGGGAACGGCGTCGCAATACCGATGTGCATCCTAATGACCCTTTTGCTCTCTTGTTCCCAAGGAGGCTATTCCGAAGATCTCGGCTGGACAGGGGACGTCAACCACTGCCCGTCATCGGTTAATGCTAATAAGATTGCAGCGAGCGCGCTTATACCTGAAGGACTCGGCCTGGATCCAGAAAGCCAGCTCGATGACTGGCGTCCCCTGTCTGAGCATCTGGTCGATGTTGAAGTGGCAATGCGCGAAATCCTGATGCACTTGGGCTTGCTTAATACACCCGAAGGCGGGTCACTAATGATGGCGGCACGTTTACATGATCGGGGCAAATCGCTCGGGCGTTGGCAATACGCCATACGAAACCATGTTCAGCGGGTAGAGAAAAATGCGGAGCGGTCTTGGCGGATATTACTGGCTGACCTGCACGAACACGTTGAATCATTCCTATTGCGCTTGAAGCTCCCCGAGGGACCGACATTCTTTGGGCCAAATGGCCGAGTACACAGTATGGCAGAATCCGAAACTGAGCCTCGAATCTAGGACCATCCTGAAAGACAGACTTGCGACACAGTTCCGCCCAGGTTTGCGACACGAGGCGGCTAGCGCACTGGCTGCATGGGATTCATGGGTCAAGAGAGAAAATGGGCTATCAGCCTTATCGGTTTATCTCATCGCGAGCCATCATGGCAAAGTCCGTACAGTCCTCCGTAGTACTTCCAGGAATGACGAGGTATTCGGACTTCGAGAAGGGGACGAACTGCCGCCGAGCAGCACCCATCTTTATGACGGAGCACCTCTGCAGTTCGATCTCAGACAGATTGGTGCCTCCGGCGAGTGGCTGGACGATGAAACATTTTTATCCGATCAACCTTCATGGACCGCAATGATTGCTGAACTGTTGGGCGCCGGCCCTTCAGGCATACCAGAGACATTCGACGCGATTCCGCATACAGAGCCGCGCGCCCTTGGGCCATTCAAGCTGGCCTACCTAGAAGCCCTGCTTCGTGCTGCGGATGCTCGGGCCAGCCGATGGCCGAAAGAAGGAGATGAATAATGACTGCACCCCTGTCAGTGGTCCACTGCCAAGGCATCAGTACAGACAGCCTAGGCCACTATCTAAGTGGTATTGGGCTGCTCGCGGCTCTGGCCAGAGAGTGGCCGTCGACGAGGGCCGCATGGAGGGCCAGCCATTTGGTGCTCGTCGGCAAAATCTAACGCCTGCGCGATTAAAACAATACCTCCTTTCCAACTGGCAGCACACGCCATATGAACGATGGTGGTCAGTGGCTCAAAAGCAGGATACCAACTCAAAGACATCTACAAATCTCAGGAGAGAGCGCAACCGCCGCAGTGTTACTGAAGTGCGCCTCCTTGATGCTCACATTGTTGGCACTTCAAGGAACCACTTCAATCCGTTGCTCGGAAGCGGCGGATCATAGGTAGACGAGATATAGCCAAGCTCTTAACCGATGCCGACGCTCTAATCAATAACAAGCCTGCCGAGTCAGCAAATTGGCTTGAGGCAACCCTGCACGGTGACGTCGGGGCCGAGTTCCCTGACCTCTCAAGTGCCGGTACGTGGTTCGTATTCGCCAATAAATCCTTCAACAATGGGCAGACTTGGTATCGTGAAGGTCGCATTTCTCCGTGGTCCGTTTTGTTAGCGGTCGAAGGCGCCCTCCAGTTAGTTGGCAGCGTCAATCGCCGTTTAGGCGCCAATTCCCGAGCTTATGGGGTATTTCCATTCAATTCAGAGCCCGGTCGGCCTACCGTGGAAGGCGAGGTTGGGGTTTCAAAGGGCGAGTTTTGGGCACCCCTGTGGGAACATCCCTCGTCGATAGCCGAGGTTGGTGCGTTATTTCAACGCGGTATGGCGCGGCTAGGCAGCCGATCTGCCAAAGCGCCCCACGAATTTGCCATAGCGGCACGCACCGCAGGTGTTGACTCGGGTGTCACAGCGTTCGTGCGATACGATTTTCGACAGACGACCAGTTCAAAAGTCTATGAGGCCATTCCCCGCCAACGGATTCAAGTCTGGCAAGGTCCTGCAACAATAAGAAGCCACGCACGTCCGACAACTGATTCGGATCTCATAATGCAGTTGATCGAATCGGGTTGGCTTGATCGACTCCCCTATGACCCGCAATGATCCAAAACAGAAAGGCAAATTTGTCGGTCTGCGTGGTCCGGTAGAAGCAGCGATCCCATTGATATCACCGAAAAGTTTAATGATCCTCATC
>CAWGZP010000094.1:0-31224 GCA_963826655.1 uncultured delta proteobacterium
GATCAAGGCGGTATAAAGCAGGATTTTTTTCATAGCTTCTCCTACAAGCACACCAAAAAGAAAGGTCACAGCCTTTTGCTGTAACCCCTGGATATTCCTGGCAGGCCAGGAGGGATTCGAACCCCCAACCCTCGGATTTGGAGTCCGATGCTCTAGCCGTTAGAGCTACTGGCCTGCAGGAAAGAACTTTATAACTGGTTCGGCTTTTAGTTGCAAAGAAAAAATAAACCTGAAGCGGCGCATCACAAACGGCAGGCAACGGTGCTGCCGACACTTCGCAAAATGTGGCGCAAACTATTTGCAGATATGCCTCTTACTCCTTCGTGCCGAGGGCCCTTGGGGGAGCAGTCCCTCATACGCTAAATTCTCCCGAATCCCGGTCAAAGCTCCACATTGCGCTTGAGAAATAGCGGATTATCTTTACGCCTATCAGGCAGCCTGGCGTTACTGCGCAGGGAGAGAGCGGGCAATGGAACTTCGGGGGCAATTATGAAAATCAAATACTGCAAAAAGTTCGAAAAATATGTAAGCGAGCAACATTGTGAATTCTTTAATGAAGGAAAGTCCTGCGAGTTCTATGGCGCGGCGCGCTGGTCAAGCATCAAGGACCTGCTAATCGATGTGAACAGGCCCAAATGGGACGCCAGTGTCATCGGCAAACCTTTCCAATGCAACCTCATGAGCAGGCAGAACGTGCACCGGAGAAGCAGCGCGCGACGTGCGGGCAGACGGACGAGCGTGTCGTATTAGCCCTGCAGGCCATGGAGGGCCGCCGCATTTATAGCCCGGACAACCTGTGCGGGCCGCCCTTCGATGTTCGCTCCCCCGCAACCCGCAATTCCCTCGTTGCAGTCTTTCCGCTCACTGTGATATTTGTCGTTATAATCGGAAGCCTTTAACGGACTCAAGTGAATATCCTTTTATCGAAAGCGAGCCGAGCATGTTCAAAAAGTTACTGATTGCCAACAGAGGCGAGATCGCAATACGCATAGCGCGCTCGGCTCAGGAGCTGGGCATAAAGACTGTCGCTATCTATGAGGAGACCGACAAGTCGTCGATGCACATTATGCGCGCCGATGAAGCCATCTGTATCGGAAGCGGCCCCAGGAAAGATTACCTCAATATCGAGCGCATCATACAGGCGGCGCAGAGCTGCCAAGCTGAAGCAATACACCCCGGTTATGGTTTTCTTGCCGAGAATCCGGCTTTTTCCAAGCAGTGCACGCAAGCGGGCCTGGTATTCGTCGGACCTCCACCACAAGTCATAATCGATATGGGCAGCAAGGTAATCGCCCGCCGGATCATGAAGGAAGCTGGAATTCCAGGGATCCCCGGAACCGAAGTGCTACCGCATGGTGAGACAGGCAAGGAGATTGCGAGGGCCTTTGCCGAAACGAACCGTTTTCCGATCATGGTCAAGGCGGTCGCCGGCGGCGGCGGGCGGGGAATCCGGGTGGCTTACAACATAGACGAACTGCTCAGGTTTATCGAAGCCGGGCGTTCAGAAGCCAGAATGGCCTTCGGCAACGATGAGATTTACCTTGAAAAGGGCCTGACCAATCCGCGGCATATCGAAGTTCAAATCCTCGCCGACGGACATGGCAATGTCGTTCATCTGGGGACCCGTAACTGCTCGATCCAGAGACGTCATCAGAAGATGATCGAAATAGCCCCGGCGTTCCTGACCGAATCGCTTTCCAATGAAATCTGCGAGACCGCTGTACGGGCCACCCGAGCGTCCAATTATCTTAACGCCGGCACGGTCGAATTTCTCATGGACCAGGACGACAACTATTATTTCCTCGAGGTCAACACACGGATTCAGGTGGAGCATACGGTCTCGGAGATGATATCTGGAATAGACATTGTCCGCGAGCAACTCCTCGTCGCCGGGGGCCAACCGCTCTCGATATCGCAGAAGGATATATACTTTCGCGGGGCTGCAATCGAATTGAGGATAACGGCGGAGGACCCGAAGAATAACTTTATGCCCAACCCCGGGCAGATCGAAATTTACCAGTCTGTAGGCGGGCACGGCGTGCGCATCGACGGCGCCGTCTATCAAGGGTACGAGATCCCGCGTTTCTACGACTCGATGCTATGTAAACTCACGGTTTACGGCTTTACCTGGATGGAAGCCGTCGACCGCCTCAAGAGGTCGCTCAACAGCTTTGTTATCGCCGGCGTAAAGACAACAATTCCCTATTATAAGCAAATCGTAAAGGACCAGGATTTTATCGACCGGAATTTCGACACCTCTTATATCGAAACACATCCACAGCTTTTAGATTATCAGGAAGAAGCCCCGCCGATCGGCAAACTGGCCAGTCTCCTGGCCGAAATAAACGCGTATGGCTATAACCCTTATGCGGAAGGCTAGGCGGGTGATTGTTTGACAGCGATTTACGGGCGAGTCCCATCCCGGCCCAAGTGAACAAAACAGATGGAGTTTGAGCAATGCCTGAGCGTGAGCGAGTTTCACCACAGATGGCGCCAGGAGAGATCCTCGATTTCCTGCACCGCACCCCCGGCGTTTTTCTCACCAATAACGAACGCGATGTTTCGCAGTCGGATTTCAAATGCCGGATAATGCCGCAGACGACCCTGAAGCTAGCGCCTTATCGAGATGCAGCCGGATATTTCGCTTTTGAGATACTGGGCGGGGCCACTTTCCATGTCGACCTCATGAAAAAGCAGGTAAACCCATTCGAGAAGCTGCGGCTCATCCGCAAGGCCATGCCCAACACTCTTATCCAGGGCCTTTGCCGGGGAAGATATCTGTTCGGCTATAGACCGTATCCCGATAACGTCATCGAAATGACCGTCAGGCTTTTCTCCAGGTACGTGGATATCTGGAGGATGTACGATTTCATGAACTATATACCGAACATGGTAGTTGCAGCCGAAGCCGTCAAGAAGGCCGGCAAGCTCCTTATGCCCTGTTTGTGCTTCAGCACCGGGATCGAGCATACGGACGATTTCTACGTCCGAAAAGCTGAGGAGGTCCTCTCGCTTCTGGGCGAAAATATTATCCTGTGCATCGAGAACCACTCCTCGCTTGGATCGGCCCCGCGCATAGCTCAACTTGTAGGCGCCATCAGGAAAGAGTTTCCTGACCTGCTGCTCTCGTATCACGGCCACAATACCGATGGAAACGAACTCGCCCGCATCATGGCCGCGGTACAGGAAGGGGCCAAGGTAGTAGAGGTTGCCGATCACGGCTATGGCGGCATACACAGCCAGGCCCCTGCCCTCAGCCTCATTCAGGACCTTCATGCCTACGGATTCAAGACTACCGGGTTAAACATCAGGCCGATTCTGGACACTTCGGATACGCTGTGGCGCGAGGTGCGGCTCTATGAAAAGTTCACAAACCCGTTTCGCGGCTTCGACCCGACGGTCAAAAAACACATGCTCCCCGGAGGCGCCATAGGCATGGCCCTGGAGCAAGCCGAGAGGGCGGGGTTGTCCGAACGTTCCCGCGAGCTTTTCAGCGAACTCATCGAAGTGCGCAAAGAGATGGGAAACATCTGGATGGCCACCCCGGGCAGTCAGATCCTGTGGTCAACGGCTATCAGCAACTTACTGAACGGCCGCTACGAAAAACCCTCTGACGACCTGAAAAGGCTGGTGTTGGGGCGCTACGGGCCGTTTCCCTTTTATGGTCCGCATGAATGGATCATTCAGAAAGTACTGGAGAGCGGCAGAACGGACGCGAAGAGGTGGGATCGCATACTTGCCGATGAAGGTGGTGTTCAGTGGCCCCTGGAAGAGGACCTGAACGCCATGCGTCTTCAACTCTCATCCAAACTGAAACGGTCCGCCACGGACGAGGAGCTTTGCATCTACGCTCAATTTCCGATAGACGCCCTCGGTTTCATTAAATTCGAAGAGCGCTTCGGGCAAGCTTGGCTCCTTCCCCCGGAGGTGTGGTTTCATGATGGCGGATTTGCGGACGGCACACGGATCACTTTTGCCGACGAAGTCGGCAAAGTACACAATGTGGACCTGATATCGACAAGGCGCGCCCCGGACAGCGTCCGCACTTCATTCCTGGTTGACTATCAGTTCCAGACGTATGCGACACAACTTCCCAAAAACAGGGCGAAGTAGCGGCAAGCGTAAAGAAAAGCAGTAGGGAGCGGGAAGCGGGAAGAAAACCTGCGCGCACCAATCTCCCGATGCTTCGCAAGGATCAAGAATTCTCCGTGGCCGTGCGAATACCGCGGTTTGGCAAAGTAAAATCGATTCGTGTATTGAACGATTGCGGGTTCGATGGGTTGTGGAGGATTTCTTCCCGCTCCTTGCTTCCCGCTTCCCGCTTCGGAATTGTCAGTGGATGCTGAGATCGATCTTTTTTTGAACAACCTCTCGGTTGAGCGCGGTCTGAGTGCTAATACCATCAGCGCCTATTCTGCCGATTTGAGGCATTTTCAGGATCATTTGATAGAATTGGGCACTTCCTGCTGGCGGGAAGTTTCCGGAGGGATCATAAGCGGCTATATTCAAACGTTAGGGCCGTTACTTTCTCCCCGTTCACGTGCTCGCAGGCTGGCCGCCTTGCGCTCGTTTTTCAAATTCCTGGAAAAGGATGGCCGGATCAAGGGTAATCCGGCCTCGCTCGTTCATTTCCCTAAACTCGGTCCACAATTGCCCAAGGCGCTTACTTCGGCCGAAATCGAGTCGTTGCTGGCCCTGCCCGATTCCAGCAAACCACTTGGGCAAAGGGACAAGGCGATGTTCGAGCTTCTTTATGGATGCGGCCTGAGAGTGAGCGAACTGGCGGACCTCCGGTTGCCCCAGGTTGTCATGCAACCCGGTTATCTCCTGGTTCGCGGAAAGGGAGAAAAAGAGCGCCTTGTACCGATGGGTGAGATCGCCGCCGAATCTGTCAAGGCCTACCTGGAGTTCGGACGTCTTAATTTATTGAAGAGGGGTTCTGTTCCGGAGGTTTTTCTCAATGCCAGAGGGCAAAAGATTTCAAGGCAGGGCATCTGGAAGATAATCAAAAGCAGCGCCGGGAAAGCCGGCATTGCTGCAAATATTACCCCGCACATGTTGCGGCATTCGTTTGCGACGCACCTGCTTGAAAACGGGGCCGATCTACGCTCGCTGCAGGTGATGCTGGGTCATTCGGATATCGCCACGACTCAAATATATACGCATGTCGCCCGGGAGCGGCTCAAAGAGATTCACAAGAAATACCACCCGCGGCCCTGAGGCAAGGCTTGGAGCAGTGAAGAGTGGAGAGACGGGACTGCCCGGAATGGAAGTCATTACCACTCATATAAATGCCGACTTTGACGCAATGGGATCGATGATTGCGGCAAAGAAACTTTACCCCGGCGCGACCCTGGTCTTTCCAGGCTCCCAGGAAAGGACCCTGCGCGAGTATTTTATAAAATCGACGGTGTACATATACGGCTTTACGAGGCTGCGCGATCTGGACCTGGATAAGGTAACACGGCTCATTCTCGTCGACACGAGACAGTCATCCCGAATCGGCAGGTTCGTAGATATCTTGCACAAACCCGGCCTGGATATTCATGTCTACGACCATCATCCGGATACCGAGGATGATGTACGGGCGAACCTGTCCATAGTGAAACGCGTCGGCTCCACGGTGACCCTTTTTACACAGTTGTTCAGGGAGCGAGGTATAGAGGTCACAGCGGAGGAGGCTACCATAATGAGCCTCGGTGTGTTCGAGGATACGGGATCATTCACCTTCAATAGTACGACGCCTGAAGATTTCGAAGCCGCCGCTTATCTTTTAAGGTCCGGGGCCGACCTCAACGTGGTCTCGGACATGGTCACCCAGGAACTTTCGGCGGAACAGATCAACCTGCTCAACGAACTGATTCTTTCGGCAAAAAACTATAATTTCCAGGGAATAGAGGTATGTGTCACGACGGTTTCGGTCGACAGGTACGTGGGCGATTTTGCCGTGTTGGTCCACAAGCTCCGCGATATCGAGAACCTGGACGTCGTATTCGCACTGGCACGCATGGATGACCGAGTCTACCTCGTTGCCAGAAGCCGCATCCAGGAGGTAAATGTCGGGGCGATTGTTTCCCTGTTTGGAGGCGGAGGCCATACGACCGCCGCCTCTGCCAGCATAAAAGACCTCACCCTGGTCCAGGCCGAGGCAAAGCTGCTGGAAGTCCTTCGGAGCCAGATTCATCCTTATCCGACTGCAGAGGACCTGATGTCGAGTCCTGCTATCCATACCGAACCCCAGGTGGAAATCGGGGAAGCGGAACTGACGATGGTGCACTACAACATAAATGCCATGCCCGTGTTGGAAAACGGGGTGCTCATTGGACTGATTACGCGCCAGGTGCTTGACAAGGCACTTTTCCACGGTCTTACGAAACGGACGGTGGCCGAGTTCATGAATACGGACGTCGCGGTCGTGGGGCCGAACGGAACGCTCCTTGAAATACAAACGTATCTCGTCGAGCGGCATCAGCGCATTGTACCCGTTGTCGCCAATGGCAAAGTGCTGGGCGTCATCACGCGGCGCGACCTGCTCGATCTCATGGTGAGCGACAATAACGCCGACCTCACGATCTCCGATGAATCCCTCTCGCACTGGTCGAAGCGTAAGAACATCCAGTCTGTGCTGGCAGAGCAGCTTCCTAAAAAGATAATTCAAATGCTCAGGGAATTCGGGCTCCTGGCCGAAAGCCTGGGGTACCGGGCATATGCCGTCGGCGGCTTCGTGCGCGACTTGCTCCTGCGAAGCCCTAATTTCGACATAGACATAGTTTTGGAGGGCGACGGTATCGAATTCGCCAGGGCTTTTTCAGAGAAGCACAAGATAAAGGCCAAGCTGCACAAAAAGTTTAACACCGCAATGCTTGTTTTTCCCGACGGACAGACGGTCGACATAGCTTCGGCACGGTTTGAATATTATCAACACCCGGCCGCCCTGCCGATCGTGGAGTCCAGTTCGCTCAAGATGGACCTCTACCGCAGGGATTTTACGATAAACACTCTTGCCCTGGCGCTTGACCCGGTTGATTTCGGCCAACTGATCGATTTTTTCAGCGGTCAGCGCGACATCAAAGAGAAAACGATCCGGGTTCTGCACAACCTGAGTTTTATCGAGGACCCGACGAGAATTTTGAGGGCAATCCGTTTTGAGCAGCGGTTCGGTTTCCGGATAGGGAAGCAGTCCGCCGGGCTCATCAGAAACGCCGTGCTCATGGGCCTGATTCAGAAACTCGGCGGCCGTCGTTTTCTTCACGAGATCAAGTTGATTCTGGAAGAGGAGAACCCTGTCCCGGCGCTTAAAAGGATGACTGAGTTTGGCGTTATGCCGGCACTGGCCTCCGCCATCAACTTCGACAGAAAAATGGAGGAGCTTTTCGCCAAGTTGAGAGAGGTCATCTCCTGGTATCGGCTGAGTTTTCTGGATGAACCGCTGGAGCGTTGGTGGGTCTACCTTCTTGGCCTGTTTTCAAGCCTGGCGCCCCAGGCCGTCGAAGAAGCCTGCACAAGACTTCTGCTCAGCCCAAGCCAGCGTGACCGCCTGATCTGGACCCATGAAAACTCGGGCAAGCTGCTCAAATCGGTTTTCCAGGACGTGGCAAAACGAAAACCGAGTGAAATCTACCGGGCGCTCTTGCCGTTCAAGCCCGAAGAACTGCTATTTTTGATGGGCAGGGCCGAAGACGAATCGACGCGAAGGGCTGTCAGCCATTATTTCCACAAATATAGAAACGTGCAGGCCGAACTCAAGGGCAAGGACCTCAAGGCGATGGGAATTCCTCCGGGTCCGATTTACCGGAAGTTGCTCGATGAGCTTCTGAACGCCAGGATCGACAGGGAGGTTGCAAACCGCTCCGAGGAGTTTCACTTTCTCGTCTCCAGGCATCCGGAACTCTTCGCAGCAGGTGTTCAATCTGCTCAGTGGAAGAGCTGTTGAGGAACGAAAACAGGTCCCGGGCCTAATACAAAACTGGTGGAAACAGGTAAATACTGATATATGCGCCTGGACCCGAAACGAAACCGAGGGAGTATGGTACTTTGATGAACGACGTTCTGGTAATGGTTCTCTCCATAGTGCCGCTGCTCTTCGCCGTCATTCTTCACGAAATTGCCCACGGGTGGGTCGCGGAGAAACTGGGTGATCCCACAGCCCGGCTGATGGGACGAATCACGCTCAATCCGATTTCGCATATCGACATGGTAGGGACGATAATTCTGCCCGGAATTCTCCTGTTGACCCATTCGCCTTATCTCTTCGGTTGGGCCAAACCGGTGCCTGTAAATTTTGGAAATCTGCGGGGCGGACGCAAAGACATGGCGCTGGTAGCGCTTTCCGGTCCGCTGACCAATTTTTGCCTTGCGGTCCTGAGTTCGATTGTCTTTCACCTGACATTGGGCGCCACGGCCGGCACTGAGGGCATTGTTTCCAAAATACTCGTGCCGGTCCACTTGATGGCGTTTACCTCGGTTGAGTTTAACCTTGTGCTGATGGCGATCAATCTGCTTCCGGTGCTTCCACTCGATGGCGGCAGAATCGTTGCCGGGCTGGCTCCCTTGGAGATCGCCCTGGCGATGCAGCGCATGGAAAGATATGGAATGCTCATTGTGCTGCTGTTGATTGGTACCGGAATATGGAGTTATATACTGCGACCGGTTATAAACGTGTTCTGGCACATTCTTATGTAAAAGGAGACAGACCTTAAAATGGTGCAAAGGAAGAGAATTTTAAGCGGCATGCGTCCGACCGGGCGACTGCATCTCGGCAACCTTCACGGCGCCCTGGAAAACTGGATTAAGCTCCAGAACCAGTATGACTGCTATTTTTTTGTTGCCGACTGGCACGCCCTTACCACCGACTATGCTTCGCCGGAAAAAATCTACGAAAATACCTGGGACATGATTCTCGACTGGTTGAGCGCAGGCCTTGACCCGAAACTTTGCACGATGTTCGTCCAATCCGAGATCAAGGAGCATGCCGAACTCTATCTTTTGCTCGGGATGATAACCCCCCTGCCCTGGCTGGAACGAAATCCCACCTATAAGGAACAACAACAGCAAATCAGCCAGAAAGACCTGGCGACCTACGGTTTTCTCGGCTATCCGGTTCTCCAGGCGGCCGACATAGTTATATACCGCGCGGACGGGGTCCCGGTGGGCAAGGATCAGCTCCCCCACATCGAGCTGACCAGGGAAATAGCGAGAAGGTTCAATTTTATGTACAATACCGAGGTGTTTCCGATTCCGGACGGATTACTGACCGAAGCACCGGTGCTCCCCGGACTCGACGGGAGGAAGATGAGCAAGAGCTACGGGAATTGCATCTTCATCACCGATTCCGAGAAAGACATAACTGAAAAAATATCGAAAATGATGACGGACCCACAGAGAATCAAGCGCAATGACCCTGGCGACCCGGAGGTCTCACCCGTGTTCGCTTATCACAAGCTCTATTCTTCGCCGGCTGAGGTTGAGCAGATTGCCGAGGGATGCCGCACAGCGGGAATCGGATGTGTCGAATGCAAAAAGATTCTTATTCGCAACACAATCTCCAGGCTTGGGCCGATACGGGAAAGACGCCTCGAACTCGAGGGAAAGATGGATATGGTAAAGGAAATCATAGCGGATGGCAACGCCAGGGCCAGGCAGGTGGCAGTAAGCACTATTGAATTGGTCCGCAAAGTTATGGGCATCCGGAACGGATGAGCGCTTCGGTATCGAATGGGTCAAAGGGAAAAGCGAGCGTCGTCCAGTTGGCGCCGGGCGCCATGCGGCTTCAAAAATTTCTTGCACAGGCGGGCGTATGCTCGAGGCGTGCGGCTGAAGAGCTTATCAGGCAGGGTCGTGTGGAGGTAAACGGCGAGAGGGCCGAACTCGGCCGTAGCGTCGATCCCGCTGGTGACCGTGTCACTCTCGACTCTAAACCGGTTTCACTTCAGAAACAAAGGCTCATTATAGTTCTCAATAAGCCGGCCCGCTGCGTGACCACCGCGTCCGACCCGCAGGGGCGCAAGACTGTGCTGGACCTTCTCCCGGATTTCGGAGTGCGCATTTTTCCGGTCGGAAGGCTCGACTATGACGCAGAGGGGCTTCTGCTGCTTACCAATGACGGGGAGCTTGCAAATCGGCTTCTTCATCCTCGCTATGGAATATCCAAAGTATATGATGTAAAAGTAAAGGGGCATCCGGACCAAAACGCGATAGAACAACTCCGGTCGGGTATCCGCATGGAAGAAGGCGTTACGGCTCCGGCCGGAGTTGAAATCATTGAGGAACTGCCTAATGCCGCCTGGTTGAGGATTACTCTCCACCAGGGTTGGAACCGCCAGATAAAACGCATGGGACTGGCGGTCGGGCATCCGGTTATGAAGCTCAGGCGCATTGCTTACGGACCGGTGCGCCTTGGCAACCTGGGTCTGGGGCGGCACCGTTTGCTCGGCAACGATGAAATTCGAAAAATTTACGAGGAAGCCAGTCTACAAGGAGTTAGCCCGTAATGAGTCCAAGACAAGGTTATACTTATGGGTCTCCCGGCTCCTTCTACCGTGGTGGAGGGGAAAATGAGAAGAAGCCGCCATCCTCATCGCACCGCCTTCTCATCGTTTTGATTGTTGTCCTTGTCGTTGTATTGGGCGCGGCTTTCGCTTTTTTCATGACCGGGAATGGTGCGGCTTCATCCCTCAGGTTCTTTCCGACAAAACTCATTGCGCTCCATTTTCAACACAACGGCCAGGAACTGCTCCTGCCCCCCGACTCCCAGGTAATCGTAAATCCACGGGATACCCTGCGGCTTCTCCAAATCAAAACCGACGGATGGCTTTCGTGGGGCACCAAGGTAGTTTCTTCGGATGTCGACTTGAGGGCGATGAGCAGGAAGCCGGGCGTTACGATAAAAGATCTTTTCCCGCAGGATCCTTTCGAAATTCCAAAGCTCCTGGAGTTGCGGGTACTATTGTGGAACCGGCCCATCGGCAAGGTCTCCCTGCTCGTGCAACTCGATTACAAAGATTGGCTCCACAAGGCAAACACGAGCGCCGACATCGATAAGAGAATCGACTACCTCGAAAAAGCGCTAAGCGATAACAACTCCAATATACTCCTAAAGGCTCAACTTGCAGGACTCTATTTCGACTCCAAGCGCTATCCCGATGCGGCGCGGCTCTATAAGCAAATAAGCGAATCGGGAAAATCGAGAAATGTCTCCGAAAAACTCCTGGTCGTCTATCAGATAATGAATAAACCCGATGAGGCGCTGGCTGTTTACCTCGATCTTCTCAAGCTGACCGAAGAGCAGCAGACATTCAGGGAATTCCTCGCCTATCTGAAGAAGAAAAAGACGACGGACCAAGTGGCGAGGTTTCTCGAACAACACGAGCAGGAAATCCCGCGCTCCTTCCAGTCCCAGGTCCTGGTCGAAATCGCCCAGCTTGCCAGCGACGCCAAGGACTGGCAAAGAGCGACCCAGGCATGGCAGAGGGCCGAAAAGGCAGGCGTAATGGACTCCAATGTCCAGTATAACCTGGCGGTGACGTCTGCTGCGCAACGGCAAAACGGACGAAGCGATAACGGAATTCGAGAAGTACCTTCACAAGAATTCGAACGATCTGAAATCCTGGCTCCTGCTCGCCGATCTCTACGAAAAGAAGGGAAACCTCGCCCAGGCAAAAGCCACTTTCGAATCGATTGTCCAGCGAAACCCGCAGAACAAGGAAGCACTTATAAGCCTCATACCTATTCTCGAGAAGTTGAACGACAAAAACGGGTTGATCGCGAACTACGACAGACTCCTCCAGATGGAACCCAACAACCGCAAGTACCTGTTCAACGCCGCGATGCTCTACATGGATCTGAAAAGGTACGACAGAGCGCAAACCTGCCTGCAATCAATCGCCACCTCAGACCCCAAAGATGTTGAATCCAGGAAACAGCTCCTCATTATTTATCAAAAGCTCAGAAACGATAAAGGCGAACTCCAGATCCGCCAGGAATTGGCGAGGCTCGACCCCCAAAATGCGGGCAATATGGACTCGATGTATAAGTACTACGATGACAGAAAGGACTACAAAGGCATGCAGGCCTACTTCCGCGGGTTGACGGAGCAGAGTCCGGATTCCGCAGGTCTGCACAAGTATCTGCTTCAGGCTGCGACCAAGCTGGGCGACAAGAAGGCGTCCATCCACGAACTTGAGCAGCTGATCAGGCTTCAGCCAAAAGAGAAAAAATATTACAGGATTGCTGCCGATCTCTACGAAGAGACCGGAAACTATGCCGAGGCGTCAAAGAAACTCGAGGCCATACTGAAAATAGATTTCAAAGATCAAAAGGCAAAAGAGGACTACGAACGTATAAAGATCGAGCAACTGCACAAGGCGGCCGCAGCCGCCAAACACTAGGCTTTTTGAGAGGTTCGTGTGGAAAACCGATGCTCCGGCCGCCTTCGCGGAGAGGGTCTTCGATTTTTTCGGCATTGAGTGTTGCGTTTGGCCGAGGTATCAGATATAAATAGCGGCGATGAAATGCGACCCCGCGCTGCTGTTGCGGGGCTAGGGGGCGGGTAACTCAGTGGTGAGAGTGCCATCCTCACACGGTGGAAGTCGGAGGTTCAAATCCTCTCCCGCCTAATTGTTTTATGCGTGTTTTTAGTTACTTAGTGGTGGTTGAAGTCTTTTCAGGCCACTGCAAGATTACTGCAGGGCGGCTACCTGAAGGTGGTTGCAGTAATCTTTCTGGATTTGGTCGTGGCTTAGCGTGGTTATCGCCTTCTTGCGGGTCATTCCTGAGAAACCGGTAATCACGCCGCTGGATTGCGAAACTGTCCTCGATGTAGTGGTCGAGGGCATCGCTCGTTTGATGCCCGGAAATGTCTTCAACTTCAGATTTACTCTTGCCCAATTCCCTTAAATACTGCAGGCTACTGTGTTGTGTCCCCCCCGTACAAATCGACCCCTTCAATACCCAGGTTTTTACAAGCCTGCTTCCAATAAGTGGCAAGCAGGTTTTTCCCCAGCGGTTCGAACTTATAGCGCAGACCCGCGCCCACATCCCATCGGAAAAGGTTCAGGTTTTGCCCCTCTTCTTGGCGCGGCAGGCGTGAAATTTCCCCAGGGTCTTCCGGCAGTAAGGCCACCTGTTTTGGTCCTATATGTTGGGTCGTCTCGTGCCGGTCGAAAAAGATCACGCCACGCTTGAAATCAACCTTATTTTCCATTAGGTCGTGAATCTGTTTGGGCCGGTTTTTCACATAGGTCGCAAGCCATTTGATAGCAATGTAAATGCGCGGGTTGTGGCGTGTAATGCACTTCAGCTCGGCGATAACCTTCGACTGGATCTCATGGTCTAAAGTTTCGCGCCGTCCCTTTATATAAAAGAATGGGCTGGGGAAAATACAACAACTTCAAAAATGGCTATCTTTTACCACCATCGTCGCCTGGGCAGGGAAATTATTCGGAGTCCAGACGGTCAAGATTTTCGAGAAGAGATGCTTGGAGTGCGGTAAGGTGTTTCAGGTGTTTAGGAAATAGCCTGTAGATTCTGCTCAAATCCGTATCACTGTGTTCCCTCATTTATGTTATCGTCATCCACCTCTTTAAAGGCTATCCAATCCCCGCACGAAAATCCACGCTTATGCTCACTGAAATCGGAATGTTTCAGTGGTTCACGGTAGTTCGTCTGGAAATCGTGCCGGTCAAAGAACTCATGGGCGGCAACGACCGCCATTCTGGCTGGAAGGCACAAAACATATGATCTATCATCCATGATATTCTGAACTAACGTTGTTTTCCTTTTGTCTTCCATCTCCCACCTCATTGCTTGTCTTGAAGGAAACTAACTACCGGGAAGGCGATCCTGTATTCCCGGCAGTTTGTTCGGCTTACTGTAGTCCTGTTCAGGCATTGGGGTAGTTCGTAAACTCTTTGCGAGACTCTTTTCCGAAACTACAGAATCTGTTCTATCCCTATCGCGATCAGTAAAAGACCCGCTGCGACCGTCGCCTTGTCAGCTATATTCAGCTTGATGAAGAATGAGGAAACGTAGTTTCCTGCCCAAAGTGCAACAAAACTCAGCACGGCGGATAAAAATCCTACCAGGAACGAGTCCAAGCCGAGCATCCCCGCACTCAAACCGCCCCCGACATTGTTTAGTGATAGTGCAATGCCAAGGAGAGTTGCCTCCTTAAAATCAATGTGCTTCGAATTATCCATGTCCGCATGTTCCGGATTCAGCAATATGTCGGAGATATTCTGCGAATTCTCCCGGAAGCGATTTTCGCTGCGCCACTTTTTCACGTATGGCTCCAGGATCATCCAGGAGCCAATAGCGGTAAGAAGCGCCATGGCCATTATGGAAGAGAATTGCCTTCCCAGGGCGCCGGATATCGTCTTGCCTGAAAAAGCCGCTAGAAAAGAAATGACAAAGGTTATTACAGAAATCCAGAGATTTATAAGAGTAGTGATTTTTATCCCACGGATGCTGTAGGCGATTCTCGCTCCGATATTGTCAAAGTTGTTCGTCAAAGCGATCAAAAATGCATATATGAAACTCTGCATCGCGTCTATCCCTTGTCCCGGAGGCTTGATTCAATGTCCGGTTTGTAGCGACCTAGCTCCACCAAAAGGTTTGCGTCCATATCGCTCCCGATTGTAAACGGCTGACTATCTTCCATTTGGAAGAGCGGCGCCCGCGATTTCCTTCACACCTTCGACTGCGTTGACCAGCACATCTCTGACAGCTTTGACAGCCGTATTCCCGATGCTGCCAGCTGCTTCGATTGCTCCATTCGCGGTTACTTTTACCATGTCTTCCACGTTGGCACCCGTCTCTTTGGCCGCTTCAACGATCCCGTCTACAGTCCTTCGGGCGGCCTTCCCTATATCCACTCCAATTTCCGCAGCCCCGTTGACTGTCCCCCTGATAGCCTGTTTGGCAACGCTAAGCACATCACCACCAACGTCGGTTACACCCATTACAATCCCTTGTGCCATGCTCTTGGAGCCCTGCAGCAGTCCCGTCGCGACTTCTTCTGCCGCCTTAACGGTACCTTGCAGAATGTTCTTGGTTATGCCGACTGTTTCACCGGCAATCGAACCCGTAGTTTTCAGAGTGTTGGAAACTGTGTTCCCGACCAGGCTCACTATCTGAGTTCCTATTTCGTTTATGCCTTTGAGAGTGCCGGCCACTTCATCCTTTACAACAGTTCCCGCATCAGCAATCATTGCGACAATATCTCTGCGCGGTGTTTCCTCACGGCTTGTTTCTTCGAGATTCATTTGTTCCTCCTTTTTCTTCGGACGCGTTGCTCTTTTCTCGACCATGTATCACCTGAGTGTTGGAACGACATGAGAATGCTCTACAATAGTGCGGAAACGGAAACAATGTTCCAATACTCGGAAGGACCATTGTCTTTCTTCCCGCATTCCGACTTCCAAGTCCCGTATTTTTCAATAACCGGCTCCAAATCTTATAGTGCCTCGGGTCCCGCGATTCCGGATATCATCGGGTATGCTACAGGATGCTTCGATCCCCCTTTCAACCGGATTGCAGCCTGCCAACAAGGCTGCCCCGAAAAACAAAATCACTGACCAGGGTTTTGTCACCATCCCGAAGCCAAATTATCACTCAAATGTAACAATCTCAGTTCGGCAGATTTCCTTCCAGCTCAGCTTCAAAGCAAAAGATGCCAGACGCAGTTCGATGCCATTTCTAGAAGTCCCTCATAATGAACAGCGAAAACGTTAGTAGGACGCGAGTTAGTCTCCATGATGTTATTGCGAGAGTCCCAATGTTGCCGCTCAACATGTGTGGAGAAGCGAACAAGCGCTGTAGCCGTAGGCTGGTGCAGGTGATACTTTTCGAAAAAGCACCATAAAGGGCATCGTGCCGCGCCTGTGGAGAACTTGATAGACTCAGGCTGGAGTTAGCTGTGGTGCCATAAAGTTAGATTTTTTGCGTACCGCGCAGCGAATCCACACCTCGAAATTTTTTGTACCAATCCATGAATTCCGGGGAACAGACCGATGCATAACGCCTATGATCCTAATCTGTTAATCCATGGCTATTTTCTTTTTGAGATTGAATTCTCAACTTCCCAAAATGACTGGTAACCTGCTATGTTTCGCTAGTCGATATTCGGATCTTCCCCGGACAGCATCGGGGCATTTCTTCCAATTTGGCCGAACGGATTCGATGGCCCGCCAGCCTTTTATCATCGCCCAATTTCTCAAATTACTGCCCCGGTACGAATTCCAGCGCATTGCCAACAAATACAATGGCGATTATCGCAGCAAACATTTCAAGTGCTGGAACCAGCTTGCATGTATGATCTTTGCCCAAATTCGTCAGGAAAGCAGCCTGCGCGACATCGACCATTCGCTGAATGCGCATGCCGCAAAACTTTACCATATCGGGATTCAGCGGTGCCCCGAGTCTACTCTTGCAGATGCTAACGAACGTCGTGACTACCGAATCTACGAGGAGTTTGCCAAAGCCATGATGCAGCGTGCCCGCCGGGAATATGCCAATACGGAATTGGCCATCGACGTTGATAATGCTGTCTACGCTCTGGATGCCTCCATCGTTGATTTGACCCTATCCTTGTTTCCTTGGGCAAAATTCCGCAAGGCTAAGGGAGCTATCAAACTGCATGCCTTGCTGGATCTGCGTGGCAATATTCCGGCATTCCTGACCATCACGGATGGGAAAGTCCACCATGGCTCAGTCCAATTGTGAACGCCCCATGAAGACTTCCATATGAAGTCAATTCCGTTCAGTGGTTAATGCTGTGAGAAAGTCTATGTGGATTGCATCTTTGATAATGAAACTAATGATTACTGTCTAAAAGTAATTAGCCGAAGCATTACTTTGTGTAACGTGAATGTCACACTTCTATTATGAATTCCCACCGCAACTTTGCATTGACATAGGACAGTAGTCTAAAGTAATATCGAATGTACGCTCTTTTTACCTCCGGTAAAAGAGGAATCTGAAAGGCCAGATATGGACGATTCACCCATTGTTGCCTGTGCCATATGAATGATCGATCATCTTTGAGCTTTTTTATAACTTCTTCCATTTGTCAAATCACCACCATCGGACCACTTTCTTATTCCATGTATCAAAGTACCACTGAATACGAAGCCAAGCCTGTCGTGAGATGGAACGAAAAGCCACAGGTTTCGCTTTTATAAGAGTCTAGTCTAACTATGGCGTATTTAAGAGGGGTTCTCGTCTCTGGAGTAAGTCATGAGGCGGACTTTCCGAGAAATGCCATTGTTGTGATAAAGTCCAAACCATCGCGAAGTGGGATGGTTAATGGAAAGAGATAAGTACTCTTTTGGAAGGACGAATAACCTTTTTCAAAAACATACATTTTCGAGGGAGGGAAGTTTATGAGAAGGAACTATGCGGTTTTCTCGCGCGGAGCGGTCGTTTTCACCCTCATGGTAATAGGAGTATTCCTGTTTGCAAATCAGGCTGCCGCCATTTACGATGATTTTACGCAGGACAGCGTCCTTAATACGTCTCTGTGGACCCGGGGCTCCAATGCAACAAACATTTACGCGTTCAACAACGGCCTCAACATTTCCGGATCGAACGGTCAGGGAGGCGGCATGAGTTCCACCTATGCAAGCAATTCTTTCACGGCGATCATTTCTTTTGATCAAGTCAGTATGACCATCGGAAGTAGCAATACACTCCCCGCTTTTAGCTTCGGCATGGGCGCGAGCGGCAGCGCCGACTGGATTCGATGGTACGTCCAAGGCGGTACTTTTGATAACGGCAGCAACCCTCCCATTTCGCCCTATGTCGGTGTTACTCGGCAGAGCGGAGCTAAAGGGAACCAAGTTGATGGAGCTTTATTTCCGCAATATGCTATCGGGTCACAAGGGGCGCGGGCTCGAATCGATTATTCCAACGAGACGGCTAACCTCTATTATAGCCCTTCACTAACAGGTAATGTCTGGGACCATCTTTACACCTTTAACAATTTCACGCCGTCTCAAGACAATCTCACGTTTGGCATGGACACCAGTCCTGATGGGAGTGCGAGCTTCACGGCGTTATCGGTGGATATCTCCTCCTATGAGGGCGGATCGACTGCACCCATCCCTTCTGCAGTCTGGCTTTTCGGCTCCGGCTTAGCCGGACTCATCGGGATTAAGAAAAAATATCTCGGCTAAAACCACATCAACTCATAGAAGCACAAGGGCAGGGTCAGCAATGGCTCTGCCTTTTTGCATCCGTCAATGTAAAACTCAACCTAACTCTCGTCTATGGCGTTATGATAAGGGTTATTCGGGACGTTTCTATGTTTGGATCATACCTGCGTTTTCTCCTTCCGAAAATACTGGGCCATCGGAGAACCAGTCAAGCCCGAGAATATAAACGAAGGAAGCATTCGTGTTCCGCCAGTATTCGTTTTTCCCTTGGAGTGGGCTGCATGTGGGTATCCTGATTTTGCCCCGGTAAAGAGCGGGCATGGTGCTATACAACTTATTGTATATGGACCAGTTCGCCGGAATCCCGGTCAAAGAATCTGCCGTCCTGCTCAGCAAGCCGCCGCCATACTCCTTTTGTTTTCACCGAGTGGTGTACGTGCGGGAGTGAAGGATTGAATTTCATGTTTTCATGAGTTGGGTTTAACGGCTTATTTGTTAAGCCGTTACGCTTTAGCCTCATGTACCGTCGAAAATATGCTCCTTTTTGCTCTGGGTCACGGAATGGAATGTGGCAGTCCTCCTTCCAAGGTGGATGGTGCGTATTTACCAGGCCTTGTTTCGCCCGCTGGCCTTAAAAAAAAGGGGTCTGGAACTTTGGTTAATTCGCCTGTGATGACGTGCGTTCACCCGTACACCGGTTTCATCAACGTTTAATTCTATTCTTATGGGCGGCGGTCTCGCCCCCCTATTTTCTGAAAAATGGGCCTTGTAAATCGATGCAATTCACTGCAGAATCACTTCAAGCTTCTCTAAGCCCATACCTCATAAGATGCGGGAGAGTTTCAAATCCTCTCCAGCCTAATCGTAAAATAGAGGGGTTAGCTCATAAGGGGTTAACCTCTTTTTCCGTTTTCACCGCGGTTTTGCCGGACCCAGAAGATCGTCGGGATCATAACTGATTTCCGGCGGGTGAGCGAGATGAGAGTGAGGGCGCCGCAGTGAAAGAGCCGATTGTGTGAACGGATTGAGGGCAAGGGAGGAGCTAATGGAAAAGATTTATGCTCTAATTCGTTCATCGGGACGGGATTTTTATCGGGAGATTTCTCTTTACTCTCGGTGGCGATAATGATAGCTGACAGCGTTTCAAACTTGCCAGCGGAGCTTAATATGGATAAGAAAACTCAAGAATATTTCAAAGGGCTGCTTCTTAAGAGACTCGATGAGCTCTATTTAGAAGCTGAGAAAACAATGGGCGGTTTGACCGATAACGGGGAAAACTTCCCTGATCCCACAGATCGGGCGACGGTTGAATCGGACAGAAATTTCATGCTCTGCATTCGCGACCGGGAACAAAAGCTGATCCTCAAAATTCGCGAGGCGCTGCAAAGGATCGAGGAAGATAATTTCGGGCAATGCGAAGAATGCGGTGACGATATCGGGTTCGAACGCCTCAGCGCCAGGCCGGTCACGACTTTGTGTATTGAGTGCAAGCGTAAGCAGGAAGCCAATGAGCGTACAAGAGGTGCGTAGGTTTTGAGATGTGATGAGGTGAGGTGTAAGACCGGCAGACAGTAATGGTGGTTCCGGTTTGTCTGCGGTTGTCTCGATGTATCCTCATCTCTTTTATCGACGGGGGATTCGCGGAAGCCATTTGTCCCGCCGTCAATTGTCCTTGCGAACCTTTCGTCGCAACAGGTAGTAGAAGAGAAGCACGCAGCCACTTACAGTGACTGTAATCAATATCCAGCGATGGATTGAAGCGGAAATCCCGATCCATTCTTTTCCCAGGAAAAAGCCCGCCAAAATGAAAGTTGAAGACCATAACAGGCCTCCTGTGTACGTATATGCGGCAAACACAGGATACCTCAGCCGCGATGTTCCCGCCAAGATAGGAACCAGATGCCTTATGCCGGGAATGAAATACCCGATGGAAAGCCCCCACTTCCCCTCATGTTCAAGCCATTCATGTACCCGGTCGATTTTTTCCCGCGTAACATAAAACCAGCGACCGTACTTTTTAACAAGAAACGAGCCACCGGTGCGCCCGATGATGTAAGAGACGGAAACACCGCAGATACTGCCCAAAAATGCTGAAAAAATTGTGGGTGCTATAGCTAATTGGCCTTTGAAAACGAGATATCCTGAAAATGCCAGCAGAACTTCATCCGGTATGGGCAGCCCGATGATTCCGAACATCAGCAGGCAAAAGATGCCCACGTACCCATACTGGGAAATCCATTGTAGAAGAGTTCCCTCCAAACTTTCACTCCTTTCCACCCTCAGTGAGCTGCGGTTTGCCTGGTTGGAATATGTAAGGATAGACAAATCAAAGTGACGTACATTCGCTGTGGCCAAGTGGTGGAAGAGTTTTTAGAAACTTGCCTTGGGCCAATGCGTCCAGGAAGTCACATACCTCCGGCCAAGCCGGAGGCCTGGAAAACCAGTGGCCGCTCAAAGCGGCTGGAACGTTGGCATGCTCCCTATTTATCCACGTGGATAGTACGCGGCATACGTCACCCCGGCAGGGTTTTTAAGCCGGGGTCCAACGTCCTTAAGGTTTAAGACGGTTAATGACACTGGGTTCCGGCCAAAAGCATGCCGGAATGACGAAGACGGTTAATGACACTGGGTTCCGGCCAAAGGCATGCCGGAATGACGACATCGAGCCTGACCTTTCGTGGAGCTTTAAGCTGCCCTTAAGGTAAACCTTCGTAACATTCCCGGAAATGTCGAACTCTGCGAGTCCGCCGGCAGAGCCGGAGGTTTACCCCTGTCAATTAGAGGGAATCCGTTTGTGCAGCCATAGATCGATTGGAAATCTTTCCCGGAAGCTCCTGGCTGCTCTTTACAATCTTATCACACGAACACTCGATCATGGCATGGCGCCGTCACTCTCGCCAGTTCGCCGGAAATCAGTCCCGATACCGATAATCTTCTGCCGGGGTGAATTTTTCCACGTGGTCCCGTCATCCACCTGTGATCCGAGCAAGGCGATAGGAAGGCCGGTGGCGGCTCTTCGGCAGTAAGGACTTTATGCCCCTGATAACCTCTGAAGATTTCAGGTTTACTGCTCCAACGAAATAGAAATACAGTAACGATACACGCTTGCCTGCGCTGCGATTCCAGATAAGTTGAACAAATAGTTTCTACCCTGGTATGTGAAGTTCTCCGGCCTGCCCGTCTGGAGGCACAGTTTCTTTTTGTCCGTATCGCTGATGAGATAGCTGACGGCTGCGGAATCTTTTTGGCATTCGTCCTTGTCCGAGGCTTTATAAAGAACGATGCGAAGGTTGCCGTCAAAGGCCGGCATGGTTTGGCCGGAGTTGACCCATGTCGGTTTAAGAACCAGCGTCTCCTTGAAGCCGTTATCTTTTTGCTCCGAGGTCTGCTGGTCGGCTTTCAGAGCTTCCATTTCCGACAATTGAGCGTCGAGCTTGCTGTGTTCATCTTCCAGTTTCTGTAATGAATTGCTCAACTCGATATTCTGATCTGTCAAAGTCTTGTTGTATTTCTGAATGGTCTGCACCTCTTGATTTTTATTGTCCAGTTGCCGTTGATACTTTACGCGCTCAATGAGATAAGTCACTGAGGCGGACAACCCAATCAGGCAGACGAAACAGACAAGCAGAGTTATACGGCGTATACTAATGGTTTTTTTCGTTTCTTCTATCAACATAACATCTCCCGGGGGCATAATGATTAGACGATAGTGAACTCTGTTCTGCTGAAACATTTAAAAAATGAAGTCGACTTTCACCCATGCAACCTGGCCTGAATTAAGCCGCCTTTCTATTCCGAATTTTCGTCCACTTCGGTCTGCTGCCTGGTTCCTGCCCTTTACTGTTTCAACCACACGCAGGTGATATAGCCCACTGAAATAAAGAAGAGAAGGAAGATAAAAGGGGTCCATCCCTTGAACAACTCCGGCCACATCGATCCAATAATTATCCCGAGGGAGAGCAGGGCAATCTTGAAGATACCAATCTGCCACCACTTGAGCGTAAAATCCTTGAATATGTTCATTTGTAACTCCTTTACAAGCTGTATCATCGCCCATTCAAGTCATCTGAATTATATCGCACCCGTTGGACTTGGCGCGCCTGGTTCGATAAAAACGCGATGAGAAATTGTGCCGGCACAAGGTGCGTAGCTTAAGGCGGAGTTCCAGGGCAACGTGCTCGGCGGCAGGGTGTATCCGGTCGTCTGCTATTTTGCCCGGTATTGGCGCTTTGCCGCCCTTGGAAAATCGCGGCCTTGCGGGGCTGGTTCCTCGCATACACGAGGAACAATTTACAACACTGTGCATAATAAAGGCGAGCTTAGTGGCGGCAAGTCAGTCAGTCTCCATATGGTTTGCGAGATGCCGGATTCCTCGTTATTCTAATTTTTGAGATCAGTGCCCCATGGTCCCTGGTACATTCCGAAACATGGAAAGACCTGTTGGGCTAAGCGGCAGAGACTGTGTCCCAAGCGCAATATTTTTCGTCTTCCCTTCCCTTCCTAAAAGGAGGGAGGGGGAACTGTGATTCTCCGATATCATTCCAGATTTGCAATCCCCCTTTCAAGAGGGGGAAGTAGAAATTGGCTCTATCGAATTTGTCGAAGAATTTCCGAATTGCGACACAGTCTCGGCAACGCAGCCCACCGCCGCTTTTTCGAACACGCGGAAACAGTAGTTCGAGATGCGGAAGACAGTATTTGAGATCAGGGGTTCTCAAAAGTGGGAGAGCGGACCCCCGAAGTACAATTGGACCCACTTTGCCGTCAAGTCGGATGCGAATTATTCCGATACATATCTCCATAACACGCGGGGGATGGGTGTACTGCCTACTTAGTACACAAATGAAGTATTGACATTATTTACTGCCTGGATCATCGCGCTTATATACTACGCTAGAGGGTATCTATACCGAATTTCGTGCCGGAAGTAGTCTGCTTAAACAACGTAATTCAAAGATTCTGCAAGGTTATATAACAATTCATAAAACACCACATCGAATAGATCATCCATGAAGCCGTGGTCATTCGAGACCCTGATGCGTTTCCAAAGCCATTTAACAAAAAGTGAGCGCCGCAATGAGCGAGGCCGAAGCGGAAAATAGAAAACAATTGTTGAAACTTTCAATTTTTCGGGATTTGCCCCCGACTGAACTCGATGAGCTTTCCAGAACTCTTCAAAGCAAGGTTATCCAGCCGAACGAGTTCATTTTCAAGGCAGGCGACCCGGCGGATGCTTTCTATATTATCGGTTCCGGTCGAGTCAGGGTTTTCATCAGACGAGAGAACAGGATAGATAGGGAGATCTCTGTGTGTGGACCCGGCGAGCACTTCGGGGAGGTAGCTCTTCTAACAGATGCGAGGCATACCGCCAATGTCGAAAGCCTTGCCGAAACCCACCTGATTAGCCTGCCCAAAGAGCGATTTGACCGCCTGCTGCGTGATTACCCGGACCTTTTCAATAACTTTGTCAGGGAAATGCGCCGCTGGCTCCTCAAAAGCCGAAAAATCATAGAAGATGAAGCCAACACGGTATTCAGGGCGTCCCGAGTCTCACTGTTCGATTTTCTCCTTGTTATCGGGATGAGCGTCCTTCTGGCGATAACATTCAACATGTCCAACCCCTACGGAATTCGGCTTGTGCCCGAGCCCCCGGATACCGAGTCCATCTCTTCGATAAGCGCCCAGGCTGCAATGGAAGACTACCGGCAGGGGCATGCTCTCATCGTGGACGCCATGCCGAACAATTTTTACCGGGAGCGGCATATAAAGGGCGCGCTCAACATGCCGCCGGCCCTTTTCGATATAATTTATCTTATTAGCTTTTCCGAACAAGACAGGGCCAAAAGGATAGTAGTTTATGGAAATACGATAAGCAGACCCTATGATCTGGAGATTGCGAACAAACTGCTGCTCCGGGGACATACGGATGTCAATATCGTGGACGGCGGCATGAAAGCCTGGGAAGCTAACGGGTATCCGGTTGATGAAAAGGATTCGAAATGATCCTCTCTTCTATTAAACGGCTGACGGCAAGCGAATATCTCTCATTTGCGCTCAGGGTTTACCTGGGATACTTCTTCATCTACGCAAGCCTTAGCAAAATACCCCATCCCGCGCAGTTCGCCGAAGCAATAGCCGATTACCGGCTGGTTCCCTTCATGTTTGTGAATCTGGTAGCTGTCATACTGCCATGGATCGAACTTGTCACCGGGCTTTTCCTGATCATCGGTTTCAAATCGAAGACATCGGTAATAGTGATCGGCGTTCTTCTGGTAATGTTCGATATAATGATTCTCATAAACATGTACCGTGGCGCCCCGATCACCTGCGGGTGTTACGATACGGTGGGTGAGCCGATAGGATGGAAAAAGACGTTGGAAAACGCGCTGATGCTGCTTTTCTCCATTCAGGTCTATTTTTACGACAAACCCGGGCTTTGGGGCAGACTGAGAGCCACCATGAACGCCGGGAGCCGTGTCGCCGCCGCCCAATAGTAACATCGCCTCTTTTGGGTTAACGTTATCTCTGCCGGTAGTTTCTCAAGAGTCCCGTCACCACCCCCACAACCTCCACCTCGTCGGTAGCTACCCGGATAGGCTTCATGCTTTCATTTGCAGGACGAAGTTCTATCTCAGCTCCGTGGTGGTAGAATTTCTTGACCGTTGACTCCCCTTTCACAAGGGCTACCACACTTTGCCCGTTTTCCGCATGAGGCTGCTTGGTGATGATCAGGATGTCTCCATCCCGGATTCCCTCGTCAATCATGGAATCCCCTTTGACTCGCAGAGCAAAATTACTTCCATTCCCAAGGAAATTCTCCGGTACTTCAATAGATTCAGCCATCTCCACGGCCTCAATGGGTGTCCCCGCCGCTACAACTCCAAGAAATGGAATGGAGCCACTTCCAGTTTGAAGAGGAACCAGTTCCAGGGCGCGCTTTTTGTTTTTCCATGGAATCCTGAGGTAACCTCTCTCCTCTATCTGCTTGAGATGCTTGAAGACGGCGTTCAGGGATTGGAATCCGAGATTGCTTCGGATTTCCTCGTAGGATGGCGCATAGCCATGCCGATCGATGTAGGCCCGCACAAACCGATATACCCGTTCCTGTGCCGGGGTAAGTCCCATGGAATATCCTCCTGACGTATGAGTTAGCACGTGTGCCCGAGTTGCACTGCTTTCTCCCTCAAGGACCCCAGGAAATGTAGATCTGCCGGTGAGGCCCTCTGCCCTTTTTCCTCGATGAACCTTATCAGGCCAAGAATCTTTGAAATCCTCGGAGACACGACATCATAGCCGCACTCACTGGATTTTCCATTCCCATCATCGGATTGCACGAATCGCCCCTGGAATCTGAGAAACTCTTCGCCGGACTGAAACACCTCTCCATGCCAGAAGTCCTTATAGACTTCCGTTGAGCCTTCATCGATGCGCCGTGCCGTCTCGAGAATGTTGATGCAAGCCTGTTCTCTGACCGTTCGGAAGAGATACCCCCAATTTTCCCTCTCACCGAGATATCCAAAAGGAGCAGGGAGTTCATGATCGAAACAGTATGATCGTTTGAAAAATGGCCACTTAAAGATCGGAGAACCGGACTGCGGAAGGCCATTAGTCCCAACCTGGACGACAAACTCGGGAAACCGGCTTTGTTCCTCCCATTCCTTGTAGGCGTGTTTGACAGCAGAGTCTACCATCCTTTGCGAATCCTGCGAGAGAGCGTGTGCAACCGCAAGTTGGAGAAAGTAAACGGTTTCCCTGATCCCATTTGGTGCAAGCACCATCACGGCTCTTTTTCTCAATGTGTAAAGGTCAACGCCCATTTTACCCCCCTCAAAACTTTTATGATTGTGCTTAAATTCTATTCAGCCAGTTTACCTTTGCCCGCTCTTTGAAAGAGAGTGCGCTGTTCGCCTTTCCGAGGCCAAGGTGAATATAAGGTGAATATTAATCTGATGTCAAATATTTTTTTGCTTCTTCGAAGGGGCGTCGTCCGAAAATTGTATTGGATGGTCGAGGCGAAAACTCAAGGGCAAAACGAAAATGGCATATGATCGGAATAACCCGATTACCTCAAAAAAAGAAAGGGGTGCGCACATGGTGGCTGTCGTGGAATTTGTTGCGGTCTTGAGTTGTACTCTTTTTACCGGGGCAGCCATTTATGTCAATCTTGTCGAACACCCTGCACGTATGGGGTGCGACACAAAAACCGCCGCAACTGTTTGGGCCCCGAGTTACAAACGGGCAACAGTCATGCAGGCTTCACTGGCTATCTTGAGTTTTCTCGGTGGCGTATCGGTCTGGCTGCTCGGCAGCAGCGCCGGTTGGCTCGCCGGCGCAGTGGTTATCGGCTTGGTCGTGCCGTTCACTTTTATCGCCATAATGCCCATTAACCATCAACTTCTCGCGCCCGGGCGAGACCTCGCGTCCGATGAAACCCGGAAGTTGCTGGAGAAGTGGGGACGGTTACACACTGTTCGCAGCGTACTGAGCCTGGTGGCATCGGGGATCTATATGGTTTTATTAATCGGGGCCTGACAAAGCGCTCCCAGGCGGTTTGACCAGTCCCTGATTCCACCAGATCCTTTGCGAGTCTCAAAGTCATATACCTCCGGCCAAGCCGGAGGCCTGGAAAACCAGTGGCCGCTCAAAGTGGCTGGAGCGTTAGCATGCTCCCTATTTATCCACGTGGATAGTACGCGGCATACGTCACCCCGGCAGGGGTTTTGGGCCGGGGTGCAGCGCCCTTAAGGCTTAAGACGGTTAATGACACTGGGTTCCGGCCAAGGGCATGCCGGAATGACGAAGACGGTTAATGACACTGGGTTCCGGCCAAGGGCATGCCGGAATGACGAAGACGGTTAATGACACTGGGTTCCGGCCAAGGGCATGCCGGAATGACGAAGACGGTTAATGACACTGGGTTCCGGCCAAGGGCATGCCGGAATGACGGCATCGGAGCCTGACCTTTCGTGGAGCTTTAAGCTGCCCTTAGGGTAAACCTTCGTAACATTCCCGGAAATGTCGAACTCTGCGATAGTCCGCCGGCAGAGCCGGCGGTTTACCCTGTCAGTTAGCCGGCGAGCATTCTCATCATGTGTTTAAAGCTCACGAGTTGCTTTTTTCCGGCGCCAGGCCTTTAGTTGCGCCCGCGAATTTCATCCAGAGATGCGCGCAAACGAGGACGCCAATGATGGACCCGATCTGAGCCGACAAACTGAGGATCCTGGCTGGAGCCAGCACGCTCACAACGTAGGGGTCGGTGAGAATCATATCCGCACCCACCTTGGCAAGTACTGCGCAACCAACGTAGTTGAGGATCGGATACCTTTCAATGACCAGGCAGAGGAGGTTACTCGCAAAAAATACGACGGGAATGCTTACCCCGAGGCCTATGAAGAGCAGGAAAAAGTTCCCCTGGGATGCACCCGCAACAGCCAGCATATTGTCCAAAGACATGGTAATGTTGGCAATTACGAGAATTTTTACGGCCTGACCGGTCCTGGAGATCCCTTCATCTATGGAGGTCGCGCCGGTCCTTAAGACAAGAAGACTCACCGCCAGGTAAAGAACTATCGAGCCGCCCACAAGTCTTACGAAGCTGTGTTCCAGAAGTTTGGAGACAAAGTAGGTAAGGAAAACGCTCAATACAATGGTGATGCAAGCGCCAAAGACTATGGCCCTAAAGCGCAGGTGCTTTGGAAGAGACCTCAGGGCTACGGCGACGACCATCGCATTGTCCACCGATCTGACCAGATTGATGATGATGACGCTGAAAAGAGCCGAAATCCAAATCCAGTCGAAAGATATCGTACCAAGATTTCCCAGTCCCATGATTCGCCTCATTGAGTGAAGACAGTTTTCCGCTTGGAATGTAGAACGGAAATATTTACTAAGGTATTACGGCCGTGAATGGGACAAGCATGACCCCACTTGCTCGAAACCTGCGGATCAGGTATTCATTTTGGAAGAGCGGAACTCGCGATTTCCTTCACGCCTTCGACTGCGTTGACCAGCACATCTCTGACGGTTTTGACGGACGTATTCCCGATGCTTCCCGCTGCCTGGATCGCTCCATTTACGGTTACTTTCAACATCTCTTCCACGTTGGCGCCTGTCTGCCCCGCAGCTTCAATGATTCCATCCACCGTTTTGCGGGCGAACTGCCCTACATCCGCTCCAATCTCGGCAGTCCCATTGACCGTGCCTCGGATAGCCCGTTCGGCGACTCTCAACACATCACCCCCGACGTCGCTTACACCCAGGACAATCCCTTTTGCCACAGTTTTAGAACTCACCAAGAGTCCCGTCCCGACATCCTCTGCCGCCTTAATGGTCCCTTGCAGAACGTCTCTGGCAACATTGACCGTCTCACCGGCGATCGAGCCCGCAGCCTTCACTGAATCCGAAAGAGTGCTCCCCACCAGGCTCACTACGCGGGCTTCTATTTCGTTAATGCCTTTGAGAGTGCCGGCCACTCCCTCCTTTACAGTGGTCCCCGCCGCACCCATCGTTGTGACGATATTCCGGGGTGATACTTCCTCGGGATTCTTTTCTTCTTCGGAACTCATTTCTTCCTCCTTGTTCTTCGGACGCCTAGCTTTTTTCTCAACCATGTATCACCTCAGTCCCGGAAAGAAGTGACGATCTTATCGAATAGCGCGGAAACCAGTGCCCGATACTCGGAAGGGCCATCTGCGTTTCCTCTCGCACCTCGACCTGCCGGATCCCATTTTTTAAAATAGTTTCCCAACGATCTCCGCGATTCCGGACATCATCGGGTGTGCTAAACGATCTCGCTGTTTCGGGAGCGTGTTGCCGTGGTCTCCGAGCGTTTCGAAATCTCCACCTGCATCCAGGCTTTGAGCAGAGTATTTCGATCTCTCATTTTCAACCCGGTTGCAACGTGCCCACCAACCTGCTCCTTCATAATAGAACCACTGGTCTGGGTGTTGTCACTATCTCGATATCAATTTTTCACACAAATGTAACAATCGCAATTCAGCCGTTAATTCATTCCTGATGGACATAAAGGCAAAAGCGGCCACAGGAGCTACGCAAACCATCTTTGAATCTCATTCATACCGGAGAGCAGGAAATTAGTCAATCAAGTATCTTATTGTTACAATTGTGTGTCATATGGTATTTGCCTTCTCTGCGATTTGATATAATGCATTTATCATTGATGATAGACAACCGGCATTAAGAAGCCGACTTTAATGTCCAGGGGCAACTAACCGCCAGACATTTGTAAAGTGTTATCAACCGTCTGTTTTCTTTATATTAAAGTCTATAACTACAAAGCCGTCGTAACTTTATGAAAACAACACTACATATGGAGCGATCACCCTTCTCGTAGAAATTGATGGAAGGAGATTCAAAGTGCTAATGGCTCAATATTTGGATTTGAGGATGCGTTAAATATGATTAGCATACACTCCGCGTAGGTTTAGCGATATGCCCACGGGGCTTTTGGCGTCATTGTGGCGAGAGTGACAATTCGGCGCGCCGGCTCAGATGACTTCGAGTTGCCGCTCAGTGAGGAAAGAAGTGATTCCCGGAAATAGCGAGCAGCTTATGGTGCGTCGCACCGGGTGGTTCGTAATGTCCTTCCGGATCCTAAATTTCAAGGAAGGTGATGGACAGGTCGCAGAGATTTTGAAGCACCAGCGATTTAACTCAAACAAAAACACCAAAAAAGAGGGGTATTTTAATGAGGAAATTGTTGATCGGCAGTGCGATTGTTTCTCTTGACGGATACATCCCTCTCTCCCAAAAGGAATCACGAGTCGATCTCGCTTGAGGGATCGATATTTTAAACTGCGGCAACCACCACCACAGGCGCCGTCACTGTCAAATGCTTTGGAATCCCACTCGATCCCCCTTTACAAAAGGGGGAAGTGAGAAACTGGCCTCATCGGGTTTTGTCGAAGAATTTCCGAATTGCGGCACAGTCTCGAAGCGCAACCCATGAAGCCTTTTTCGTAAGGGTTTTCGAGTTTCCAGTACTCGATACCAAAGAGTTCTGAAAACTCGAAGTAATAACTGAAAACTAAAATCCGGCCTTCCGGATTTCCTTTATCGCTTCCACGACAGTTTGGGCGTCATCAGTCGTTAAGCCGTGGTGTACGGGTATCGCCAGGATCTTTTCAGATATTTCCTCCGTGACCGGAAGTTTCAGTTGACCATAGAGTTCTTCAAAGACAGGCTGCTGATGTAAACCCCGAGGATAGTGCACCCCGCTGGCGATTTGTTTCTCTTTGAGCCGTTCTGCCAGGGAGTCGCGGTTACACCCGAATTTAACGGGATCGACCACCAGGCAGAACTGGTGCCAGGCATGTGTCGAACCGGGAGTGACTTTCTGGAGGCCTATTCCCGGGACATCCACGAGACCGTTTGTGAGTACTCCGGCATTGAGTCGCCTGCGGATCAACATCTCATCAAGTCTACCGAGCTGTTTGCGTCCGATGGCGGCATCCACGTCAGTCATACGGTAGTTGAATCCGAGAGCCGTGTGGTAGTACTTGCCGGTTTCACCATGGCTGCGCATGGATCGCAATTTTTCGCAATATTCCCTGTTATTGGTGCATACCATTCCCCCTTCCCCGACGAACATGTTTTTGGACGGGTAGAAGGAGTAGCAGACGAAGTCATCGAAGGCGCCGACGTCCTGTTGCCTCCAGGCCGCGCCATGCGCCTGCGCGGCATCCCATACGACAACCAAATCATGACGAGCTGCAAGATCTTTTACGGCGGCTATATCGAGCGCATTCCCAAAAAGGTGGACCGGCGAAATGGCGCGAGTTCGCTCGGTGATGCGTCTCTCGGCATCTTCAAGGTCGATTAGAAACGTATCGGGATCGATATCGCAAAACACCGGCCGGCCGCCGCCTATGGCGACCGTGGAACCGGTCGCCATAAAGGTGAAGGAAGGAACGAGGACCTCATCGCCAGGTTTCAGAAACGCCATATACGCTAAATGAAGGGAAGCCGTGCCACTGGCGCAACTCGACAGCATAACGCGCCCCCACCTTCAGCGCGAATTCCCGCTCGAAAGCCTCGCACTGCTCACCCTGGCGCA
>CAWGZP010000095.1:0-9798 GCA_963826655.1 uncultured delta proteobacterium
ACCGTCTATTGTCCAGCTTTTGAAACTGCCCTCAAGGCTGGGCGCGGGTTTAAGGAGCATTTCAAAGAACGAAAACTAGACAAAACGACGTGAGAGTGTAAAATAATGGACATGGAGACAGAGCCCCAAACCCAATCCGACGATTTTGTGAGCCTCTACCGGAGCGCCTTCAAGGAGTTCGGCAGCCGGGCATTATGGAACGTCCGCGAGCTTGAAGATCCGAGTCCGAAGGACGCCCTGGTAATCGCCCGCTGCTTGCGCGTTGAGGGCAATCTGGCTGCGCGGCGCCTGGCAGAACGGATTGAAAGGGCCTGTCATGCCGCTCACTAGCTTTCAATCGCGAATTCTGCGTTTGCTGGCCGGGCACCGCAACCCGGAAAGTTATGTAGCGGGAAGTACGCCGCTCAACCGTGAACGGCCGCGTTTTTCCGAAGATATCGATATCTTCCACGACCGCGAAGAACGTGTCGCCAAGGCTGCGGAGGAGGACTCGGTTGCCTTGCGGGCCGAGGGGCTTGATATTGTATGGGAGCGTCGTGAGCCTGCCGTTTATACAGCCGAAATCCTTAGCGGTAATGAACGTACCCACCTTGAATGGGTGGCCGATAGTGATTTTCGCTTTTTCCCAACCGTGAGAGACGAGCTTTTCGGCTATATGATCCACCCTGTCGACCTCGCCACCAACAAAGTCATGGCGGCAGCCGGGCGACGGAAAGTGGCGGATGCAGTAGATCTTCTCACCATCAATGATCATATCTTGCCGCTGGGTCCGGTCATTTGGGCCGCTGTCGAAAAGGCGCCCGGTTATACTCCCGAAGGCCTGATTGCAGAAATCCGGCGCAATGCCGTCCGATATAGGGAAGAAGATTTACGGGCCGTACCTTCGAATGAAGTGCTTGACCCCAAGGTGTTCCTTGGCCGTCTTCGCGCCGTGCTGGATGAAGCCGAAGCTTTCGTTTCACGAATGCCTACCGAAAAGATAGGCTTGTTGTTTTTAAAAGACGGCAAAGTCGTTGAGCCCGATCCTGAGAGATTAGACGACTACGCTACCCACGCAGGAAGACGGCGCGGCCATTGGCCGACCAGTGCGGAAATCTCTGCGGCCATGTTCGAGCACTACAAAAAATCGGAAGCGGGAAGCGAGTAGCAATAAGGAGTCGAACAAAACCGTAGCCGGAAATTGAGAATGACGCCGCTGCCCGGCTCAGTCAGGCGTTCGGCTGCACGCGCCCGCGCGTGCAGCCGAACCGAGGCTGGCGATCCTTGGGCAGAGAAGTCATTCCCCTACCCCATGTGGCTTAGATTCCGAGGGCGATCAACTAGTCCTCTCCGGTCTATCCTTCTTCACGGTCTTCGCCTTTTGCCGCCTTCCCTTTCCAGTAGTGGGCCACCTTTTCTCTAAATGGAGATCAAGAACATCATAGCAGCTTTCATCACCTTTTCTCATTCATCATAATAGCAGCTTTCATCACCTTTTCTCATTCATCATATGGAAGTTGCTGAATTTTGTACGAAATAGTGAATCTATTTTTACCGTAGAGATGATTTGCCGAAAGTCGAGCGCACTCGCGATTCCTTCGGGAAGAACCCACTCCCTCCCGGACGATTGCGGCGCCGCGAACCGATCCGATGGTCTGCTTCCCCGTTCGGGCCTGAATCCCCAATGGTCCCGGCTCACGGTAAATTTATTCTACCGCAGAGGCGCTGAGAGCCGCAGAGAAAAGAATATGGACTGTTTTCTCTGCGTTCTCAGCCTTCTCTGCGGCTAATGTTGTAAATTTTAAGGCAAAATTCGAGGCACGTTTCTTCGCTCCTTTCTTTTCATCCCTATTGCCCTTCTCTGCGTCTCTGCGGTGGATTCGAGGGTACGCAGAGGATGCTGAGGCCGCAGAGATGATCACCATCGAATGTTTGATCGGAACCAATCCTAACTGGACGATCTTACGGTAGGATCACCTCGGAACAGAATGCCCCTGAGTCCCGCCTTGTAACTCTTGACAACTTGGTCGAGCATTTTATTTTCAAATGATTAATAAGTGGGATACGGTATGAATGGCGGTGAGAAGGCTCATTCACCAAAGGCTGTGCAGTGCACAGGTTTCGAACAGGCCGCCAACAACTCCGGCTTATTCCGGATAAAGACTTCGCTGTTTGCGCCTCCGATTGCAGGCAATTACTTTATTATGGAATAGAGTAGCGAGGAGTCAGGCGTTTTCTGCGTTTTTCCAATGTCGGGGATTCAATTTCAAGGTGGAGGGGAAATGTTTAACAGGGGAGCTGCAATAAAGAATATCGAAGGCATCGTCATTGCAGTCCTGATCGCTCTTTTTATCCGAACATTTATTATACAGGCGTTCGATATTCCATCCGGATCGATGGAACCCACGCTGTTGCCCGGAGACTACATCCTGGTCGGCAAATTCAGTTATGGAATACGAGTACCTTACACGGGGGCGAGGCTATTTCCCTACAAAGACCCGAAAAGAGGGGATGTCATCGTATTTGTTTACCCCAAAGACCCATCGAAAGATTTTATCAAAAGAGTCATTGGAACGCAGGGAGAAACCGTTCAAATCACCGGGGGCAAAATATACATCGATAATAAGCTTATCCCCGATCCCTGGGGTTATTTCGACGACAAAGAGCCACCGAGCTTCATAGCGTCGGTGGAAAATTTCGGCCCTGTCGTAGTTCCCGAAAATTCTTTGTTTGTCATGGGCGATAACCGCAACAACAGCGAGGACAGCCGCTTTTGGGGGACCCTTCCAATCAGGAATGTCCTGGGAAAAGCTTTCGTCATTTACTTTTCATGGAACGGCAAAGCTGAAAACATGATGGATAAGGTCAGATGGTCAAGGATCGGCGAACTGATCCGTTAGGTTCGGAGACGGTCCTTGCGTCCTCACAGGAAGTATCTTACCTAATTCCGGCATCGGGAGCAGAAGATGACATACGTACGACTTTTCAAGACTAGCAGCATTTGGGCACTTGCTGTCTTATTGACGGTGCCTGCCCTGTGGACCTTTCCGAATCGAGTGGCTTACGCAAGAGTTGATCAGCCGGCAGCAGCCGAGCCTGATTTCAAGCTTATGGATGAAGCGTGGAACATCATTTCGAAAGAGTATATCGAGCATGGGGAGGTGCAGTCCCAAAAGCTCACTTACGGGGCCATAACTGGCATGGTGAATGCCTTGGGGGACACTGGGCACAGCACCTTTTTAACACCCGACATGGTGCCCCTGGCCCAGCATTTTATTGAGGGAAGTTTCACCGGCGTCGGGATAGAAGTGCGGATGAAGGAAGGTCGCGTAGTAATAGTGGCACCGATCGAGGACTCTCCGGCCCAAAAGGCCGGCCTCCAATCCGGTGACGTGATCGTTAAAGTCGATGAAAAGGATGTTCTCGGGCTCCCGTTGGATGAGGTCATAAAAAGAATAACGGGCGTTCCCGGCACTTCGGTTACCTTGACCATCTTGAGCCCAAAGACCGGTCAGACCCGTACAGTCGCCCTGGTGCGCACTGCGATAACAATTCACAATGTCACCTGGTCCCGCCTGCCGGACTCCCAATTGGCGGACCTGCGTATTGCAGGATTCAGCACGGGGATAACCGATGAACTTCGCAATGCCCTGAAGGATATCAAAAGGCAGAAACTCAGAGGGGTCATCCTGGACTTACGCGATAATCCGGGAGGGGTATTCCAAACCGCTGTCAGTTCAACCAGTCAGTTTCTGAGCGGCGGGACCGTCGTCCTGGTGAAAAACAACAAGGGCGTTATTCAGCATGTACCGGTGGAACGTGGAGGGCTGGCGACCGACATCAAACTTGTCGTCTTGATCAACGGGGGAACGGCGAGTGCCGCGGAAATCATGGCAGGAGCGCTGCAGGACGCTCACCGCGCCGACATGGTGGGAGAAAAAACCTTTGGCACCGGTACGGTGCTGGAGCCATTCAAGCTCTCGGATGGTTCGGCACTGCTTCTGGCTATAGCTGAGTGGCTTACCCCCGATGGACGTGTGATCTGGCACAAAGGCATTGAGCCTGAGGTGCCAATCGCCCTGCCTGCCGATGTGGAACCTCTCTATCCGGCCAAAATAAAGAACATGACCATGGCCCAGGTGAAAGCGAGCGGAGACAGCCAATTACTGCGGGCGCTGGCGCTGATCGCTGAGCACACCACTGGACAGTGATGGAAGCGTCAAGATTTTCGTAATAATTCACCACGGAGAAACTGCTGAGGGAAGGGGTACTTTCTTCGTGCTCTTCTTATTTCCGAACCGGTTCGTGGCCAGGGAATTGAGGCTTTCTTCCTTCCCTCTACTGTTCTTTTGGTCTCTTTCTTCGGGCTCTTCGTGACTCCTTCGTGCTCTTCGTGTTGACAAGGTACGCCATAATCACGGAATGCGCGAAGATGCGCGAAGAATGAGAAGGTTTGGATTGCAGTGTGCTACTTTTAATTCTTCGTGGTGAACGCTTGCAGATTTTCGAAGCAGGCGGCGGCGAGCGGAGACAGCCAGTTACTGCGGGCGCTGGCCCTGTCCACTGAGCACGGCAAAGGACAGTGGCAGGGAGATTACCTTTTTTTCCCGCTCCTCGCTTCCGGCTTCACGCTTCTGCATAATGTACCGTACCGGCGACTCTCATGACAATCGATACATTTTCTTTTCTGACTTTCCTTGGTTCGATGACCGCGGGCTTCCTGGGGGCACTGACCGGCCTTGGAGGCGGGGTAATTATCGTACCGCTGCTTACCCTGGTTTTTGGCGTGGATATCCGCTATGCAATCGGCGCTTCACTCGTTTCGGTCATAGCGACATCGTGCGGCGCAGCTGCCGCCTATGTCAAAGAGGGCTTCTCCAACATTCGGCTGGGAATGTTTCTGGAGATGGCTACCACTTTTGGAGCGCTCATGGGGGCAGCCGCTACGGGGATGATATCGACCCAGGCAATCGCGGTGATATTCGGAATCGTCCTCTTATATTCAGCATATCTCTCGGCTCGCGGACACCCCTCGACCGCCGTCGGGGATGCCCCCGATTTTTTGGCGAATCACCTGCGTCTGGACAGTGCGTATCCAAGTGCAAACGGGCCTGTTTCCTATCACGTCCATGCCATTCCGACAGGATTTAGCCTGATGTTTTTGGCCGGCGCCCTTTCAGGGCTGCTGGGCATCGGTTCGGGGGCGGTCAAGGTGTTGGCGATGGATCGAGCCATGCATGTTCCGTTCAAGGTTTCAACGACAACAAGCAACTTCATGATAGGCGTAACAGCCGCTGCGAGCGCCGGTGTGTATCTAAACCGCGGCTACATCGATCCGGGTCTGGCCATGCCGGTTATGCTGGGGGTCGTTTTGGGATCGCTCTTCGGCTCCAGGGTGCTCGTGACTTCCAAAACCAGGATTCTGCGATTCGTCTTTGCAGGCGTCATTCTGCTCCTGGGGCTTGAAATGATCTATAACGGCTTAACTGGAAAGCTATAACTATGCCTGACCGTAAATTCATTATAACGGACGCCGATATTGATTCCATAATCGGCAACCTGCTTCGAGCCGGAGTGATCGTCGCCTCTCTTATAGTCCTGATCGGCGGCGGGCTGTATTTAACCAATCATGGAAATGAGCTTCCGGAATACCGTATTTTTCACGGTGAACCTTCGGATCTGAGATATATTCCGGGAATTATAAAAACCGCATCTTCATTACACGGCCGGGGACTGATCCAGTTCGGCCTGCTTGTCCTGATCGCGACTCCTGTCATGCGGGTCGCCCTGACCGTCGTATTTTTCGGGCTCCAAAGAGACCGAATCTACCTCGGTGTTACTCTCATCGTATTGTCTGTTTTACTTTTTAGCCTGGCAGGCGGGAGCAGGTGAAGAGCAGTGGAAAGTGAGGAGTTTGCCCTGCGGCGCAATTATCACGCCCTCGGTAAAATAAATACTCATATCCCCCCCCAAGCCGGAGACCGGGAAAACCAGTGGCCGCTCACAGCGGCTGGAGCGTTGGCATGCTCCCTGTTTATCCACGTGGATAGTACGCGGCATACGTCACCCCGGAAGGTTTCAAGCCGGGGTCCAGTTCTTTGATTCTATGTAACGCGGCGGTTGCGCACGGATTCCGGCCAAAGGCATGCCGGAATGACGACATCGGAGCCTGACTTTTCGTGGAGCTTTAAGCTGCCCTTAAGGTAAACCTTCGAAACATTCCCGGAAATGTCGAACTCTGCGAGTCCGCCCGGCAGAGCCGGAAGTTTACCCTGTCAATTAAAATTTATAACAGTCCAGGCCAGGTCAAAAGCGAAGCCACTCTTCACTCTTCACTCTTCACTCTTCACTCTTCACCGCTCACTGCTCACTCTTCACTCTTCACTGCTCACTGCCCTTAAGAGGTGCCTGAGAGATATGAAGCCAGGTTCAGGTTTTCCAGGGTGGTTGACACCTTGAGTGCCGCCTGGAAGGCGGTTTGGACCTGGGTGAGTTGAGTGGTTGCGCTGGCGATATTCGTCTCATCGAGGTTTGAGAGGGTGGTCTTTGCATTTAACTGGATAGCGCTGATAGCCGATTGTTGAGTACTGATATCCGACACCATGCTCCCGGCTACCGACGACTCGTTGCTGATATGATTGAAGGCGTCGCTCAAAGTGGTGATACTGCTGCTGACGGTCGCCGAGTCTCCCGTTTGTATCGCGTGCCCAAGGGTCCAAATTGCGTTCAGCACGTTCTGGGATGACCCGTCAGCACTGCTGGTATAATCGAATACCTGGTCCCCGGTCAGGTTCACAACTGTCGAACCGCCGGCGGAAGCACCGCATGTTCCGGTCTTCACCTCTATGGAATTTGAATCCCCGCTGTAGCTGACCACCCCGGAAGAGCTTATAGAGTAAGGCGCGGTGGTTGTTTTTGTACCGGCGAAGATATACTGATCACCGTATTGGGAGTTGGCCATGTTTAGGGCCTGACTCAAAATCCCGTTCACTTGGCTGACCAGGGCCGAACTCTGGGTTGATGTACTCGCGCCGGAAGCTGAAATCGCAACCTGCTTCGCCTGGCTCACCAGGTCTGAGAGCTGGCTCAGGGATGACTCGGTGGACTGGCCCCAGCCGGTGGCAAAATTCAGGCCGCCGACAATGGAGTTATATTCACCCAGACCCTGGTTGACATTCATTGTCTGGGCCCAGGCATCGGGGTCGTCGGACGCGGAAGAAAGCTTTACGCCCGAAGCGATCTGCTGGGAGAGCTGATTAATCTGTTCTTGCTGATTATTGAGAGTAAGCAAGGTCTCATTTGATTGCATGTTAAATGTAATTCGCATGGTTTTCCCCGGCTATTGGACCATATTGATTATCGTGCTCCATAACGTAGAGACGGTTTGGACTACCTTGGCCGCTTCCTCATAAATCTGCTGGTCCTGAATGACGTTAACCATTTCCTGGTCCTGTGAGACGCCGGAAACGGCCTGCTGTTGCGTCTGCAATTGTGACTTAAACGCGTCGTAGAAAGTCTGGTTATTGTTGGCCGACTGGACATCGTTCCCCACGGTCTGCTGGATGTTGCTCAAGTATTGCTGCAGAGTAGAGTTCGTCTGATCGGTGAAGGTCACCTGGCTGTCTTGAAGGTTTCCCATTGCCAGTGTCTCAGCGCTCAATTGTGCCGAAGTCTGGGTGCTCGGGAAGGAAACGCACGACGTGATGTTGGAGGCGTCGGTCCCGCTGAAAACGGCCGATCCGTTGTTTGTGCTGCTAATTGAGTTGACCTGCGAGATGAGCGTGGCGGCGAAGTCGCTTAACTGACTCATGAAGCCTGTGAGGTCCGTCTGGGCCGTCTCGAGTGCCCCAAGCTGCCCTCCCGTGTAGGCCGGGGGCGTGGTAATGTGAGTCTGCGTTCCACCGGAAACTACCGTCAGAGTACCGTTGGCGTTGGTGGTAGTGACATTGACCATGCCAGTCGTCTGATCCTGGGAGAAGCTCACAGGGATAAGTTTGGAAAGGCTGTCCATCGCCTGGTATCTCTGGTCGATGAGATTGTTTGCCTGGGAAGTGGGCGTCGAACTTTGTACGATTGCCGTATTGAGCTGGGCTATCTGGTCGATCAGCGTATTCGCCTGGTTGACTGCGTCCGTGATCTGGCCTGGAATTTGGCCGGCAATCTGGTTGAGTTGATCGTATGTGGATTGCACGGCGCTGGCCAGGTTCTGCGCCGCCGTGGAGACCGCCGTCTGCCCGCTGAGCCCTGTCGGGTCTTGGGACAGTGTGCTCCACGCATCGAAGAAGTTCCCCAGGGCGCTGGAAATTCCATTGGTGCCGGAATCCGAACAGGCGGACTGGATTGCTGTGAGTTCGGAAGAAAGGCTCGTGTATTGCGAATCGCTGGTCGTGGCGCTCATGAGTTGCTGTTCGAGAAAGCTGTCCCGCGCCTGAGTAATATTGCTGACGGTTGCTCCGGTACCCAGCCAGCCATAAGTGGTTTGAATGGTCGGATTTTCCGTTTGAACCGCTGTCTCTTCCGCATATCCCGTGCTGCTGGAATTGGAGATATTGTTCGAGGCGGTCTGTATCTCCAACTGAGTATTCATGAGGGTCTGGGCTGCGGTATTGAGAGTGAGGCTAAGTCCCATCTTTTAGATCTCCCGTTCGTACGTCAGTCCTCTCTGAGAGCACGCAGGCCGCTTTGTCTTCTTACCGGCCGGTCCATAGCCCTGGGGCAGTAAGACCGACAGAAGGTCCTGCCAGTAGGCAAGAGACTTTTCGATAAAGACCCCGTTTGTGGTATTCAATTCGTCGATTTCGCGAAGCACGGCCTTAAAGGAATCCGAAGCCGGCATAAAGCTCCCCCCCTCATTCCGCGCTGATCGGATTTTCCATTCCAGTTCGCTGACCAGGTACTCTTTTTTCGGAACGAGCCTCAGGAGTTCAGCCCCGGCAAAGCGTTTGAGAATTCCGGCCTCCTCGCGGAGTACCCCCAGCAGTTCGAGGGCCGAAGCGATACACTCGGATTGGAAGGGACTGTTTTGATCCGGCAAAACGCCGGGATGTGGTAGGCTTTCGAACATCACAGAATTCGATTCCATGTCGCTGCTCCCCGGTTTCGACGACTCACAGGCCCGAGAAAAAACGCCATGCCTGTTAATCGTCAAAATTACTCGTATAGTTTAGACAAATATTGCTCGCTCTATGCTGAACCGGCAACCTCAGCCGGCTCCCTGGTCCTTCGCCGCCGGTTGAGAAATGGCGCTCTGAGTTTCGGCTGCCGCCTTGTCCCCACCTTTGGAGACATGCACGTTGATGAGAGGCTCGAGCTTGGAATAAAGCATATCACCTAACCCCAGGGCGGAATTACTGCTGATTTCTTTGGAAACTTGCCCAAACATCATGTCCTCGTAGATTCCCATGGCGTTTCCGGGTTCTTCACTCCGCATGATGCTGTCACGCATGGTTTTCATCATGTATGAGATCATCACCGATTCGAATTCGTGACAATCTTGCCGAAGCTTTCTTTTTTGGCTTTTCAGCTCAGGCGAAGAATCCGTCTGGAGAACCGGTTTGACATTTGCTTCCACAGAAACCCTTTCGTTCTGAAGCATCTATTGACCGCTAACTGCTACGCTCCACTAAATCAGCTCCAGTTCGGCATCCATCGCTCCGGCCGCTTTGATGGCCTGAAGGATATTGATGAGATCACGCGGCGTCGCGCCAATAGCGTTGAGCCCATCTATTACCTGCCCTATGGTCACTCCACCGCCTACAACCGCTAGATGGCCTTTGCTTTCCTGGACCTGGACGGTACTCTGAGGCACCACCTGAGTGG
>CAWGZP010000096.1:0-9550 GCA_963826655.1 uncultured delta proteobacterium
ATAGGAAGAAGAGAGGGTATTGTAATCGCCCTCGCCGATAAAATTCGCAATGCGCACCAAGATATTACGATCAAGCTTGGGCAGCATTTCGGGAAAATGGTCGGCTACGATAGCCAGATACTGCGCATAACGGTCCAGACTGTCATAGAATGCATTATCGTTGAAGTAAGCGCCGTGCGCCTGCCAATATTCCGGATCGCCAAGCGTAAATTCATTTATGAGTTGGGTAGCTTCCGGATCGAGTTTCATGAGTTTATAGGCCGCTGCGATATACACGGCCGTCAAATCGTTTTTCCACTCGTTCTTTTTCTCGTCGTTCAAATAGCGCAAAAGATTTGGCAGGTAATTGGCCGTCACCACACCGCTACGCGTCAGAAGATAAATTCCATAAGCTTGATTGCGCGCCTGTTCAAGCGATGAGGGGCTGCGATTAACCAGCGTCTTGACGTATTCCTGTGCCCGCCGGAACGTTTCATCCGGCACCGGTAAATGTTTTTCCTTCGCCATGACCATGTAATGCAGCGCATAGACGCTGACAAAGTCACTCGCCTGGCCGCCGTACCCCCAGGAACCAAAACCGCCTTTTGGGTTTTGCAGTTCGCGCAGGCGGCTCATGGTGTGAGCGACGCTTTCTTCGACTATCCGGGCTTCACCACCTAAATCTTTTTGTCCGTACAGCACGACAGCAGGGAAGGCTTTGCTGATTATCTGCTCGGAGCAGCCGTACGGAAAGCGTTCCAGGTATTGGGAAAGCCCGGGGATCAGGCTCGTGGGCAATGTGGATACCGTGGCCTCGGCGGCGGCAAATTCCTTATATAAATCGCGATCCTGTTTAACCTGTTTTTCGCCCTCCCCGGCATAACCGCTCAGCAATGCAGTCATGCTTGGCAAGGGCGGGCGCACACTGAGAGTCTCTTCAATCCTGGCTGTCGTTTTTCCGGCGGAAGCAACAAAGGTCAGGGTAGCGCCACCCGGAATGTCTTTGGCTTTGACTCGCACCTGCGCTTTCATTTCGCTGCCTTCGGCTATCGCCAAGTCGCTTTCCTTGCCCTCGATCACCTCGAGATGTTCGGACGGCGCAACCGTGAGCTTGATTTTGGCGTCTTTTCCAGAACCGGCGATATTGTTGGCAACGCTCAGACCTATGGTGAATTCGTCACCCGGCGCGGCAAAAGTGGGCACGTTTGGCGACATGATAATGTCGCCTTGCACAAAGGATTTGCTTTCAGCGCTTCCTGTCGTTTGATCCGAAACAGACACCGCCATGATTCGCAGATTACCGTTAAAATAGTCCGGAATTGCATAATGAACTTCGCGCGGCGTTGCGTCCGCATCGATGATGCCGGACCAGAAAACTGCCGGCGGTAGAGTTTTGCGCTTGAAAGGGTTGAGGTTCTTACCGCCGGGTAACTCTCCCGCTGCATCCTCTCCACCGCCACCGGTCGCCGAGATCGTCTGCATGATCGAATATTCCGGCATCAGCAGATCAAGGGTTTGCGATGTTTCAACCTGCAAACCACGACGATTGACTAAATAACTCAATGGGTCGGGCGTTTGGTAATGCGCGTATTGAAGAATACCTTCATCAACGGCATAGACAATTATTTTACCCCGGGTCTTTGTTTTGTAGCCGATGGTTATCGTATCGCCGGGCTTGACTTTTTCAGGCGCCGTCAATTTGATCTGACTGTCAATCGCGTCCGTGGTGACGAAAAACGGCTCGATATCACAGGCGAGCGGCGTGGTGTAGATGGCCTTGGAATCCGCGGAACGGACAAACTGCACGTTCACAAAACCCTTGCCGGTGAAGTCTTTGGGGATAGAGATCGATTGTATGGAACTGGTAGTTGAGGTCATAAACCATTTGAAGGCCAGGACCTTGTCCGTTTCCAACGTAATAAGCCCGGTGCCGGCATAGGGCGAAACGATATTCATCGTTATGGTATCTGCAACTTCATATTTTTTCTTGTCCAGCTTCACGCCGATCACGGCATCTTTGCGAGAATGTCCCAGTAGATTGCCTTCACCGACGATAGTATAGGCGATACGCTGCAGTACCACACCTTGATCGTCTAACAGAATAAGCGCATAACTGCCCGGTTTTGCGCTGTCGAGCGTATAGTCAGTTCCTTTAGCACTAACAGCAAATTCGCCCGAAGCAATGACGGACTCCTTCGGCACCGAACGATATTCGTAAGCCCCGCGCTCATCTTTAATCAGCGAAGAAATATAATCCACTTGCGCAATCTTGAACTTCAAGCTTTTGACCTCGACAGGCGTGAGATTACTGTCGACCGCGATCAACTGCATCGTGCGTTTTTCGTTCTTATTGATGTAATCCGGATTCCCGTCCGTTTTTATCCCGACTACGTAGGGACGCGACGATACCAGAACGCTATTGGCCGTGTGCACGCTGCGCCCGGAATCTTGTGCAAATCCTTCGGCACGGAATGTCAGGCGATATGTGGCACTTCCAAACTGTCCAAGATTGAGATCGAATGCAGCTTTTCCCGCGTCATCGGTTTGCGCTTCACCAATTGGTTGATCAAAACTTTTCCCGGGCTTCAGTGGATCGAAAAATTGGTAATCCGGGAATTCCTTAAAGCTAAAACTACCCGGCATCACATTCAGGCTGGCCATGATGCGATGATCGACAGCCGGAGCCCCATAAAGATGCTGCAACGTGACCGTGGCCTTGAGACCATCGGGTGACATCCATCCCTTTGGTTGCGGTCCGTTAAATTCGGAAGCTATTTTCAGTGTATCGGGCAGAAATTCCTCGACCCGCACCGAAGTGCTTCCCAACTGAACTCCTTTGTTTCCCTCTGCGCTAATATATAAGCGAATGTGATAAAGACCGGTCGGCGACGTTTCTTGAGTGGCGAACCGGTATTCGGCAAAGCCGGTTGCGTTCAATTTGACGATGGGTTTATCAATTACCTGTCCACGCGGATTCGTCACTTCCACTTGCAACGGAACATCCGCAAGATTTTTGGCCCAATCCCGTTGCTTGACAACGACTCCGATATGTCCTTCCTCACCGGGACGGTAGATGCCGCGATCGGAAAAAAGGTAGGCGCGCAAATCATCTTCAGATGTCTGAAGGCCTTCGGTATCGAAACGCGAATAATCCAGTTTGCGGTCGCGCCCCTCATAGGACATGAAGGCAAGATCGTCGCCATCATGAACGACATAGGCTACAGGCTGTTTATCATTGATAAAGCCCTGAAGGCTGGGAAAAACGGCATGGCCTTCCCTGTCGGTAGCCGCTGTGGCAACCGGCAAGCCATTCGGGCCGAGCACTTCGACTCCAGCTCCCGACACGGGTTTGCCCGTTTTAACCGATTGCACAAAGACATCGTGTGAGCCGTCACCGCTGGTTTTAACCACCAACCCCAAATCCGACACCAAAACAAAACGATGATCGGTGGAGACTATGGTTTCGCCGCCTTTATTATCTTTATTCACGCCCTGGATGGTTAGAAAGAACAGCCCCCGGCCTTTCGGTTCATCTTTAAACGCCCACTTCTTATTACCGGGGTTTTTCGTCAGGTACGGCGTAAAATCAAAGGCCGAGAATTGCGGGCTGCGCATGTCGGCTGAAGGCAGATTCATGTCTTCGCTGAAACGCTCTGTGATATTTTGTGCCGAGAACTCGTCGTTACTGAAAGACGGATTGTCAAATCGGCCATGCGTTTGGCTGACCAGATGACTGATATCGTCGTTCATGACGCGTTCGACCTGGAAGCGCAGCTTCTGAGCACCTAACGAATAGACAGATATTTTCTTGTCCCCGCTCAAACTGAGCAATGCGCCATTGCTCAGTATTTGAACTTCCTTGCTGTAAGCCGGAGCCACAACCGTATCGTTATGATCTTCGGACAAAACATAATCGCCCCTGGCGGGCAGTCCTTTGGTAACGCGGACGTAGAGCCATCGTCCCGGCTCGGTATCGAGCCTGATGCTGTGCAGTGTAGAATAGGGCTCGGCGGTTGGGCTGACGGTGAATTGAAGCGCGGGCGCTTTCGTGAGCAAATCGTCGTTAACTTCCGCCGCGCTCGTCCAGGCATAACTCTTGAGGGGCTTTTCATCCTTGCCAAGCGGTTGTTTGTCCGCGGGCAGTTGATAAATCTTCAGATGCTGGGTCAGGCCCTCGTTGGTCACAGGTACATTGCTTTGAACAATCAAAACCTGTTCGGGCACATAATGGTCATTTTTAATCATACGCATCTCGATCTTTTCGATCGAGGCGTAATTAAACCGGCTCGGAATTCGCACCCGCTGTTCGAGTTCTCCGGACTTTCCTTGCGCCAGCGGTTGTCCCCCCGCTAAAGCCATGAGCCCGGGTTGCACGACCACTTTCAGAAAGCGCTCCTTATCCTGCAGCGTTTTAATCGGTGTGGTCACGGTTGCCTGTGTGCCATCCTCATTCAATTGAAGCTCAAAAGACAGGTTTTCTGCCTTAGCGGTAATCTTGTTATCTGTTGGCTTTGCATTGTCAGTCAGTTCTTCAAGAACGAACTGCAAATGTTCCTTAATTGCTTGCGCTTCGACCGGGGTGTTGAATTTAAGGGTGGTTGTGACGCCTCTTTTCTCAACGTCATTAGGATCTTGAAAAAATTCCATTTCCGACACATGGACCCGGAGCGGCTCCGTTGCAAACCTGTAGGAATTGTTGGTGAGGACAACCTGGCCGGGAAAAATAGCCTGATCGAACTGAACATCGTAGTTCTGTCCGGCAGGCCACGACTTTTTTGGTTTGAAAATCAGGCTGTAATCGCTGTCCCAACGCCACAGGCCCTCGGCTTCAGGCGTCATATGGATTCCGGTCGATTGCCGCTGTCCGGCAAGGTGTAATTTGCGATCCGGTGTCCGGCAGTAAATGCGAGGTTGCTGAACATACTTCCCCTGCAACCAGGCATTTTCCATAACTGTTGTCTCTGTGCAAAAAGATACAGACAGGGACGCCTTATCGGACACACTGGGAGAATAGTTGCCGGGATTTTGAATCGTGAGCGTTACTTTATCGGGAAGTTGCCCGGTAACGGGTCCCTCAACCCTGTTGGTGGTCACAGGCTTTTCTGAAGCAGGCAGATCAGCCGCAAATACAGGAGACACCATTAGACAGAAAGCCAGTAATGCACACCACTTTTTCATATGAGAACTCCGACTGGTTTCTGGCAACATTAGTCGAATATCGCAACACCAATCAACCCCAAAATGCGGTCTACTGCAATTGCCGCACAACCATAGACGCGACGCAACCTCCTCGATATAGATATTTAGATACTACTGTCCGGGGAAATTCGAATTCTTAGCTGTAAATGCCTGAGTTCGCTAACTCTTTTTCACAAGACTTCATTTTTGATTTGAATTCGGATTAATGATCTGTTCCCAGCATTCCAGATCGCGCTTAATGCCCGGATAGAAATCATTAATGCAATTTGTACTGGTTGGGCAAGGGCTTAGCGTGCCAACCCTCTCGCCATGAAGGGCTGTGGGCACGATGAAACTGTGCCCACCCTACGCATTCCCGACTCTCATCCAAATTTACCGGACAGTAGTGATATTTAGAAGACCGGCTTTTTAAACGCGTAAATGTCCGGATCGGGCCACGTGAACAAACTAAATGCACTGGACATTTATGCAAAAACCTGCCTAATTTTGGTCTTTAAAGCGCCTTTTTGAGACCGGGAAGATGCCTCCAAGCCTTCGGGAAGCAACATTCCCGGACCTTTACCTATAAATGTAGGGACCTTGACCCAACCCCGTTTGGAACATGTTTGACGCTGCGGTCGATTTGAGTGTTCGAGCTTACACGTTCGTTGAGGGAGACCATCATTTTCCGGGGAGATGCACTATGCGCGGTAGCTTCGCAAGGCAAGAACTGTTTCTAATTTTCTTCCTGTTTCTCCTGTTTTCGGCGCAGGACGAGGAAAATTGAGAAAGCAAGGCAACCTCATTGGCGACTTTGACCTTTTGATTGCTTCCACCTGCCTTTTCCACGATCTCACTCTGCTAACAAACAATGTGCGCCATTTTGAGCGGATCGACGGGCTGGAATTCTTATCCTCCCCCAAATAGTCGTTTAACGATCACGCTGCGCCAATCCCCAAAACTGGGATTGGCTTTTGAATTTGATCCCAGAAGTAAAATCCCACTCCTTACCGCAATGCAAGGCAACTGCTGCAACTGGGGTCGGGCCGCGTGAACAGACTCAATTAAGTGTACATTTATTCCCGCTCCGTTGCTTCTCGCTTCCTGTGCACAAATTTCAAGAATCGACCCGAGTTCGGAAGCGTCACGCCGCCCTCGAATCCTATTTCTTGCCGGCCGAAAGATTCTGGCCGATCGGTCATACAACGCCTTTTCCGCTCTCCCCGAAGAGGGAACGGCCTCTCTCTCCAATACCGGCAGTTGCGAATTCGGCAGGCATGCCGCAAGGAGATGGCTCGCAGTTTAATGCGATTCGCACCATCCTTTAGCTAAACTTGGAGGAAGCCTGCGCCGCTTTTTATTGACCTCGGCGAATAGGTGACCTATGGTCATATTTGTCCACTGGTCACAAACAGGAGGTGCATCTTGAAACCCAAAATTGACAATAAAGCCGGCATTGATCCCGGGGAGTCAGGAAAGCCTGTCGGCAGGCGTGAAAAACGTAGTGAGGAAACCCGTGAAAATATCTTTCGCGCTGCACTTCAGCTATTTGCCGAGCGCGGATTCAATGCCACAACAATAGAGGCGATTACCGAAACGGCCGACGTAGGTAAGGGTACTTTTTTCAATTATTTTGAAAACAAGGAAAGCTTGTTGTTGGAATACGGGGAACTCCAGATGCGCAAGGTCAGGACGTTTGTGGCTGACAGCATGAACTCGAAAGCATCACTGGCAACGCTCATGTTCGAGCTTGCAGTGAAAATGACCGAGGAAGAGCGCAAAAGACCGGCATTATTCCAAAGTCTAATGACGGCGGTTTTTTCGAACGAAACTATAACAAATCGCATGTCGGCGGGGCTTAGCTGCGACAGCCGGATGATCGGAGAGTTGATTGCCCGTCGGCAACAATGCGGTGAAATCCGTTCCGATATTGCACCGGATATAGTGGCTCAATATTTCCATCGGATGATTTTCGGCACCATGTTCATCTGGTCACTGTCGCCGGATACTCCACTTGAGGGGAATCTGGAGAACATGACGGATGTATTCATCCGCGGCATCCAATCGGGGGACCAAAGAAGTGTTCCATGGGCGATCGAACAGTGAAGTTCGTCGAGTACAGCGAAGGAAGCGGTTTCCGATGAAGAGAGAAGCGAGGAAATTATTTCACTGTTTGCAACGCAGCCTGCTGACAGCAGTTATCGGCATTTCCTTGAGCGCCTGTGCGGTTGGTCCCGATTTCCGAAGACCGGGAGCGCCATCTGCGACGGGCTATACTGCAACCGAACTCCCTCGGGAGACCGCGGCCGCGGCCGTATCCGGCGGAGAATCTCAGTATTTCGCTGTGGGCAAGGAGATATCCGCCCAGTGGTGGCAGTTGTTTAATAATCCGGCCATTGATCAACTCATCCGCCAGGCCCTTGCCGGCAGCCCGACTCCGGCTGCTGCGCGGGCAACCCTGCTCCGGGCCCGGGAAAATCTGCGCGCACGGAGCGGTACGGAATATTTTCCGCAGGCAGATGCATCGCTTTCGGCTTCCCGCCAGAAGGCCTCGGGCGCGGAATACGGCCAGCCAAATTCCCCTGCCATGACCTACGGTCTTCTCAACGCATCGGTATCTGTTTCCTACACCCTCGACATTTTCGGAGGCGGCCGGCGGGAACTCGAGGCGCTTCAATCTCAGGTCGATTATCAGGGGTACCAGTTGGAAGCCGCTTACCTGACTCTCAGTGCCAACATAGTCACCACCGCGGTGCAAGAGGCCTCCCTGCGGTCGCAGCTCAAGGCCACTGAGGAAATCATCGTCTTGTCTGAAAAATTATTGAAGTTGGTGGAACGCCATAACGAGCTGGGTGGAGTCTCACGCTCCGAAGTTCTGACGCAGCAGGCGCAAGCGGCCCAGTTCCGGGCCAATTTGCCGCCATTGGAAAAAGAGTTGGCCCGGACCCGCAACCAACTGGCGGTGTATGTCGGAACATTGCCCGGAGAGGCCCGTCTTCCTGAATTCACTCTCGATCAATTGAATCTGCCGCGGGAATTGCCGATTAGCCTGCCGTCGTCTCTGGTGCGGCAGCGGCCCGATATTCGCGCGGCCGAAGCGCTGCTGCACGCGGCCAGCGCCCAGGTGGGCGTTGCAACCGCAAATCTCTATCCCCAGATCACCCTGACCGGGAGTTTGGGGTCCCAGGCGGCTACGCTCGCCAACCTGATCAGCAACAACGCCTCGGTCTGGAGTCTTGGCGCCGGCCTTGCGCAGCCTATTTTCCGGGGTGGCGAACTGGCCGCCAAACGGAGGGCTGCCATTGCAGATTATGATGAGGCCGCGGCGCAGTATCGCGAGACCTTGCTGGAAGCGTTCCAGAATGTGGCCGATGTCCTGGAGGCGCTGGACGCGGATGCGGACAGGCTCGCGGCGCAGGTCGAGGCGGAACGGGCTGCCCGAGGCTCTCTTGAACTCACGCAGCGTCAATTCGAACTCGGCACGGGGAATTACCTGCTCCTGCTCGATGCCCAACGTCAGGACCAGCAGGCCCGGATCAACCTGGCACAGGCCCGGGCTGCCCGTTTCGCCGATACGGCGGCGCTCTTCCAGTCGCTGGGCGGCGGCTGGTGGAATCGGGAGGAGTCGGAACGCGATCAGGCAGTGGTGAAGAAAGAGAATAAATAAACCCACGAAGGGCTAAAGATACGGTCCCTGTTAAGCGGTATGAACAGGTAAACGGAGATACCCTCTTATGAAAAAACGAATGATTTTTGTCATACTTGGCCTGGTTGTGGTCATTGCCATCCTGGCGGGCGTCAAATGGCTGCAGATCGCTGCGATGATCAAACAGGGCAAATCGTACGTGCCTCCGCCCGAGACCGTCACTTCGGTCCCGGTAAAGGCTGATTCGTGGACATCCGACCTGACTGCGGTCGGTTCGTTGACGGCGGTCCAGGGGGTCACCGTGGCAGCCGATTTGTCCGGCAAGGTGGTCAAGATCGCTTTTGAAGCGGGCGGCCAGGTGAAAAACGGCGACCTGCTGGTACAACAGGACACCTCATCGGAAGAGGCCCAGCTTCCGGGCGCCGTTGCCCAGGCCAAACAGGCTCACAGCGAGTTGGAGCGTTCCCAAAAACTGGTGGCGGAAAATATCATCTCCCAGTCCGATTACGATAAGGCCCTCTCTACTTATGAACAGGCCCTGGCACAGGTCAACAATATCCGCGCCACCATCAACAAGAAAACCATTCGCGCCCCTTTCGGCGGTCGTCTGGGCATCCGCCAGGTAAACTTGGGGCAACTGCTCCGTGAAGGTGATCCCATTGTCACTCTGCAGACTCTTAGCCCGATTTTCGTGGATTTCTCCCTGCCCCAGCAGCAACTTGCCCAGTTGAATTCCGGGCAACCCGT
>CAWGZP010000097.1:0-15559 GCA_963826655.1 uncultured delta proteobacterium
TGCGATCATGGCCTTCTGCGCCTATGGCCAAGCCTCGATGACGCAGGCGTAGCCCAGTTGGCGATCAGCCAGCAGGATTCCTCCGGCGCATGGAAACCGCTGACTCTGACCGGTGAGCAAATTAAACGCGCGCAATTGGCTTTGGATCAAAGCGAAGTCAAATTTTCAGGCGGCGGAAACTATGGACTATTCTATCAGTTGGCCACGGATGGATACGATCGTGTTCGACCCGACGCAGCCCATCGAAGATGGGCTTGAAATTAACCGGCAATATCTCGATGCCGATAATCAGCCGGTGAACGAGGTCAAAATCGGCGATATCGTCGATGTCGTCGTGACCATGCGTGCGCACGATAACAAAACGCTACGCGAATATGGCCCTGGTCGACCTTTTGCCCTCGGGTTTCGAAACTGTTCCGGAAAGCATCGGGCATCCGGCAGCGGCCCTTTCCTCGGACGAGGCTTCCAATGACACGGGTGACGATCAAGCTGAAAACGGGGAGCAATCTCAAGCCTCGGCGTCTCAGACATCCGCCGACGACAATGTTGCAGACGACAATGTTGTGGATGACAGCTCCAATTTCGAATGGGCAAACATGGACGCCGGAGGCGGTCGATGTGCGCGAAGATCGTGTGATTGCTTTCGGCGCCGTGCCTTCGAGTGAAGTCGTCTACCATTACAAAATTAAAGCGGTAAACGCAGGAACTTTCACAACGCCGCCTGCCTACGTCGAATCCATGTATGAACGCACGATCAAGGCCCGTGGAGTTGCCGGAACGATCACGGTGCGGTAGTACTGGCCTATGTCGATGATACTTCGCCGTCTTATACTCATTTTTCCGGCAGCTTGCGTTGTTGTTTCAACTGTTCTGTTTGTGGCGTTTCTGGCCTGCAAGCCGCCGCTTCTCGACAACATCAGTTTCTCACGCGCCGTTTTTGACCGGCATGGACAATTGCTGCGTCTCACGTTGTCGGCCGATCAAAAATATCGTCTGTTTGTCCCACTGAAGGATATTTCCCCCCAATTCCGCGAAGCCGTTCTTTTGCACGAAGACAAGTATTTTTACGCGCATATCGGCATCAATCCGGTGTCGTTGATCCGGGCTTTTATGCATACCTACGTCTTTGGCGGACGCAAGATTGGGGCCTCCACCATCTCTATGCAGTTGGCGCGTATGACGTATGGCATCAAAAGCTCCCGTGTGAAGGGCAAACTTTTACAAATCGCACGCGCCCTGCAATTGGAAGCTCATTACAGCAAAGACGAACTGTTGGAGGCCTACCTCAACCTGGCATCCTATGGATTCAATATCGAGGGCGTTGGGGCGGCTAGCACCATCTATTTCCACGTGGGCCCCCAAAATCTTACTTTGCCGGAAGTTGCGACGCTCGCGGTCATCCCGCAAAGCCCGACGCGCCGCAGGCCCGATCTCAATAATCCCGCTCAGCCGTTGTTGATCGAGGCGCGCAACCAGTTATTTAACCGCTGGATCGAAACTCATCCTGCCGATAGCGTTCAAAAACCTTTCTTTGCCTTGCCACTCGCTTACTATGGCATCGCCGATCTGCCTTTTGAACTACCTCAACTCACGCAGGAGTTGCTCTCAAAATACAGGAACCGGGGGCAAATAACCGCCTCTGTCGATCTGGAGACACAGAAATTATTGACCGGAATTCTGCGCAAATACGTCGATGATCACCGCGAAAGCGGTATCAGTAACGCCAGCGCTCTGCTGGTGGACACGCAAACCATGAATGTCGTCGCGAGTGTCGGTTCGGCTGATTTCATGAATCGTTCAATCAATGGGCAGGTTGACGGAACAAAGGCGAAACGTTCGCCCGGATCGACGTTGAAACCCTTCATTTATGCGCTGGCGCTCGATCAGGGCCTGATTCATCCGCTCAGCATTTTATGCGATGTTCCCGTTAACTTCGGCAGCTACGCCCCCGATAATTTTGACAGGGATTTTCGCGGCCCCATTTCCGCGCGTGATGCTTTGCGTTTGAGCCGTAATATCCCGGCTATCAAACTCGCCTTGCAACTTCACGCGCCGGATTTTTACGACTTTCTAAAAATGGCCGGGATCGCCGGATTGCGAGATAAAGCCGATTATGGATTGTCGCTGGTCCTGGGCGGGGCAGAGGTCACCGGACGCGAACTGGCCGAGCTTTACGCCATGCTGGCGCATGATGGCGTCCTGCGGCCTTTGGTCTTTCAATTAACGGAGCCTGAGCCCGTTAAAGGTAAATCGCTGTTAAGCCCTGAGGCCAGTTTTATTACACTGGACATGCTCGCCGAAAAACCAAGAGCTTATACATTGACGCATGATCACATCGTTTATCGGAAAACCGGAACATCCAATGGATTTCACGATGCATGGACGGCCGGCGTTTTCGGTCATTATGTGCTGGTTGTTTGGATCGGTAATTTCGACGGCAGGAATAATCCGTCGCTGGTTGGCATCCGTGTTGCCGCACCGCTCTTTTCTTCCATGGTTGACGCCGTCAATGGAAAAGAGCCGAACCATGAATCGATTGCTCAAAAAGCGAAGCGCCGGCATTTGAATCTGCGCAAAATCGACGTTTGTGCAACGACAGGGGATTTATCGTCCGAGAACTGCCCGGCCCATGACAGCACCTGGTTTATTCCAGGCGTATCGCCCATTCACAATCATGATGTTTATCGAAAAATTCTCGTTAATCTGCACACAGGAGAACGAGCCTGCCATTTTCAATCCGGCGTTACGGCATATCGTATCTTCGAAGTTTGGCCGAGTGATTTGCAGCAGACGCTGCAAAAAGCCGGTATCCAAAAAGACCCCTTGCCGCCCTGGGAGAAAGATTGTTTAGAAGCCGGTGCGCCGCAGGGAGAAGGTAGCGGGCAAAGACCCATCATAACCTCACCACAGCCAAGTGTGGAGTATCACGCACATATCAATGACACGAGCGAAGCCGTTGTCTTTAATGCCAATGCGGATGGAGAGGTGCACACACTCTATTGGTTTATCAACAATCAATATCTCGGAAATTCGAAGCCTAACGAACCCTTCTCGTGGCATCCGCAGCCCGGGCAATACCACGTGCGCGCGGTCGATGATCATGGGCGTTCCGATACGACTACCATGCAGGTTGTATTGACACAATAGGGTCCTGGAAATTTGCCGGGAATGTGAAACCGGGGTTTGGTCCCGGGCATTGGGGGGGACCTCGTTTGCGAGACGGGAGAGGGATGCAGCGCAACCCTTTTCTCTCTCAGGCCGCGGCATCCCAATCCCTGCGTGCTCATATTGCAACCGCTCAGTAGCCGGACGAACTCGGAATATAATTGTTTGCGCCCTGGCAGATTGCATTCTGCCTGTCCATATCTCTTTGCTGATAGGCTGGACAATATCCAAGAGCAGCCCAGCACCGATCGTTGAAGTCAGCGGCCTTCGCCCCAGTAAATGGGCTACCAACCAGCACGGACGCCAACGCCAATCCAAGAATCAGTTTTTTGCTCATTTTTAACTCCATAAAGCGGAGACCTCTTCTCCGATGTGTAGCATTCTATTGAGATTCCATCAAACAATCTACCAAACCAACTTAAAACCGCCTTTGTTTCGTGTCAATTGCCACGAGCTTTGATGACGCATTGGGGTGGGGCCTCCCAGCCATCGTATATTAGTCGTCAACTTGAGCATCATCATGGTCGCCCGCGATCATTCACTTCTTCGATTCGATCTTCTCTCTTGCTGGTTTGTCGGGCTTGACTTGCAGGAATCCGTCCGGGAGCCATCGAGTTTCTCCAAAAAGTGCGACCGGATCCCGCGGCCAAATCGGCCAGGAAGGGGAAAGGCAAAGAAGCCAGGTTCTCATACACGGGCATATACCAATGGAAAACCTCAACGGTTTAGCCATTGATGGCCGCACGGCCCGTCATGAGAGCTGCGCCGTGAGCATGCGCAAGCACAAGAGAATAGAGGATATTTTTGGATGGCTCAAGACAGTGTGATGTCTGCGCAAGAGTCGGCATCGGGGATTGAGAAAGGTCAAATGGATTTTATATTTGTAGGCGCGGCTTATAATTTGGTCCTCATAAGAAAGCTGGCCGTTAGGGCCGTATAATGTGCTTTAAAACAATTATATAATTCTTGTAAAACAAGATATTGCAATGTAATGACTCCATAAATCGAAAATTACGAAAGAGTGAGCATGCAATTTGGATTTGTTTAGAGACTGGATATCACAAGAGAATAATTCGTGAATATTCTGCAAGAACCCTAATTAGAGGGGCCCCTCTTTTTGACATCCTGCTTGGCCTCTACCCAGACTGCTATTATATACCATCCCATTGGAACCATTGCCTTTGAAAAACTCGGCAATTATCTGTAAAAGTCTATGGTGATTTTACTGTATAAAAAGCTTGCATTGAGAGTAGTTTTGGATTACAGGCAGTAGTGGGGGAGTTGTCTCACCTTATTGATCTCTTACCTGCATCTTCGATTGCGAAATTGTGTTTTGTCGGCTTTAGGGTTGTTTCAGAAGTCTATTGGGGAGAACGACCCGAAAACGCCGTTTACATACATGGGATACAGCTTGATGCATGATCCGGGATTACAACAATGAGGGGGAGAGAAGATGAAAAGGTTCGTTTGGGGATTGATCGTATGTGTGGCCTTGCTGATGCCTTCGATGGCTTTAGCCGCAGGGGACGGAATAGACGTGGTATTCAGTCTCAACCGGGACTATATTCCAGCGCCTCCCGGTACCCTGGCCGTTTTGACGTACTACGAGAACATTACATCCGATTCGCACTACACGGGTTACCAGAAGGACAGTACCGCGAATCTTTCAGCCAATGTCGGCCTGTTCAGGCCCGTTTACTGGGTTGAATGGGGACCTCTCATCATCGATCCCCAGTTCATCATCCCATTTGGCGCTGTCAGCGACCATGACACAGGCTTAAACGACCGCAATGGAATCGGCGACCCAATCTTTTTTGCAACCTTCTGGTTCGTGCACGACAAGGACCGCATGTTATGGATAGGCAACACCCCGTTTCTTACGGTGCCGGGGGGCGAATACAACAGAACAGAACCCCTGTCACATGTCCTTTCGGGCAACCGCTATAAATTTCAGGACGAACTGGGGATAGTCAAAGGCTTTTGTATAATGCCGGGCCATAATGCTTACCTCGAAGCGAAGGCCGGCGGGGTCTGGCAGACCGACAATGACAATGCCACCAATAAACCCTGTACACGGGTCTGCGCGATACAAAGTCGACGGACTCTATTTTTGAGCTGGAAAGCCACCTGAGCTACGATGTCACCAAAAATTTCTTGATCTCCGGCGACTATTACTTTCAAAATGGAGGGAAAGACTCGTTCAATGGGGTAGACGTACCAGATTCCGCCCTTTCGACCAGCACCGTCGGCGGCACCATCGCGTACAGCTTCGCCCCGGGCTTCCAGGCACTGCTTCAGTATAAACAGGACGTGAGCGTAGAGGACGGTTTTAAAACGCAAGTGGTCCTCTTCAGACTGCTTTATGCGACTGACTGTGCTTCCTTGATTGCACAATTGAAATAAGCGGTCCGGTTTCAGAAAATCCTGCTTGGGCGTTTGTCCAAACAGAACGTTTTGATGATCTTACTCATAAGGGTGAGGGGGGACGGTTTCCTCCTCACCCGTTTTATATAGTGGTATCCTTTGACTTGCCTTGTGACAGGGCAAAAGCTTCCCAAGCCAACCTTTTCATTGTACGCTCTTAGGAGACCTTCTCAAGCACGAGGTTTCCCGCGACGATTGACACCATTCGATACGATTCTAATATTGATCATAGCCACCTAAACTTGTGCGGATCATTTCCGAAAATATCCCGCTGAGCAACAAAGCGCACTTTCGCATGGTTATCGTGATGGTCCGATAGCGTAAAAAATCACCGGCTGTTCCTCGGACGATTTGTCACGGACAGGGTCTGAGAGCGATACCATTTATAGGGTTTGGCTAAAAATACATGAAAATTAAAACAATCATAACCGGGGCAACGGGCATGGTCGGGGAAGGTGTCCTTCTCGAGTGTCTGAACCATCCCGATGTAGAACAGGTTTTGGTCATCAATCGAAAGCCGGGAGGAATGTCACACCCTAAACTGCGTGAACTTATTCATATTGATTTTTTCGATCTGGCGCCCATAGAGCAGCAATTGATTGGATTCAACGCTTGTTTTTTTTGTTTGGGTGTATCGTCCGTCGGCATGAGCAAAGAGGAATATAAGCACATTACCTACGACCTCACACTAAGCGTGGCGCGGCGATTAGCAGAAGTGAATCCGGAGATGACCTTTTGCTACGTAACGGGTGCGGGTACCGACAGTAGCGAACAGGGACGAGTTGCCTGGGCGCGCATAAAAGGCGCTACTGAAAATGCCTTAATGCGGCTTTTCAAACAGGCCTACATGTTCCGCCCCGCCTTTATGAAGGCTACGCCGGGGCAGAAAAATGTAAAGAGTTATTACAAGTTTTTTGCCTGGCTCTATCCCATAGGCAGGGCGCTTTACCCCGCGGGCTTTTGCACTTTGCAGGAAGTGGGGCTGGCAATGATCAATGCTGTAAGCAAGGGCTATCCCGAACAAATCCTGGAAGTAAAGGACATCGTTAAGTTGGCGGCCAGCTAGGCCGGATGGATTTTCACAGACACCTTTTTCAATAGACGGCGGGCACTGGTCATTAGCCGCCGTTTCGCCCCAGTTCGAGCTTGCCCTTTTGCGGTCTCCAATTCAAAAACGGAAAATAAATTGACAAAGAAATCCAAGCAAACTAGAAAGGAGTGAATGTTCATTCTAGAAGGAGGCTATGCTTCGTGAATAAGCCAGACAAGCGTGAAGAAATCGTTCGCGCCGCACTCGAACTCATTGCCGAGCATGGTTTCCACGGTGCCCCCATGGCGATGATCGCAGAGCGGGCGGGGGTCGGCGCCGGTACAATCTATCGCTATTTCGAGAACAAGGACATGCTGATTGCCGAGCTTTACCGGGAACTCGAAGACCGGATCTATCCTGTCGTAATGGAGGGATACGGATGGGAGAGGCCGATCAGAGAGCGTTTTCTCCATCTTGGAAAGGCGCTCGTGCGATACTTCATCGAGAATCCCCTCGATTTCCGCTACCTCGAGCAATTTCACAACTCCCCTTACGGCGTGGCGGTCCGCAGAGGTAAGCTCCTGGGCGAGAAGGGAGACCGGGATGTGTACCGCGAGCTTTTCGAGGATGGAGTTTCCCAGCAGGTTATGAAGGATCTCCCCTTTCCGGACTTTTCGCCCTGGCGTTCGGTCCGCTCCTGTCAGTGGTAAGGGACCAGATTCTCGGTTTCGTATTTCTGGACGAAACCCTGATCGCCCGGATTGTCGAGGCATGCTGGGACGGAATAAAGCGGTAGGGTGGCTAAGGAGGAAGGCGGGGCTTTCGTTATTGGAGCTGGGGAATGAATGTTCATTCCCAGCAGGACAGATGCTTTTAAAAGTTAACCGGGCAGTTGTAAGTGTGGCAGTCAATTTTTCAGTGGCTTACCAAATGGATTTTTGTGGGAGACAGTCATGAATAGCGAAACACCCGGAAGCAGTAACGGCGAGACGGACAGGCTTCCGATTTCAGATCAAGCCATTGCACCATCCACAGAGCAAGAAGTTCGAACGAAGGAACAACCGGGCAGCGACGATGCAGCAGCCGTGAAGACACCGCGCCGGCGCAAACGCCTGTTCCAAATCATCGTTGCCGCCGTCGCGCTTCTCATCGGCATTACGGGCGGAGCGTATTACTTTCGGGACATAGAGCCCTACGAGTCCACCGACGATGCGTACATCGACGGGCATGTGATTTCGATCAGCCCGCAGGTGCCGGCCCTGGTAGCTGCGATTCATATCGACGACAACCAGTATGTTCACAAGGGCGATCTCCTGGTGGAATTAGACCCGACCGACTACCAGGTTGCGCTCAACCAGGCGCGCGGCGCGGAGGCATCGACGAAGGGCAAGTTAGAGCAGGCCCGTGCGGGTGTTGATACCGCCGAGAGCACGGTTGTTCAGGCCAGAGCGGGAGTTGATTCCGCCCGGGCGATGCTCGAAAACGCGGATCACGCTTTGAGGCGTTACCAGGGGCTCTCCACACAGGCTCGCTCGCAGCAGGACGTGGACACCGCAACGGCTAACCGGAAGACGGCGGCCGCGAGCGTCGCACAGGCAAAAGCCCAGCTTCAGGCGGCGCAATCGCAGGTGATATCGGCTAAGGCGAACGTCATCGCCGCGGACGGCGACTACAGGAAAGCGCAGGCCGACACGAGCCGGGCGGAATTAAACCTGGGATACTGCCGAATTATTGCAGCCGCGGACGGCCGCATTACCAGTAAAGCTGTGGACCCCGGCGCCTACGTCACTCCGGCGGGCCCGCTGTTTCAAATCGTTCCCACGAATGTCTGGGTCACCGCCAACTTCAAGGAAACCCAGCTGAACTACATGCAGGCCGATCAGCCCGTGACGCTCACCGTTGACGCCTACCCGGATATGGAGCTTCACGGCAAAGTGGATTCGATCCAATCCGGTACAGGTTCGCGGTTCAGCATCATCCCGGTCCAGAACGCAACAGGCAACTTCGTGAAGGTCGTGCAGCGCCTGCCGGTGAAGATCATTCTCGACGCCGGCGCCAATGGCGACCCGGCGCATCTTCTGTCGCCCGGAATGTCGGTCGAGCCGAAGGTGCGCGTGCACTGCGCCGGGTGTTGGGATAAGTTTTACACATTCATCCGGGGAAACGCCTTTTTCAGAAAGGCGACATGACAATGGCTTTCCCACGAACTCCTAACAGTGCCGCCAAACCGGGCGTAAATCCGTGGTTGGTTGCGGTGGTCGTGTCGATTGCGACATTCATGGAGGTGCTCGATACGAGCATCGCCAATGTGGCGCTCGGGCACATCGCCGGCAACCTTGGCGCAGGTGAGAACGAGGCCACCTGGGTGCTGACCAGCTATCTCGTGGCCAATGCGATTATCATCCCCATCAGCGGATGGCTGTCGTCCGTGCTTGGCCGCAAACGCTTCTACATGATGTGCGTGGTGATCTTCACCGTGAGCAGCTTTCTATGCGGCATGGCGACCTCACTCGGCATGCTGCTGCTATTCCGCATACTTCAAGGAGCCGGAGGCGGTGGTCTGGCTCCCAGTGAACAGGCGATGCTCGCCGACACTTTCCCCGGAAGATACTTCGGGATGGCGTTCGCGATCTACGGAATGTCCGTCGTCCTGGCGCCGGCGCTCGGACCGACCCTGGGCGGCTGGATCACCGACAATTATTCCTGGAGATGGATCTTCTTCATGAACGTTCCCGTGGGACTGGTGTCGCTGTACCTCACCGGCCGTTTGATCCAGGACCCGCCGTCCGCGGTCGAAGCCACCAAGCGCGAACGGGCGAGCGGCATTCGTGTCGATTACATGGGCTTCGCCCTGACGGTCCTGGCCTTCGGCTGTCTCCAGGTCGTGCTGGACAAGGGACAGGAAGAGGACTGGTTTGGCTCAACCTTCATTTGTGTCTTTATGGGCCTGATGTTGATCGGCTTTGTCGGATTGATTGTCTGGGAGACGATGGTCGTAAAAAATCCAATCGTCGACATCCCTCTCCTGGCCAATGCCAATCTGGCAACATCCATGGTCCTTATGCTCGTCGTCGGGTTCATCCTGAATTCCACGACCGTATTGATTCCACTATTCGCGCAGCAGTTGCTCGGGTACAACGCCACTTATGCCGGAATGTCCCTGATGCCGGGCGGGCTTGTCCTGATACTGATGTTCCCGCTCGCCGGGCAGTTGGTACGGCGGGTGCAACCCAAGTATATGATGGCCGTCGGGCTAATGATTCTGACCGCCTCGCTCTACCATCTTTCCGGCTTCGAAACGCAGGTATCATTTGAACATCTGGCATGGGCGCGGGTCATCCAGTGTGTCGGGTTGCCGCTGTTCTTTATCCCGCTGAACACCATCGCCTACAGCAATCTTCCGGCGGGAAAGTCCAACAACGCCAGCGCGATGATGAACCTGATGCGAAACCTTGGCGGTGGTATCGGCATCGCCGTGGCGACTACGTTGCTGACTCGCCGCACCCAAGTACATCAAGCGGATATCGCCGTTTCCGCCACGCGTTTCTATCGGCCGTTCGTGAACCACATGCATGCGATGGGCGGGTTTACCCAGAAGAATATCGTTGGCTTCTACGACACCGTGCAGGTTCAGGCGGCAATGCTTTCTTATCTGGACGTCTTCAGAATCATGACCATCGTCTGCATAATCGTGATCGGTCTGGTACTGATGCTTCGTCGTGTAAAAAACAGCGAGCAGGCAGCGGTGACCCACTGATGAAAAGCTCGCGTCAAAGAGGATTTTTCATGAAAGCCCTTCACACATTTCTCGTTTTGCTGGCGGCCGGATCAGTTGCCGGTTGCACGGTTGGACCTAACTATCACCTTCCGGAATCGAACCCGCCGGCTCAATGGAGCGAAACGCCGGCGGGCGGTGAGACGAACAATTCCCCTTCCATCGCTACCTGGTGGAAGAATTTCAACGATCCGGAACTCGACTCGCTGGTCGAGCGGGCCGTAAGTTCCAATCCGGATTTGCGAATCGCCGAAGCGCGGGTGCGTGAAGCCCGAGCGCAGTGCGGCGTCGTGTACGCAGGATTTTGGCCAAGCGTCGACGCATCCGGCTCCTACTCCCGTGAGAGGACGAGCGCAAATCAACCGTTGCTCGGATCACTTTTGCCGCCGAGCGTTCCCCTTGAAAACAACGTTTACCAGACGGGATTTGATGCTTCGTGGGAGTTGGATGTGTTTGGCGGCACGCGGCGCGCTGTCGAGGCCGCGGATGCGGGTTTCGACGCGGCCGTGTATGATCGGCAGGATGTACAGGTGACCCTGGTTTCGGAAGTTGCTCGGAATTACGTAGAAGCGCGCAGCTTCCAACGTCGGTTGGCGATCGCGCTGGAGAATATCAAAGCCCAGAAGGACGCTGTTGCACTGGCCCGCGACCGATTCGAACACGGCCTCACCAGCAATCTGGATGGCGAGCAAGCCTCCACCGTTTTGGCCCAGACTGAAGCTCAAGTCCCAAGTCTGGAAAATGGGCTTCAAGCGTCGATTCATCGCCTCGGTGTGCTCCTGGGACAACAGCCGGGAGCGCTGCTGGCGGAATTGGCTACGGTAGCGCCAATCCCGGCTGCACCTCCGAAGGTGCCGGTTGGGCTGCCGTCGGATCTGCTTCGCCGCCGACCGGACATTCGGGGCGCCGAGCGCCAATTAGCCGCCGCGACCGCGCAGATCGGCGTCGCCACGGCGGACTTGTTTCCGAAGTTCTCGCTGACGGGAGATGCCGGACTTCAGGGCATCAGCGCCAGCGACTGGTTCACGGCCGGCAGCCGGTTCTGGTCGGCCGGTCCAACCGTGCAATGGCGAATCTTCGACGCCGGTCGAATTCGCGCCAACATCCGCGTCAAAGACGCCAAGCAGGAACAGGCGCTGGCCAGTTATGAAAAGACTGTGTTGACGAGTTTTGAGGATGTCGAAAACGCGCTGGTCGCCTACGCTAAAGAACAAACACGTGACGTTTCGCTCGAGGAGGCGGTAAAGAGAAGCCGGAATTCGCTTCAGATATCGAGTCAACGCTATGTCAACGGCCTGACTAACTTCATCGACGTGCTCGACGCCGAACGCTCGCTGTACCAGGCCCAGGATAACCTCGTGCAGAGCGACCAGGCAGTTAGCCAGGATCTGATCGCCCTCTACAAGGCGCTGGGTGGAGGATGGGAAGAGTCCAAAAGACTGTAGCTTGTCTGTCTCGAAAAGTTTCTCGAGAGGTGAAAATCCCCCCGGCCCCCCTTTACAAAAGGGGGGTGATTGCCACGTCTTTTCATGGTTTCAGGGTGTCCCGAGGGGACGTGAAGAGCTGTTACGAAAAGATTTGATGGGTTGCGCTACCGCTCCACCCATCCTACGGGTCTCCACCCACCCTACGAATCTTTTCATGGTTTCAGGGTGTCCCGGGGGGACGTGAGATACTGTTTCATTTACACGATCCTTGAAGAAAACGAGGAAACGCAACCCCCTGAGTTCTTTGCCGCCGGCACTTATTGTGGTATTGGTCGGAGTATCGGCGGGTTGGGCGCAGTGGCTTTTTGGTGCCCTGATAGCTTTTTTTACTAAACCGATCAGGGGACTGCTTTTCGCCATGAAGATGATGCTCCGTGAGGTCAGCGTCAAGACCAAGGTCCCCGTTGCAATCCGCACGGCAATAGCAATCTGCATGGGCTGGGTTTTCTTCGGCGTGTGCCCTGCATTCTTAATTCCGGAGCTTAAGATCCTCCTTTCCCATCTGTTGGCACCCCTTTCGGTCGTGTCTTACTTCGGGGTCGGAATCGTCATTGGGACGGGTTCTGCGATTTATGTCCACTCGGTCTATTTTCTCGAGGATATTTTCGGCCGGGAGATACCAGGGAATTACTACCTCCGCCATATGGCCGGCATGCTGCTGGCCGCCGCTATTGCGGGCGGAAGCCCGGTGTTGGGGTACGGGGCGATGGAACCGGTGAACGTGACCGTGGATCTTACAGCCGGTCCCGTCAACACGTTCACTCCCGGCGCCGCTCTTGGCGCCGCGGTAGATGGACACTCCCGGGGGGACAGCGCCGCCATCTATCGTGAGGCGACGGTTCGGGCCATGCGCTCCGCCGGCCTGCACTCGATCAGCTACCGTCTTCGCACGGAACTGGCCATCGAGGCCTGGCACTGGAACCCGCAAGGCCATTGGAGCGACAGCGACCATCGCCGTGGCTACTGGACCTCGGACGACCGGCCCGGCGCTCCGATCCTGGCATCTTATGGCTACCGGTTGCCACGCCGCGGCAGCACAATCGACCAGGCGGAAGACAACGGCTACTCGCGGCTAGCTGACGGCGATTTGAATACCTTCTGGAAAAGCAATCCCTATCTGGACAACCGCTATACCGGGGAGGAGAACAGCCGGCATCCACAATGGATCATCGCCGACCTCGGAAAGCGCACTCCGGTCAATGCTATCCGCATAGCTTGGGGAATACCGTATGCAGTACGCTATAGGGTGGAGTATTGGGAGGGCGAGGACCCGGACGACCCGGAAGCCCATCCCGATGGCCGCTGGCAAGCTTTCTTAAGCGGTGAATCGATCGAGGGCCGCGGCGGTGACGTCATTCTCCGGTTGGCGCCTGATCCTGTCCCGACGCGCTTTCTACGTGTATTGATGCAAGAGTCGTCCGCAACCGCCCCACTGGGCGAGAAAGACCCGCGGGATGCGCTTGGCTATGCGGTGCGGGAAATGTTTATCGGGACTCAGGACGCCGGCGGCCGGTTTCGGGATGTGGTGCGCCACTCAGCCAGCCGCGACGGCCAGACGCGGTTTTTCGTTTCTTCAACCGACCCATGGCACCGAGCCTGCGATCTGGACCCAGAGGTCGAGCAGGCCGGCCTGGATCTGGTGTTCGCCAGCGGGATCACTCAGGGATTGCCTCTGTTGGTCCCGGTCGGGGTGCTATATGACACCCCGGACAACGCCGCAGCACTTATGCGCTACCTGATCCGGCGCGGCTATCCGGTGCGGGGTATTGAGTTGGGCGAGGAACCCGATGGCCAGTACGTTGCCCCGGAAGACTACGGCACGCTATATCTGCAGGCTGCGGACGCGTTGCGTGCGGTGTCCCCGGCGGTTGTCCCGGGTGGACCGTCGCTAGAGTCGCAGCGGGATGAATCGATGATGGCATGGTCGGGAACCGAGGTGGTTCCTGACAACCCCTGGCTGAAGCGGTTGCTTGGGTATCTGGAGGGGCGCAGGCGATCCTCGGAACTAGGCTTCTTGTCCTTCGAGTGGTACCCGGTCGATGACGTCTCCCGTCCGCCGGCGCCCTTGTTGTGCCAGTTGCCGGCGCTATTAACCAATTACCTGGCCAACCTGTACGAGCAGGGATTGCCTGGCGGCACGCCGATATTTATGACCGAGTATGGCTACTCGGCCTTCTCTTCCGAGGTCGAGGTGGACCTGGCTGGGGCACTTTTCAATGCCGACGTGGTCGGGACCTTCCTGACCGTGGCCCGGACGCCCGGCGCCGCCTATATGTATGGTCTCGAACCCACCCCCTTGTACAAAGGGCCGGGCCGCGGCGCCTGGGGCAACAACACTATGTTCCTATCCGACGATCAACGGCATATCCTGGCGCGCACCGCAACCTATCACTGCGCCACGATGCTGACGCGTCAATGGGCCGGGAACCCGGCACAACCCCATCGGGTCTATCCAGTGCGGGTCGACCTCGACGCACCGGGAGGCAATCGATCTTTGACCGCTTACGCGGTCCAGCGTCCCGACGGCTTATGGGCGGTGCTGCTGGTCAACAAGGACCCGGTGCGGGCACGGACCGTAGCGCTGCGCTTTGCCGGTCCCAAAGCCGGTACGGCTACTTCCCTTGAAGGCCCCTGTGATCTATATCAGTTCTCAGGCGCCCAGTACCGCTGGCGGGCGGATGGCGCGAAAGGCCGACCAGCATTTAGCCGCCACCCTGCACACACCGTATGGCCGGCGGGCGCTCCGAGCTTTCGGTTGCCACCCTGGTCGCTGACGGTGATACGTGGAGCAGTGAAGAGTGAGCAGTGAGCAGTGAAGAGTGAGCAGTGAAGAGTGAAGAGTAAAAACAGAATTCCTCAATCCTTTAAATTTATAGAAGTCCCGTAAAAGACCCCTGAAGTTCTCCAGTTTCCTTTTGCCCCGTATTTTCTCGAAAAATCTTAAGCCGTGAGCGTACTTCTACCGATGGTAGTAAATGTGTCCAATTGTGAGAGACCGATTGCAGGCCGATGGAAAGTGTACGTTCCTGTAATCGGCCTGCCAGGCCAACTGTACTTGAGGAAAGCGAAGCATGCGAAAATCCGGGATGCGTCCTTCGGCAAGAGGGTTGATAGTCCTTATTGTGTTTTGCCTGACGGCCGTGGGTGCTTCTCGGGGTATGAGTGAAGATTTGCCCATTGAACCGACCCGCTCTTTCAGTTCCGAACCGGCAAAGAATGGAGTGGATGCTTCCGGTTTTTCCTTCGCGGAGTCAGCTTTTTTCCCCAACGATCCCTATTTTTCCTATGACTCGAGCAAACCGCTTTACCCCGGACAATGGAATATCAAAAACAAGGCTCCTGCCAGTATTCATTATCCGGACAGCATTGCACCTAACGGTCATGCGACCAAAGAAGTCACCATCAGGAATGCGGGGCTGGACGCGAACATCCTCGGGGCCTGGCAAAAGGGATACACCGGAAAAGGAATCGTAATCGGTATTCTCGATGACGGCGTCCAACTGGATCATCCCGACCTGAACGTGCGGAATGACCTGAGTGCCGGTGTCGATGCGAGAGGGCTCGTTTCAGGACAAACCGGAGGGCCGCTCTCATCGGGCGACTCTCATGGAACTTGCGTGGCCGGAATGGCTGCCGCCATCGGAGGTAACGGAATCGGCGTATGCGGGATGCCATGCC
>CAWGZP010000098.1:0-53222 GCA_963826655.1 uncultured delta proteobacterium
AAGCTTAGCGGAAACCTATGGAAAAAGACGAACTGATCAAGCTCGAAGGCCAATGCACCCAGGAGCAGCCGCCGCACTGCGCCGCTGCCTGCCCAGTCCATGTGGACGTTCGGACCATGATGGCCGAATCGGCCCGTGGAAACTTTACCGGAGCGGCAAAAGTTTTCAAGAAAACGGTCCCTTTTCCCGGGATCGTGAGCCGGGTCTGCGATCAGCCCTGCCGGTCGGTGTGCAAACGCAGGGAGGCCGGTGAACCCCTGGAAGTCGTCGCCATCGAAAAGGCGTGTCTTGATTACACCGCCGGGCTTCCTGAAAAAATCGCCGTGCTCCCCAAAAAGAACAAGCGCATAGCGGTCCTGGGAGGCGGATTGAGCGGCCTGACCGCCGCTTTCGACCTGGGGAAAAAGGGCTTCGGGGTGGTGGTCTTCGAGAAGGGGCCGCACCTGGGGGGCAGCTTGTGGAGCATCCCCGAAGAGAAGCTGCCGAGGGAAATCATGGCAGGGGACCTGGAAGTCCTGGAGAAGATCGGCGTCGAGGTGCGGTTAAACACCACCGTGGGCAAAGATATTTCCTTCGAGTCCCTTTGCGGGGATTTTGACGCCGTCTACGTTGCCACAGGCGAGGGGACTTCGGATGCTTTCGGCCTTTCGACAGACGCCGGAAGCCGGATAACGGTCGATTCGGTAACTCTTGCCGCGAGCCGCGAAGGCGTTTTTGCCGGAGGCGGTCTGCGCCGGACCGGGGGGCAGGGTTCGCCGATTCAATCGATTTCAGATGGACGGATTGCAGCCATCTCCATCGACCGGTTTTTGCAAAAGGTCTCCCTTACGGCCTCGCGCATCGGCGAAGGCTCTTTTGTGACCCGCCTCTTCACGAGTACGGAGGGTGTCGAACCGCTTGCGGCCACGCAGCCGGCCAGTCTGCTGGAAGGTTATTCCGAGGCGGAAGCTTCCCGGGAGGCTTCAAGGTGCATACAGTGCGAGTGCCTCGAATGCGTCAAGGTCTGTGAATATCTCAACAGTTTTCGCGCTTACCCCAAAAAGTACCTGCGACAGATCTACAATAATCTTTCCATCGTCATGGGGTTTCATTCGGCGAACAAGCTCATCAACTCGTGCAGCCTTTGCGGGCTCTGCAAAGAGGTCTGCCCCGACGACCTTCACATGGGGCTGGTCTGCAAGGCGGCCCGCGAAATGATGGTAGGTCAGGGTCACATGCCGCCGTCGGCCCACGAATTCCCCTTGCGGGACATGAGTTTCAGTAACAGTGAAAAATGCGCTTTCGCACGCTCGCAGCCGGGAACGGATCAAAGCCGTTTCCTCTTTTTCCCGGGGTGTCAGCTCGTTGCCTCGGCCCCCGAGCATGTGAAGAGCGCCTACACGCTGCTCACTCAAAAGCTCTCCGGCGGAGTCGCCTTCATGTCCCGGTGCTGCGGTGCCCCGGCGGACTGGTCGGGCCAAACGGAGCTTTTCCAGTCCATCAGGGAGGATTTCCTGGCCCAGTGGCGGGAACTGGGGAGTCCGCACCTGATTCTCGCCTGTTCGACCTGCTACGAGATCTTTAAGACCCATTTTACGGATGTCCCGATCACTTCGCTTTGGGAAATGCTGGACAGCCTGGGACTTCCCGAAAGCGTAAAGGTGGACAAACGCGAAGTCGTCGCCGTCCACGACGCATGCACCTCCCGGCATGAGAGCGCCATCCAGGAGAGCGTGCGAAACATCTTGGGCCGCCTCGGCTACGATATCGAGGAATTGCCCTTGAGCCGCGACAAAACGGAATGTTGCGGCTACGGCGGACTCATGTTTTTCGCCAACCCGGAGCTTGCAAAGGGCGTCATGCGCCGGCGCATCGAAGAGAGCCCGCGAGATTACGTGGCCTATTGCGCGATGTGCCGTGATTATTTTGCCTTCAGCGGCAAGCGCACCCTCCATCTTTTGGACCTCATCTTTCAAACCCCCAGGGACGAAGCGGCCCTTCGCAAAGGTCCCGTCTATTCGCAGCGGCATGAAAACCGGGTTCGGTTGAAAAACCAGATGCTAAAGGATTTGTGGGGCGAGACCTCGGTTGAGGCGCAAGGGAGCGAAACCATGCGGTTGAAGATTTCCGATGAGGTGCAGAAACGCATGGAGGAACGATTGATCCTCGTGGAGGACGTGCAGCGGGTGATCGAAGCCGCGGAAAAAACCGGGAGCAGGCTCCTCAAGCAGGATACCGATCATTTCATAGCCCACTATAAACCGGTGAGCGTCACCTACTGGGTGGAATACTCCTCTTCCGGGGATGAGTACGTCGTTCATAACGCCTACAGCCACCGTATGGAAATCATCGAGGAGTCGAAGCCGTGACCCAGCAGGTAGATAGCGCCAGTGAAAAGGGTTTGTTTTGTTTGAAATGCAACCTGCCGCTCGAGAAAGGAAAGGTCACCATCTCCTACCTGGGGAATGCGTTTCCCGTGGACCTGCCCAGGTGCCCCGGATGCGGCCAGGTGTATGTCCAGGAAGACCTTGCGCTCGGCAAGATGGCGGATGTCGAGAAGACGCTTGAAGACAAATAGTTGCGCTGAGGCCGGCGCGTACAATTTTTACGAGCGAATTGCCGCGGGCGGGGCCAAGGACAGCGTCATCCGTCCAGGTGGGGTGGCGCTTACGGGGCGGGCGCTTTCACTGTGCGCCTTTCCTCCCTGCGCCCGGCTACTCGATGTGGGGTGCGGGACGGGGGCTACGGTGGAATACCTGACAGGGCAGCATGGGTTCCTCGCTGCGGGGGTAGATCCCTCGCTTCCGATGCTCGCGCACGGACGCGCAAGAAACCCTCTTTTACCGCTGGTTCGAGCAGCGGCAGAGGGCTTGCCATTCTTCGACGGCGAATGGGACGGCGTCTTCGCGGAATGCAGCTTATCGCTCACCAGGGACCCGGATGCGGCCCTACGGGAATGCCGGCGGGTCCTAAAGCCGGGTGGGAAGCTGATTTTAAGCGATGTTTATGTACGGAATGCAAGAGCTATCACGGAGCTTCGGGCACTGTCCGGGCACTCCTGCCTCACCGGGGCGCTGTCATACGATGAACTCATGGGTAAACTGGGGAACTGCGGGTTTATCGTGAGTACGTGGGAGGATCATTCTCCGGCGCTAAAATATTTTGCCGCGCAACTCATCTTTTCGCAAGGATCGGCACAGGCATTCTGGTGTTCGCTCGCGGGCGCCGATCCGGTGGACGGGTCGAGAGTCGAGCAGGCGGTCTCCCATGCCAAGTTTGGATATTTTCTGGCTGTCGCAGAGAAGCCTATAAGCGACATGTGTGCGTGAACTGTAAATAGAATCATGAACTGCAAACAGAATGAGGAGTCATACTCGTGACAAACGACACTGTTCGAATGGTCGAACTCGCCGTGCAGGGATTTTATTGCAGCCAGATCTTGCTCATTATGGGCCTGGAGGCTCAGGGTAAAAGCGACCCGGATCTGGTTCGAGCCATGTCCGGCCTGGCGGGAGGGTTGGGTTTCACAGGGGATGTGTGCGGCGCTCTTTCGGGTGGGGCCTGTTTGCTGGGTCTTTACGCCGGTAGGGGGACCCCTGAGGAGGAGGAGGACGAAAAGCTGAAGCTGATGGTCGCCGAGTTGGTGGATTGGTTTTCCGAAGAATATGGTACGCTGTATGGGGGGATTCATTGCGAAGTCATCCTGGGGGATGATCCCAGGAACCGAACGGCCAGGTGTCCAAATATAGTGATGGGATGCTACGAGAAAGTGAAAGCCCTGCTGAGCGAATACGGCTTTGACCTTTCCGGAGGAGAATAATGTCAGGTGAGATCGTGCTTTCCGAAACGGAGAGCATTTGCCCCGAATGTTTTGCTCGCATACCGGCCCGCAGGGTTGCCGAAGGCAACCAGGTCGTGCTCAAGAAAATGTGCCCCGAACATGGCGCCTTCGAAGCCGTGATCTGGCGGGGAGAGCCTTCGCAGGCTTCCTGGAGCAGGCCGAAGCTTCCCTCTTACCCCGAGGCCCCGCTGACCGCGGTAAAACGGGGCTGTCCCTGGGACTGTGGCCTTTGCCCTGAACATCGCCAGCAGACCTGTTGCACTCTGATCGAGGTGACCCAGCGGTGCGATCTGAAGTGCAACGTTTGTTTTGCCGATTCCGGCGGTGCAGGCGACAACGACCCGGATTTGCGAAGGATTCAGGGGATGTACCAGACACTCCTGGCAGCTGGAGGCCCTTACAATATACAGCTTTCGGGAGGGGAGCCGACGGTCCGCGAAGACCTGCCTAAGATTATATCTCTCGGGCGCTCCATGGGGTTCGACTTTATCCAGGTCAACACCAACGGGCTGCGCCTGGCCAGGGAGCCGGACTACGTCAGGCGGCTCAAAGAGGCAGGCTTGTCGTGCGTGTTCCTGCAGTTTGACGGTATAGATGACGAAATCTACAAGAAATTGCGAGGCCGGCCGCTTTTCCGGGAAAAGGAACGCGCCGTCCGGCATTGCATGGAATACGACCTGGGGGTGGTCCTGGTGCCGACTTTGGTGCCAGGTGTCAATATCCACCAGATCGGCGCAATCATCGAATTCGCCAAGACTCGGATGCCAATGGTTCGGGGAGTGCACTTCCAGCCGGTGAGTTATTTCGGCAGGTATGACGGTCTTTCCCATGACCAATGCCGGATTACCATTCCCGAGATCATAACCGAAATCGAGAAGCAGACGGACGGGACGATAAAAACCGAGCATTTTCGGCCGCCCGGGTCGGAGCACGGTTACTGCTCATTCCATGGGAATTTCGTGCTGATGCCGGGAGGGGAACTCAAACCCTGGACCACGCATGACTCCGGGGGCAGTTGCTGCCGGGGTGAAAATGGAGGGGCCGGGGCGGCCAGGGCACAGAAGTTTCAAAAGCAATTCTGGACATTTCCCGAAAGCTCCTGTTGTTCGCCGGAGAAAGAGCCGGGCCCCGGTCTTGGCGGATGGGATGTTTTCCTGGACCGGATTCGAACGCATTCCTTCTGTCTTTCCGGCATGGCCTTTCAAGACGCCTGGAATATCGATCTGGAGCGTCTCAAGGAGTGTCATCTCCATGTCCTCCATCCCGATGGGAGGCTAATTCCGTTTTGTGCTTACAATCTTACTGACAGCAAGGGGCAACCCTTTTATCGAAATGGTTGTTCATTGAAATAAGAACACACCAATTCTCCCCAGGGAATACCGCATGAAGATTACTCCGCTGGAGAACTGGGTTTCGCTCAAGACAGGCAATGGCGCGGGCCCACTCACCAGAGAAAAAATTGAACACCACCAGTTGTCGATGATCCAGGAGACCGTTGCCCTGGCCAGGGCAAAAAGCTCCTTCTACGGAAAGCACCTTGCCGGTCTGGGCGAGAGAGAATTGCGCTGCCTGGGCGACTTGTCCCGCGTTCCGTTTATTTCTGCCGACGATATCGGACAAGACCCCCTGCACTTTCTTTGCGTCTCGCAAAGCGAAATCAATCGGGTGGTAACGCTCCAGACCTCAGGGACAACGGGCATGCCGAAGCGAATCTATTTCACCGGGGAGGACCAGGAGCTTACGGTTGATTTCTTCCGCTGGGCTATATCCACTATGGTGGGCCCCGGCTGGCGTGTGCTGATTCTTCTGCCCGGCGAGCGTCCCGGCAGTGTGGGAGATTTGCTGGCGGCGGCACTGAAGCGATTGGGCGCCGTTGGCGTTCCTCACGGACTTATCCGGGAAGCTTCTCTGACACTGGACGTCATGGAGAAGGAACGAATAGACGCCCTGGTCGGCATTCCGGTGCAGGTCCTTGCCCTCGCCAGGCAGAGCAAGGGAAGGGCGGCCCCCGGGAGGGTGTTGCTGAGCGCCGACTATGTTCCGGATTCTATTAAGAAAGAACTTCACTCGGTTTGGGGCTGCGAGGTCTATACTCACTACGGTATGACGGAGATGGGCTTCGGAGGCGGCATGGAGTGTGAGGCAAGGCAGGGCTATCATCTGCGCGAAACAGACCTTTACGTCGAAATCGTGGACCCGGAGACCGGAAACCCTGTTTTGGATGGCGAACCGGGCGAGGTGGTTTTCACCACGCTAACCCGGCGGGGAATGCCGCTCATCCGTTACCGTACGGGTGACGTCAGCCGGTTTTTGCCGGATCCCTGTCCGTGCGGAACAGTGCTCAAGACCTTGGAACGGATCAGGAACCGGCTGGGCTCATTTTGTGCCGTGGGCCGAGGAGGGTCGCTTAGCATGGCGGACCTCGATGAGGCGATCTTTCCAGTTGAGAAGGTCCTGGATTTTGGCGCATCCGCTCATTCGAGAGCAGGGTCTGGATCGATTGCGGATCGAAGCTCAGGTGACGGGGTCCTGTAATGGACCAACCTGCGCCGCGATTCATGAAGCCCTGAACACCATTCCCGCGGTACGCTCTGCCCTTGGTGACGGAGCGCTGGCCGTGGATGTGCGCCTTCTGCCCGAGGGCGAGGCCATCGCAAGGGGCGCCAAAAGGGTGCTCGACGATTTGCGGGACTGAAAGCTGTCCGTCTCGGAAAGTTCTCGCGATGGGTAAGCTCCGCCCCTGCCCACCTTTACAAATGGGGGGTGATTGCCGCGACTTTTTCATGGTTTCAGGGTGTCCCGGAGGGACGTGAATAACTGTTTTGACAGCTGCACGAGTATTATTAAGTGACTGTACTGATTCAGGCCGTAGCCGGGAAAGAGTCATGAGAAGAACCCCTCGAATTGTTGCGCTGGTACTTGCCGCCGGCTACTCATCCAGGATGTGGACCTTCAAGCCCCTGGCGCCCCTTGGAACTTCCACCCTGATCGAGGAGGCAGTCACGCGATTTCTAAAGGCGGGGATTGCCGACGTGAGGGTAGTCGTTGGGCACAGGGCCGAAGAAGTTACACCGGTCCTGGACCGTTTGGGCGTGCGATGGATTTTTAACGCGGACTACAACAAGGGGATGTTTGGTTCCATTCTGGCGGGGGCTAAAAGCTTTGAGGCCGATGTAGACGGCTTTTTTCTGCTCCCGGGCGATATTGCAACGGTTAACCCCGAGACGATTCGAGCGATCCTCAACGCCTGCGATCCAGACCATCCAAAGATCGTCTACCCGCGCTTCGACGGCCGGCGGGGACATCCTCCACTCATTCCGGCGGTCTATCTGAGAGAAGAGCTGACATCGGACTACCCCGGAGGGTTGCGCGCAGTCCTTGCCCGGCACGAGCAGAGCGCCATGGATGTCGATGTCATAGATGAGAACATACTCCTGGATTGTGATACACCGTCAGATTACCTGGCGCTCGTTCAACGCCGGTCGATGGAGGGCATACCGACGGAGGCAGAGTGCGCGGCCATCTGGTCCAGGTTCAAAGTCTCCAGGCAGGTGATCGCTCATTCAATCCTGGTAGCCGAGTTTGCCGGGACGCTCGCTGTTCATTTGAACGGTGCGGGACTTGCTTTGAGCCTTCCCTTGATCCTCGCGGCAGGGCGGCTTCACGATATTGCCAAGGGAGGGCCCGACCACGCGGGGGCGGCAGGCAGGCTTCTTGCCGAGAGGGGCTATCCACGGGTGGGGGCCGTTGTGGCAAAACATATGGATATCCACTCGCCTGGTCCATCCCTGGATGAAGCCGATCTGATCTACTTTGCGGATAAATGCATCGAGGAAGACCACATGGTCTCCCTGGAAGAGCGTTTTGAGAAGTCACGGGGCCGCTATGCGGGCCGGTCCGACATCCGGAAGAAGATCATGGAACGCTTTGAGAATGCAAGGAACATAGGCAAACGGATCGAGGCGTTCATAGGCCGTCCGTTGGAGGAGGTCACAGGCGGCTTCGAAAGGAGCGTGCGGACAGCGTCCACGTGCGGCCGAAGGGTGATTTACCTGGTGAGGCACGGGGCCATCCAGGCCCCCTCCGATCCAAAGCGCTTTATCGGGCAGTTCGATCTGCCTTTGAACGCCGAAGGGATCCGGCAGGCCGAGCGGCTGGCGGAAGCTTTAAAAGAGGCGCCTCTTTCCGCAGTCTTTTGCAGTGATTTGAAGCGGACCTTCGATACGGCACAAATCATCGCCAAGCCCCACCATGTTTCATGCATTTCCAGGCGCGACTTGCGGGAGATCTCGCTTGGGCGCTGGGAGGGCTTGACCTTTGACGAGGTTCGCGGTCAGTACCCGGAAGAGTTTCGTGCCAGGGGCTTCGATATCGTCAACTATCGCCCTCCGGCAGGCGAAAGCTTTCTCGACTGCACCTTTCGAGTAATTCCGGCCTTTCATGAGATTTTGAACTCCACATGGGGAAACATTCTCATCGTGGGGCATGCAGGCGTCAACCGCGTCATTTTGTCCCAGGCTCTTTGCCGCTCGCTGGAGGGGCTTTTGGGAATCGATCAGGAGTATGGCTGTTTAAACATTCTTGTCTATCGGCACCCGGCACTTGAAGTTATGGTGTCAAACGGTTCGCCATCCGATTTGAAGCGCCTCCAGGCTGAACTTTGCGGGGAAGCCGCAATTTCACGTGGGTAAAGCATGGAAGGCGAGAGTAGAGAGGAAATAATATGATCAAGTCGCTTTATTCGAAAATTCTGTTCGTTATTGGTTTTGTGGGACTGATGCTGACATTGGCAACTGTTCATCTCAATGCAGGACCCTTAGACAGGCCTAACGACTCTTCGATCTCCGTGACATCCAGCCTTATACAAACAGATATCAAAGGTTTAAATCGATCGGAATCTCCCGGACTGCTGGCGCAGGAACATGAGGAACGCGGGGAGTATGGGGAACATCATGAGCATCATTGCGTGAGCCATTGCCGTCACCATTATGAGGAACGTTTGAGCGAGTGTAACGAGCCGGGCCACGAGCACCACCATCGTTGCGAAGAGTGGGCGCGGGAGCGGGAACAGGAATGCCTCGACCATTGTTACGAGGAGTATCCGAGGTAGAGGTTTGGGTATTTCATAACAAACGATGAGGCAGTGCTGTAGCCATGTAGTCCTAAAGGGGGGACAGGGCGAGTTCGGGAGGGGGAGGGCACTGGGTTTCGAAAGGTAATCCCGTTGCCGGATGACAAAAACAAAGACGTTGGGCATGTAAGAGATAGCCGATGTCTCCCGGGAGCGCCTCGGAATTATTGATGGCTCCTCCCGCGGCATAGAGAGGATCTCCTACCAGCGGGAAGCCTGCGAATGCAAGGTGAATGCGGATCTGATGGGGTCTTCCGGTCTCGATTCGAATCTCCAGCAATGACGTAGCGCCCCTGCGCTCCAGGACGCTTACCCTGCTCAAAGCAAATTTTCCATCGGGGCGGGCGGCATTGACAGTTCCGATCTTTGGATGCGGGACGGGTCCGATCGGCACTTCGATCGTAAAATTATCCTCCGCCGGACACCCGGCAGCCAGCCCCCGGTAGATTTTGACAACCTCATTTCGCCGCCAGGCCGCGCAGATATTCGATCCGGCTCGTGCGGTGCGCGCGAACAAAACGACCCCGGAGGTGCCCCGTCCCAGCCTATGGATGGGGGAAGCCTCGGGGCGGCTTTTTCGCACGAGCCTCAGGAGAGTGTGATCGAGGAAACCGCCTGCCGGCAGGGTCGGGAGTCCGGAAGGTTTTGCCACAGACAGCAGGTCATCGTCTTCATAGAGCACGCGATAGGTAAGCGGTGCTTCCGGTTCATCCCAGGGAGGACGGCGCCAAAGGAGCCATTGCCCGGGTTTGAGAAGAGTATCCGCCTCGATCCGGCGCTCATCCAGGAAAATTTGGCCCCCCGCGAGACGGTCGCGCCAGACAGTTTCAGAGGAATGGCGATATTTGCGGGCCAGGTAGGCCAGGACGGTAAGCCCGCCGGCCCGGGTATCTATTTGCCCGCGATAGTCGTACCCGCTATTTTTCATCCGTCTTATTTCTGCTCAGAAAGTCTTCGGTTTCAAGAGCATTGTGAGCACCCTGTCCAGGGTGTCCGCAAAACGCTGCCTGTCTTTCTGCGCAAATTCCCTGGGGCCGGGTGTAATGCTCCCCGCCTCGCGCAGATCCTGCATGAAGTTGCGAATTGACAGCCGCTCGCCGATATTTTCCTTCGTGAAAAGTTCCCCCCTGGTGCTTATGACTATTATTCCCTTCGATACGAGGGTGGAAGCCAACGGGATGTCCTGAGTCACCACAACGTCTCCAGCCAGGGCATTTTGGGTTATATGCATGTCGACGGCTTCAGGGTCCGCCCCGATCCTGCGGGTCGAAACGTAGCTGGATTCAGGGATGCTGATAAATTTATTCGCCGCGAAAATGGCAGGAATTTTGAGCCGCCTTGCTGTACGGATAATCAACTCCTTAATTGTTCCAGGACATGCATCTGCATCCACCCAGAGTGTCATGATGTCTCCCATGATCGTGCGGCGCCCGTATTAAGAATCAGGCTTTCCTCCGGACTCTGCTTGTCTTGGCATTTTTGCGCCTGTGAGGCCTTCGTTTTCTTCGGAAAGTTACGCTCACTACCCGGCGTAGCCTTGCCGGAGTCAATGGCTTATATATAGTCTATCACAGAAGGATAGTGACAGAACACACGATTAACCGTGACCCTGAAGATCCAGCCTGTTGACAATTTCCGGCCGATCAGGCAGAATTAAAGGCTTTTCACTCATCTGAACTTTATGCGCGTTCTATTGGCGCTTTGCGGCCAGGGAAGGTAACTATCATGGAAATACGTCACGACATCCGTAATCTTGCCATTATCGCCCACGTTGATCATGGCAAAACGACCCTTGTTGATGCCATGCTATGGCAGAGCGGTGTTTTTCGGGACAACGAGCAGGTCGCCGAGCGGGTGATGGACAGTCTCGATCTGGAGCGGGAAAAGGGCATCACCATAATGGCGAAGAATACGGCCATTATATACAAAGGGGTAAAGATGAATATAGTCGATACCCCCGGCCATGCGGACTTTGGCGGCGAGGTGGAACGGATCCTGAATATGGTCGACGGGGTGCTGCTGCTGGTTGACGCCACCGAAGGACCGCTTCCCCAGACGCGGTTCGTCCTCGGAAAGGCCCTGGCGCTTGGACTGCCTCCGATTCTGGTCATAAATAAAATCGACAGGCCGGATCGGCGAATAAGTGAGGTGCTCGATGAAACCTACGACCTTTTCATAGATCTGGACGCAACTGAAGATCAGCTCAATTTTCCCGTGATCTACACAAATGCCAAGGCGGGAGTTGCGCTAACCGATCCGGAAGGCGAGGGACACGATCTGGTCCCGCTGTTCGATACTATCCTTTCATCCATTCCCGCGCCGTCCTATGACCCTGAAGTTCCACTCCAGTTTCTGGTGACAACTCTTAATCACAGCGATTATGTCGGCCGGATCGCAATTGGCAAAATCGTCAACGGCACATTGCGGCACGGCAGGGAGGTCATGCTTCTCAAGGCCGACGGCACGTCCCGAAAGGCTTCTCTAAGTGCGCTCTATACCTATGAGGGGCTAAACCGTGTGGACAGGCAAATGGCCGAGGCAGGCGACATCGCCGGGGTCGCCGGACTGGACGACATCTTCATAGGGGACACACTGGGCGACCCCGCGGATCCGCGGCCTCTGCCCATCATAACCATCGAGGAGCCTACCATATCCATGGTCTTCGCCGTCAACTCCTCTCCTCTGGCAGGAAAAGACGGAAGGTACCTGACGTCCCGTCACATCAAAGACCGCCTCGATAAGGAACTCCTCTACAACGTGAGCCTTCGGGTCGAGCCGGCGGAAAATCGTGAAGCATACCAGGTCAGCGCTCGCGGGGAACTGCAGTTGGCCATTCTTGTGGAGACAATGCGCAGGGAAGGCTTTGAGCTTTCGCTTTCAAGACCGAAAGTCATAACCAAAGAAATAGACGGACAACTCTGCGAACCCATGGAACTTGCCACGATAGACATCCCCGAGGGCTACATAGGGATTGTCTCCGAGATGCTCAACTCCAGACGTGGACGGATGACCAAGATGATCAATAACGGGTTTGGCCGTGTTCGTCTTGAGTTCGAGATTTCATCGCGCGGGCTGATCGGCTTTCGCAGCCAGTTGATGACCGAAACGCGCGGCACCGGGATACTGAACGCGCTTTTGTTGGGCTATCGGCCTCACTTGGGAGAGATCACCGGCCGCCCCAATGGGGTGCTGGTTTCCGACCGCGATGGGAAGTCAGTCGCCTTTGCCATTTTTCATTTGCAGCCGCGCGGGACAATTTTCGTGAACGCGGGAGAGCCGGTTTATTCCGGGATGGTAGTGGGAGAGAATTCGCGCGCGGAAGATATCTGGGTAAATATCACTAAGGAAAAGAAGCTGACGAACATCAGGGCCTCCGGAACCGATGAGGCACTGCGGCTTATCCCGCCACGCCAGTTCAGCCTGGAGCAGGCCATGGAGTACATTGGCGACGACGAACTACTTGAGGTGACCCCCCATTGCATCCGGTTGCGCAAGATGAAAAGCAGGCAGCATTAAATCCGGACAGATAGAGCGCCAAAAACGTGTTGGCTTTTGTTACATATCATGACAATAATTAAATTGAGCGGAATGAAGAACTATCCCCTCTTCATCAGCTTAAGGCAGGGCCGGAAACGGTCCTGCCTTTCCAGTCGAACAGGGGTTGTCCCCGGGATTCGCTATCCCGACGCACTCCTGGAATTGAAACGGCTGGCATCGATGCCGTACTTGCTGATCAACCAGCGAAAGGCTCTCGGATCTTTTTGCGCCGCCGCCGCCGCGTTCGTGATATTGCCCCCGTAAGCCAGCAGGAGCTTTTCTATGTATTCGATTTCAAACTGGCGAACCAGACGTGATTTCGTTTCCTGGAATGAGTCCTGCGCCTGATCCATCTGAAAATGAGCCACAATTATGTGCTGGGCCTGGATTATTTCCGAATCACAGAAGATCACGGCACGTTCGATCGCATTTTCCAACTCTCGCACATTGCCCGGCCAGTCGTGGGCGATAAGTTTTTCAGTGGCTGCCTGAGAAAATCCCCTTATCTCTTTTCGCATATCGCCGGAGAGCTTGCGCAAAAAATGTGTAGCCAACAGGGGTATGTCTTCTACCCGTTCGCGTAAGGGCGGGAGGTTGAGCCTGAATACGTCCAGCCTGTAATAGAGGTCTAAACGCAAACCACCTGATTTGACCACCTCATCGGGGTCGACATTCAGCGCCGCAATGACCCTGACATCAGCGTTGCGCTCCAGCGTGTCACCCAGGGGCCGGTAGGTCTTCTCCTCCAGAAACCGCAAAAGCTTTACCTGCACGTCCGGGGAGAAGCTGTCGATTTCGTCGAGGAATAATGTGCCCCCTTCGCTTTCGGCGACAAGTCCGCTTTTGAAAGCAGTAGCCCCCGTGAAAGCCCCGCCCGTATGACCGAAAAGCTCGTTTTCGGCAAGCCCCCTAGGAATTGCGCCGCAATTGACCGGCACAAACGGACAGTGTTTTCGTGGACTGAGTTGATGAATCCTGCGTGCGATGACCTCTTTTCCCGTGCCGGTGTCTCCTACTATCAGCACCGCAGAATTAGACTGCGCGATTTGTGGAATCCGTGCAATCACCTCAAGAAAAGGAGGGCTCTCCCCAATGATTTCGAATTTGTCGTTATCGTTCATCTTTCCTTCTCTTTTACTGGGCCCGTCGAAAGTTAGAAATTGCCCCGACCCTTTTCAGAAACGCCGTCACCGCAAATATGGGTAGTTGGTTCTCCGCTCCAACTTCACCAATAGGTGCGTACGTCATCTGAACATCAAATGCAACGCTAAGGCATCCATATGTAATACGTTTAGGTCAAAAAAAACAGAAACTTACCGATATGCCACAATACAACGCTGAAAGCTGGGAGTAGAAATATGAGTAACGGAACCTGTTAGAAATCCTGAATTGAAAAGGAGCAAGAATCATGCTAGGTTAGACTCTGTGTAGTAAGGTTCTGTTTTAACAGAACAAGTGCTTATCAGCCACTCCATTCGAGACCTGTGCTTGTGTAAAATAAACTGACAGGGCAACTGTTGTGATACATTAATTATGGTAATAGTTTCAAATTGTTAGCGTTCATTGTCAAAGTGTAAATAAATCTTACGCAGTGAGGATTCAATCAATCGATCGAACACTCCGCTCCTTCTCCTTACGCCAGGTAAGCTCCCAGTTTCTCCAAATTTTCACCGTTCGGATGCATAAACTCCGCTCCGATCATCAAGCCGGTGTCGATGTTAAACAGCCGGCGAAGATCACATCTGAAGCAAACTTCCTCTTTGAGCGGGGGCAGATCGAAACAGAGGCTGAAGTTAGGCATTTCCCCAATCGAAGTGTTCTCGATCTCCGAACCTCTTGGATAGGCGATTAAAGCGCCTCCCAATGAAAGGTCCAACACCACGCAGGAAAAGGGCGGGAAGGAAACAGCCCCCGACTTATAGTATGTCAAAGATGGCAGCGCCGTCATGGTCCGAGGGTGTTTGCGCCGTTCATGATTGATGTTGTTGTTGGTGGCATATCCTTGTTTTTCGAGGTAATCCGCTATTATCTTGTTCAGAAGGGAGGCCATCGTCCGATGCTCCAAGGCGGCCGCTTTCCTCAAAGCTTCGCGAATCTTTGCGGTCATCCTCATGCTGTAGATAACATCTTTTGTCACGGCTCTGAGCACCTTGAAGACGGACGCAAGGCCCATCTACCTTAAAGGAACATTTTTGACCTGAAAGGATGGCACAGCCCTTCAACAGGAACTATTGCTCAGAGACGGCTTCTCGCCCCAGCTTGCTTATGAATCTTTGTTTCGCCTCTCGAAGTGAGTACGGAAGGTCATCCCTGCTAGGCAGATGGACGTCAACGTCATGGATGACAGAGGTTCTCGACCGGGAGGCAGCTCGCTCGACTGAGTGCTTCAGTTCCTTTATATTTCCGGGCCAATCATAGAAGGCGAATCGACGCAACACCTCCTCCGAGAAGGAGGAGGCCTTCGTCCGGGAGTTTGCGCGGCAGCCGTTCAAAAAATGCCGGGCAAGCTGGGGTATGTCCTCCCGCCGTTCCCGAAGGGCGGGGAGTTCGATCGAGATAACGCTGACGCCGTAATAGAAATCCCGCCGGAGTTTGCGGTTTCTCATCGAGTCCTCGGCGCTGTTTCGCAACGACCCTATCAGGCGAACATCCGCCGGTATTTCGCTCCTGGCCCCGAGGGGCTTAAATGCTCTGTCCCGTAGAAGGTGGAGAAGTCTAACCTGCACGGATGGAGAGAGCCTGTCGATTTCTTCAAGGAAGAGGGTCCCGCCCTGTGCTTTCTGGATAAGTCCGGGCGTGGAGAGCACGCCTCGGTCGCCCCTCGTTTCCAGCCCGAAGATCTCTTTTTCGGCCAAATCCGGAGGGATTACCCGGCAGTCCACGCGCACCAGGGGTTTTCCCGCGCGGTCGCCCAGCGAATGTATTCTGTGAGCAAAGGTGTTCCTGCCCGTTCCCGGTTCTCCCTCGATGAGCACGCCGGAATTACACACGGCGGCCGGTGGGATTTTATCGAGCTGGCGCAGAAATGAGAGATTTCTTCCGATTAGAGGGGCCGGATTCAGCTTCTGACGGGTGCCGGTCTTAACTGCGGCGAGGGAGAGATGGTCTATAGCGGACCACATAACGGACAGGATGCGCCCTCTATCGGCGGGCTCCCGAAACTCCAACGGAGAGTCGGCTTTCAGGATTATCAGTATGCCGAAGGAGCGTGGAATATCGATTGAAGTCAAAGGGATGTAACCAAACCTGTTGGACTGAGAGAAGCGGAAGCTGAGCTTTTTCAACCTGCCCACAGGCAAGACCAGGATAATCAGGTCCGGTTCAAAAAACGATGTCAGGCGGACTAAATTCGCTTCTATATCCCCTGCTTCGAAGGTCTCAAAGGAGTTCTTAAGAACCTGAACCCGCATCACAGATGAAGATTGGAGCGTTTCTCTCAGAACGGAGCTGAAGGTCTCCCTCTTACCTAGATCAATCAGCAATACATCCGGCAGTCTCACGGCCATCCCCCGATAGAACGAGCCCAAAAGCAGGCGAAATCACAGAAGTCTGCGTGCCCGGCCGCAATTTGGTGTCGGGCGCGGTTTGTAAATTCACGGCCCCCGGCCTAACCGGCATCGGTGTGTTTCTCCAGTTCATGTTTGATGATTGTGTCCAGCTTGTCCAGGGGAACCGCTCCACTGACCACCATGCCGTTGATAACAAAAGTGGGGGTTGCGTTGATGCCGGCTTGCCGTCCCTCCTGGAAATCCCGTTCGATAACAGACCTGTATTTACCGCTCTCCATACAACTTCCGAAGGCATCCGTATTCAGCCCCAATTTGCCCGCATATTCAGCGAGCAAATCCGGGCCGGGCTCACCGGCGCCAGAGAAGAGGCAATCCTGGTAATCCCAAAACTTGCCCTGCTCGCCAGCGCATCTCGCGGCTTCAGCGGCGCGCAAGGATGATTCGCTTCGATGCAGCGGGAAGTCCTTGAAAACCCAGAGTACTTTGTCGGAGTAGATGGATTGGGCGGCCTTTACGGTTTCCCGGTCCTTCCTGCATGCGGGGCACTGATAGTCGGAAAACTCGACAATGGTAACCGGCGCGTCATGAGGGCCCCTGGAGACGCCACCATCGAGACTGGTCCGCACGTTTGCAAGCGAAGGCTCCTTGAGATATACGGCCACACCGTAGTCAGCGTAGAGGCTTGTGGCATAGCCCATGACTTTCTGAAAGCCTTTTTGATTTGCCAGCAAATTCCTGATATCCGTTTTCAGCTCTTCTTCAGATTTCTTAGACTGAGACAACTTTTGCCTGTTCTCATCGAAGTACTGGGCGACTTCCTCATCGGTCACCTCGACCCCCTGGGAGAGGACCTTATTGTCGATGAGTTGCTGCACGGTCATTGCGTTCCGCTCGGCTTCCTTTTGAAGGACGATCTTGTCGATCATCTGATCGAGCCGCTGTTTTTTCAGTTGATAGATGTTCGCCTCCAACTCGTGAATCCTCACGGCCAAAGGGGCTTCAAGGTCATCTGCAAGAATGTTTTCTCCAGCCACCTGTGCCGCGACCCGAGCCGGTGGTTCCCCCGGGGTTGAAACGCCGCGCCCGGGGACGAAAGCCGCCACAAACAGCAGAAATAAAGTCAAAAGAATTTGGGGCGCCTTATTTTTTTCAAAACACACGACACCGATTAAGAGCAGAAGAAAGAGGTTGATGAAATGGATGGGGTACGCCGTTTGCCGCAGCAGAAGGCCCAGGCTCAGGCCAATGGCGCCCGACACGATGGAGGCTGTAAGGCCTTGCATCCAAAAGATCGACAAAATCACGACCGAGTAGAACAATGCTCCCAAGGCCCATGAAGGCGGCCATGATCCAGCGTTGTCCGTGCCCTGGCCCAGGACGCGGCCAAGAGACGCGCCGATCCGTCCAAAGTGCGGTGAGGCCCCGGACAGCAGGAAGAGCAGAAGCCCCAGGCATCCGAGTGCGAAGAGTATCCGGGACCTGGAGCCCCTATAAGATGAGTTTGCGCTCTTCTCGGTTTTCGGCATTTGAATTCTTTTTTCCACAGTGTTTTTCGGACCTTGCATCTATACTCTCCAGGCTCTTTTCGTGTCGTTTACTCAGCGGCCACTAGTTTCATTGGCAAAGCTACGGGTAGAGTGAACGGGATGTCGGCCGCGGGGACTTCAACTGTCGGATAGACCGAAACCGACAACCACGGAGTGCTGATTTGCTGGCATGTGTTGTCCACATTCTGCGATTTGATCCCCGTGCCATATGACCGCACTATGCTTGCCCCGCCTCCGGTATAGTAATGATTGACCCCCGACACCGTGACCTCGAAAAGCCGAGGAGGTATTCCACGAATACATTGGGCCGGTGCAATCATTGTTGTAATAGAGCAGGTCGTAGAAAGAGGTGGCGATTTGCCCGGTCTGCTGGATAATGCCTACAATCTTGTTGAGTCCGGGCACATAGATATCCCACTTGTAACCCGTTCCGAGAGGCTGGTAGTTCTCGTATTCGACATAGGAGTTTATGTCCATCAGGTAGCCCAGGAACTGGCCATTGGCATCGTAGACCTGCATAGACCCCGGGGCGCCGGTCGCGCCTTGGGGACCCTGAACGCCCTGTACTCCCTGCGGTCCCTGAGCACCGGCCGGACCAGTCAGACCCTGAGGACCGGTTGCGCCGGTGTTGCCTTGAGGTCCGATTGCGCCTGTTGCCCCTTTAGGTCCGGTTGGACCTGTTACGCCTTGAGCCCCTGTTGCCCCTGTTGCCCCTGTCGGCCCTATCGGACCTTGAGGACCTATTGGCCCAGTCAGCCCTATGGGGCCTTGAGCGCCCGTTTGCCCTGTGGGCCCCTGGAGTCCGGCCGGGCCAATCGAGCCCTGCGCCCCCGGAGCGCCGGCCTGGGCTAGAAGCATCCAGTTCGAGGAATTCTTGTCGGGTTCCAGGCCGGTATTATTGGCCGTGAGGCTTATATAGCTCGACCCGTTGTAGCTAACCGCATCGGTTGGCTGATATAAAACCGAGTTGGACCAGGCATTTGCCCAAGTGAGCCCGGCGGGCCCCTGGGGACCCTGGGCGCCGACCGCCCCCTGCGGACCCTGCGGACCGTCAGTTCCTGTCGGACCTTGAGGACCGGTTGCGCCTGTCAGGCCTATCGGCCCTATCGACCCCGTCAATCCCTGAGGCCCCTGGGGACCGGCCGCGCCTGTTGCGCCCTGGGGACCGGTCGCGCCCGTGTCGCCTTTAGGACCGGCCGGACCTGTTAAGCCTATCGGCCCTATCGGCCCTTGAGGACCCTGGGCGCCGGTCCCACCTTGCGTTCCCTGGGTGCCGGCCTGGGCGAGAAGCATCCAGTCCGAGGGACTGGAGGCCGGTACCCGGCCTGTGTTTGCCGTGAGGCTTACATAACTCGATCCATTGTAGCTTACCGCGTTGGTTGGTTGATACTGAGTAGAGCTTGACCACGCATTTTGCCAGGTCAGCCCCGGCGGCCCCTGGAGCGCCTGCGCCCACGAATATGAGGTTTCGTTTTGATCGTTAGTACCGCAAGCCGGGTTTGGGGCCTGATTTACGAAAAGACGGATAGCCCCGGTCGTAGTGTCGATACACGCATTGTAAGTGTTGGTATACGCGGGAGTCTGATTCCACGGGACAAGTTGGCCGTTGCAGGAGGCCGGCTGCGTGTTTACGGTTACCGTCATGGAGCCGTCCCCGGCTACGCAGGCCCAGAATGTGACCTGGGCAGCCGCATTTCGGACGACTGCGGCTGCAAGTAAGATCGAGACCAGGACCGGAAATAAGTAGACCTTTCGCATCGGTTGCCCCTCCTCTTGAAGCCTTCTCACCGGGTACCGACCGGCGTCCGTAATCCATGTCCCGATGAGAAGCTGTGGCTCAGTCTGCATATGTTCGGCGAGCAAAGCTCGACTCGCGCCGGTCGAGAATATTCGTCTTGCCGCTCGATAGGTTTGCCCTATCGTTATCTCCCGGTTAAATCATTTCTTGACGGTCTGAGTGCTCCATACCTGCACCCTCGGAACTTGGGCCTCAGGGACCGGCGGTGAAGCCGCCATGGCCGCTGCGGCCAACTTCGAGTGGCTGGCCTGAGGCGACAGCTTTTCTCCCCCGGCAACGACGCCTCCGGTGGCTGCAACAATAGCCGGCGATTGATGTCCATTCACATCGGCGACCTTGACGTTCCAGATCACAGATAGTCCGGTGGAGGGAAGCCCGGTTTCTTCTTCATATTTCCACCCGCTTTTTCCATCACCCTTAAGCAGGAAAAGGCCGTAGGCGCTGCCGAGTTCTTGAGCAAGCCTGCCGCCCACAATCAGGTCAAGATGCCCGTCTTTGCTCATGTCACCCAGGTCCACCGCAAGGGAGCCGCCCCGCAATTGGGGGAATGGATCGGGTGTTGCCCGCCAGGACCCGTCAGGATTTTGAAGGTAGATTTCAGGCCCGTTCACCTCGTTTGCAGCCACGAGATCCAGAAGACCGTCTTCGTTCACATCGCCCACAGCAATGCCCCTGTACAAGCCGTAAATCGTGGGCTCCGGCAAACCGGAAGAAGAGGATTTCCAGTGTCCTTTTCCATCTCCCAACCAGACTCTTGGACCTTTAAAATAGGATGCGACAATGTCGAGATGGCCGTCCTTGTTAATATCGACCAAAAGGACCCGGTTCGCCCATCCCGCGTCGTTTGCATCCTCGGGCTCGGGATTTTTTGCGCTGGGCAGGCCTTCGGCCGGCGACTCTTTCCAGTTCACCCCGGAGCCGTCTCCCAGATAGACTGTCAACCCGCCCCTGTCGGAGGAGCCGACCACCAGGTCCGCAAAGCCGTCTTCGTTCACATCCCCGATAGCCACACTTTCGGCGCCGACAAAAAACTCGGGAGGTCTAGTTGGGCCTTGGCCATTGTCAGGACTGGCTATAGCCGGGGTGAGCCCTTTAACGACCTGCTTCCATTGTCCCTTGCAATCGCCCAGGTACACTTGGACGCCCGAGCAATGGTCCGCGACAACCAAATCCGGACAGCCATCGTTATTGACATCTCCGAAGGCGACACCTCCACCGCAGGAAGCATCCATCTCGAGCCCTTGCGAGGAGTTCACCCATTGGCCAGCGCCGTCGCCCAGAAATACCTGCGCCCCTTTGCCGCGCATGGGAAGGACAGCCAGAGCCGGGTGGCCGTCGATTTCGGCTATGGCAGGAGAGCTTTTCCAAAAACCTTGATCCGGTAAACCCGAAGCGGAAAGTTCAAATTTAAGCTGCGCATCCGGAGTGTTCTTGGAGGAGGCGCCAGCCTTGGTGAAGATATATGACGCCAGCAGGAGGATTGCCGCCAATACAACAATGCTGGCCAGTATTCGTTTCGATTGGCCCATGATTATGATCCCCCCAGACTTTTATTCTGTATCGATCGGTACCAGACCCCTTCAATTTTGATCCACTCCTCGACTGCTGCGTCGCCGACCGGTTCGGCCTTGGACAGATGCGGGTCACTGGGCCGAGTGAGGTAGGTTACCATCACCTTTGCCGTATCGCCGGTCACCTCAACCCAATCCACGGAATGAGTTACGTAGATGTAGCGCGACTTTTTTCCCAGAAACTCTTCTTGTGAAACGGTTTTCCGGAACTCAGGATCGCAGTATGCGTAAATAAGCCCCCACTGTTCCTGTTCCTTTGCTTGCCAGAAGTCATCGGCGCGCTTCGTGAGATTGGCCTCTTCCTCGGCGGGTCTCATGCTGGGAGGACGCGAGGGGACGTCTGCCAGTTCTTTGGCAGGTACAGGGATCCAACTGCCGTCGGTTTTTTGCCACGGCTGCCAACTTTCCGTTTTTCTGGGAGCCAGTTGGGTAAATCCCGACACTTGAGCAGCACTGACCACCTTCACCCATCCAAGGTCCTTAGCCGTTTCAACCTGTTCCAATTCGAAAGATAGATAGCGAAACGGGGTGTTTTTTTTGCTCCAGGTGGTAAAGTCGTCGACGCTTGCCTCGCCTCTTGCGGAGGCCGGCAGGTATTGGTACAAAACGGCCCAGTCCTCCCGCACGCGCGCATCCCAGAAGGCTTGCGCGCGCTCCCTCAGGCCCTGATCCGCCTGAGCAAAGCAGCCGGTCGCGCCGTAGCTGTAGAGGCTAATCAGTGCCAGGCAAAATCCCCCAAAAATCGCAAGCAACTTCCTCATTGATGTTTCCTTTTATTTCGTGCGAACTTTTGAGAATTACTGGAAGGGGGAGCAAAGCAGCGTTCCCTTACTCCCCCCGATAAAAGCGTCGTCAGGTAGCGCTTTCAGCCAGCTTATTTAGCAGTTTTCTTGGCTGCTTTTTTGGCCGATACTTCTTGATTCATGGTATCCCACTTGATGAAGCCAGTGTTGTCCTGGCCGGAGCCAAAGCCGGTCGAAGCCGTTGTTACGTACGAACCGCCTGAGCCTATTGAATCGGACTCTTGACCATAGGAGAAATCCAGGTACTCGACAAGCACGCCGATCAAAGGAGATGCCACCTGGAGTGCTGCCGGCAGACAAACGGTGCTCGCGATGCCGTGGGTACGGAAACGGGCTGCGGCCGTATGAAGCGACATGTAGTTGAATGAAGACGAGATGTAGCTCAGGTAGCTATCTTTCCAGCACCTGATGCATTCAGTTGTGCCGGAGTACTCGGTCTCATTCTCGTTCCAGATGTCGAAATATGCCTTTGTATAAGTAGGCGTGCGATCCTGTCGCAGATCTTCCTTGCAGGCCACCAGGGTCAGGTCGGTGTCCTTGAAGAAGTTGTAGCCCGATCCGGGCGTATAAAAGTTGCCGAGAAAATAGGCCGGGCATGCGTCGTAGTTCACGCCGTCCAGGGTAATGACGCCGCCGGTGCCGACAGTGCCGCCGTCCGCGCCGGTGCTGGATGTACGAGCGCCGAAGCTCCAGGCATTGTACTCATAAGCGGTGTAGTATTCGTAATTTACTACCTTGGCGGAACCTGAGAGGTAGTTCCAGGCTATCTGGTTAGCGCCGCCGGCATCTACCGCCCAGCATTTGAGTTCGCCGTAAGCAGAATCCCACGCTGGAAAAGGAGGAACCGTGACTGCTTGAGGTGTCTGACAAGGGCCGCCGCCGGAGCCAAACAGCGCGGAGAAAGCAACGGGCTGATTGCCAGTAAGCGTAAACTGGAAATCAACAAAGTTCTGGTAGGAGTCAACCCAATAGCACTCGAGGCTGACCGGCGCAGGGTTACCGTTGCTGATACTGATCAGAGTGTCATTGCTGCCCGAAACGTCAACTTTCGGGAAGATCAGTACGCTTCCCTGCTGGGAGGTGTTGCCGATTACATTAGGCGTAACGCTCGCCATCGCAGCCGAGGCCATGCCGAAAAGCAAAACTAACGCTATTATCAATCCCCTCTTCATCTTGAACCCTCTCTTTCCTATTGTTGGTGAAAAAACCTGGCGTCAGGACGCACTGGCTGACGCCACACAGTGTCCGGTTTCCTGGAGTGACGGCATCACCTCCTCTCCTACGGGTTTTTCGCGGCGTAATGTGACTCGCTGGGCGCTCCTCTACTCAAGTAGCCGGACGCCTTGGGAAAAAAATGGTGCAATCGAAACATCGAGAATCGCAATATCTGCCAGCCTATAGAGCAAGCTTTATGCCAGCTAAAAAGCGCCGCCAGATGTGATTGCAGGAGGGATGTAAAATCGCGCTGATACAACTATGTGCGTAGTGTATATCAAGTGCTAATTACTTGTTACCTATGCAGAAGGTGTTGTTTTAATGTGATTTATATATGAAGGTGAATGGTTTTCCTGTTACGGGCCTGTTTCAGGAGATAATCTGATAATATTGTCCTACCCAATGACTGGTAAAAAGGAATAAGTGACCCCAAAAGGACGAAGGAGGCGGGACAAAAAAGTCCTATTGTATAATTGGTCCTGGATTTCAGATCGCGAACTCAGATGGATTTGATCTGCGAGCACCGGCTAACATGAAGTGTTGATTTGGAAAGACCTGATGGGTTGAGTTCCGAGACTGTGTCGCAAATGTCGTCTGTCTCGAAAAATTCCTCGCGAGGTGAAAATCCCCCCGGCCCCCCTTTCGAAAAGGGGGGTGATCGCCACGTCTTTTCATGGTTTCAGGGTGTCCCGAGGGGACGTGAAGAGCTGTCTCGAAAAGATTTGATGGGTTGCGCTCCGCTCCACCCATCCTACGGCTCTGCCCCCCTTTCAAAAAAAGGAGGGGTGCTACGTCTTTTCATGGTTTCAGGGTGTCCCGAAGGGACGTGAGATGCTCCCTCCCAAAGGGAGGCAGGGGGGCCGTGATTCTCCGATCTCACCTAAGGTTTTGAAATAGCATCGATCCCCCTTTGCAAAAGGGGGAAATAAAAATTGACCTCATCGATATTGTCGAAGAATTTCTAAATTGCGGCACAGTCTCGCCGTTTTACCCATCCTACGATTTTATTATGGTTTGGGGATGTGCCAATGGGACATGAGATATGGATTTGCGAGGTCTTGAAGTCAGGTGATTTTTTCTTGTGACAAAGGTGTCCAATTATTCAAAAGCCGCTCACTGTTTACCTGTGACGAGGGTTTCCTTGTAGCGGTGAGTGTCTATATGGTGCTTGCGGATAAGCTGCCAGAAAGCGCGCCGATGCTTGTTGGCGACCCTGGCAGCCTCTGAAATATTACCCTGGGCAAGCGAAAGCATCCGCTGGATGTAGCGCCTTTCAAAATCCTCTACGAATTTCTCCTTGGCATCCTTGAGAGATTCGAAAGGCGCCACCTCCGGCAGCCCGATATCGCCGGAGTCTATCATAGCCTTTTGCGAATGCGCCACGGTGCGCTCGATCACGTGCCCCAACTCCCTCACGTTCCCGGGCCAGTCGTAAAATAGGAGCTTCTGCACGGCCCGCAGCGAAAGGCTACCGATGGGTTTGCCGGACTCATCCAATTGATGTCGAAGGAAATGAGATGCCAGAACAGGGATGTCTTCGCGCCGTTTGCGCAAAGGAGGAAGTCTTAGTTGGAGGACATTTATGCGGTAATAGAGATCTCGGCGGATTTTACCCGAAGTGAGGATCTCTTCAGGCGCCGTGCTCGAGGCTGCGATGATTCTCACATCGGCCCGGCATTCTTTCGTCGAGCCAAGTGGGCGGTAAGTTTTTTCCTGGAGGAAACGAAGCAGTTTGACCTGTGCGGAATAAGGCAGGCTGTCGATTTCATCAAGAAAAAGGGAGCCTCCTTCCGCCACTGCGATCAGGCCTTTCTTCATGGTCTTCGCCCCGGTGAAAGCCCCATCCTTATGTCCGAAGAGTTCATTTTCGGCCAGATCCGGCGGGAGGGCGCCGCAATTGATGGCTACCATGGGTTTGCCTGCCCTCTTACCCATCCGATGGATCAGCCGAGCGCAGACTCCTTTTCCCGTGCCGGTTTCCCCTGATATCAGGACGCAGGCCGCGCATTTCGCTATTCGCGGGATTTTGTAGATCTCTTCAAGGAAAGTGGGGTTTTGGCCCACCAGACTCTGGGATAGAAGCTCCCCCTCCCAAGGTTCCATTCGAACCTCCTGCGGCAGCCGCCTTCCAACCGAAAAAGTGAAGCGGCCTCGCCTAGTGAAGGATAAGGTCCTTACGTGCATCGCTAGCGGTGTTCGTAGAAGTACTGAAGATATCAGACGTGAATCGGCTCACATTTACAAAGCCCCTGCCTGTGTGCATACTAATAACGTTGTAATACAAATGCAATGACTGGCGGATCATTTTTTTGGAGGCGTTATCCCAAAATGGCGCTTTGCCTACCCATGACTGTATATTATGTAGCACAGTGAAAGACCAAACCACGGGCGCCAACTTGCCTAATGACCCATAACCGTTTTTGAAACTGCCTGCCTTTATTGTCTCCGCCACGTCCATACAGGCATTTGTTTCTGCGTTACGGTAAGGGTCTGTCCGCCTATGGTCAGTGTGCCTGTGCGGATCATATGGGTGTAATTCGGGTAGACATAATACTTGACGGTTCCGCTGTCGGTTTGCTGCTCAGCGCCGGATATCACCTTTATCCAATTTACATTGCTCGCGGCTGTCCATGAGCATCCCGGCTGCGAGGTCTCGATCAGGTTGGCATATCCCCCGCGGAAAGTGAAAGTGATGTCCAGGGGGGATATGTTATAGGTGCAGCCGTTTTGAACCGCCTTGTACCCGGTGTATGCGATCGTATCGTATCCAAACTGTACGTTGCTATCGTAGACTTCGTCATAGGATATCCGGAAGTACCCGCGTTCCCCCCAACTGACGCCCCAACTGTTCTTCAAGATGAAACACTGCTCGGCGTCGTCATAGCCGATTATTAGAGCGGAATGCCCTCCCTGGTAGGAGCCTTTGACATGGTAATAAATACCTCTGGAATACGAGAAAAAATCCGAGTAGACGTTCATGGTTGTGACGAGCGGTCCATATGTGAGCAGAGCGCTTTTCAAAATATCGACTGTCGGCGAGGATCTCGCCACATACTGCCAAGCCGATATTGCTTCAGTATCGCTTTGCCAGTAAGGGCATGCCGCATTGGAGCAAAAGTTGTCCCTGGACGTATATTGAAAACAGGTATCGGGCGGAAGCCCGAGACTCTGGATGAAATCGGATGCGCGGTCTATATAGCCTCCGTCTTCACAATTTCCAGCCCCACCGCAGGATAGCAGTACCTGCTCGGAGAGATTGACACTTGCAGGAGCTGCGCGTGTAGCCATCAAGACTTGAGATTCGAGAGCTGCAACTGTCGCAAAAGCCCAGCAACATCCGCAATTACCCTGATTCCTTACGGGGGTGACATCCTCGTAGGGCGGATCTCTGTAGTCCAAATATGTGGTGCCTTGCGTAGCGGGCGGGGTTGTTTGAAGTAGCGGGACTTCTTTCAGAGCACCGGGATCTCGCTTCGAAAGGCCAAGGTGCTTCAGCCGGAGTTCCTGGGGGAGCTTTGTAACCGATGTCTCCGCTGCTTCCCACCTGGCTCCATTGGTCCGGATCTGCTCGTTTATGGCGTCGACTTCCGGCGTAGCCGCCCGAGACGGCGAACTAAACATGGACAGAAAGAAAAGGCATGATAGAAGCGAACAAATCCCTCGACCCAATCTATTTCTCGTTTTGTCCACGGTAATTTTCCTTCTGATGTTGATTCGCCTCAATGCCTTCTTTTTCCCCACTGTCCCGGCTTCCGGTTTCTTTGACGCCGCCTCTCCCGCGCACTTGGGCCGACTGTCATCAGAGTTGGTCGAGGACAGCCGGCCCTTGAGGTGGCGCTTCGTTATTAAATTACTCTGCCGTTACAGAGCTTGAAGGCAGTGACGCCGGACCTGCCCCCACCTGCTTGTTTTTCGCCGTAACCGTGAATGTATATGATTGGTTGCTGGTCAGACCTTTCACAGTTATCGGGCTGTGTGTCCCCGAAGTGGTCTTTTGTGCGGTTGTCCCATTAAGATACGGAGTCACGATGTAAGAGGTAATCGCGCTGCCTCCGTCTGAAGCCGGGGGCGTAGGCGTGAAGCTGATCGTCGCACTGGCTTTGCCGGCTGTTGCCGTTACATTTGTCGGGGCATCGGGGACTGTGGCAGGCGTTATGCCCTTGGAGGCAGCCGACGCTAGACTGGGCAACCAACAGAGGTGATCGCCTTGACGGTAAATGTATAGACAGTGCCGTTTGTGAGTCCGGTCACGCTTATCGGGCTTCCCTGCCCGGCGACTGTCTGTTGTGGGGTTTTCCCAATATATGGTGTCACGATATAGGAGGTAATCGGACTGCCACCGTCCGAAGCCACGGGTGTGGCCGTGAAGGTTACCAATGCCTGGGCGTTGCCCGGCGTTGCGGTTACTTTTGTAGGGGCGCGTGGTACTGTGACAGGAATTACCGCGCTTGAGGCCGCCGAGGACGAACCTGTCCCCATTTTGTTCGTCGCCGTTACGGTGAATGTATAGGAAGTGCCGTTGACGAGTCGCGTGACCTCTATCGGGAGTTTAGTACCTTTGACTTTGATGCCGGTGTTCGATGTTACCGTGTAGCTCGTTATGGGCATGCCGCCGTTATCGGGGGGCGTGAAGTTGATCCATGCGCAGGCGTTGCCGGGCGTTGCGGCTGTTATCTGCCGGCGTACCTGGAACTGTGGGTTCGGGCTTAACGCCGCTGAAGGGAGTCGATGCCGGACCTGTTCCCATTGCGTTGGTAGCGGTTACCGTAAATGAATAGGCGGTTCCGTTGGCGAGGCCAGTCACCGTTATCGGGCTTCCCGGCCCTGATTGCGTCACGGTCGTCTGGCCTGAGCTGGCAGACACGGTGTAGGAGGTAATGGCGCTTCCGCCGTTAGAGGCCGGGGCCGTGAAGGTGACCGTCGCCTTTGTATTGCCGGCCGTTGCCAATACTCCTGTCGGAGCGCCTGGGATAGTGGCGGGGATCACGGGGCTGGAGGGCGCCGATGGCGGTCCGGGCCCGTTTGAGTTGGCCGCGGTTACCGTGAAAGTATAAGAAGTGCCGTTGGTAAGACCCGTGACCGTTATCGGGCTTGCCGGTCCTGAGGCCGACTGTCCTCCGCTGGACGTCACGGTGTAGGAGGTGATGGGGCCTGCCGCCGTTAGAAGCGGGGGGCGTGAAGCTGACCGTTGCCAGGCCGTTGCCGGGTGTTGCCGATACTCCTGTCGGGGCGCCCGGGAATGCCGCGGAAGGCGTAACGGAGTTGGAGGCCGACGAGGGCTGACCGGTCCCGACCGAGTTGGTAGCGGTTACCGTGAATGTATAGGTAGTGCCGTTGGTAAGGCCCGTAACCGTTATCGGGCTTGCCGTCCCTGAGGCTGTCTGTCCTCCGCTGGATGTCACGGTGTAGGAGGTGATGGGACTTCCGTTAGAAGCCGGGGCCGTGAAAGTGACTGTCGCCTGGGCGTTGCCGGCCGATGCCGATACTCCGTCGGTGCACCGGGAGGTCCGGCAGGCGTTACAGAGTTAGAGGGAGCTGAGGCTGAACTGGTTCCAACCGAGTTGGTAGCGGTTACCGTGAATGTATAGGCAGTGCCGTTGGTAAGGCCCGTTACGTTAGCGAGGTTGCCGTCGGCACCTGAGGCCGTCTGGCCTCCGCTGGATGTAACGGTGTAGCCGGTAATGGGGCTTCCGCCGTTGGAAGCCGGGCGCTGTGAAGTTGACCGTTGCCTGGGCGTTGCCGGGCGTTACCGATACGATAGTCGGAGCACCCGGGAGGTCCGCAGGCGTCACGCTGTTGGAGGCTGCCGAGGGCAGACCGGTCCCGGACGAGTTGGTAGCCGTTACCGTGAAAGTATAGGCAGTGCCGTTGGTAAGGCCCGTCACCGTTATCGAAGTTCCCGTCCCTGAAGCTGTCTGTCCTCCGCTGGATGTCACGGTGTAGGTCATGGCGCCTCCGCCGCTGGAGGAGGGCGCCGTGAAACTGACCGTTGCCTGGGCGTTGCCGGGCGTTGCCGATACATTCGTCGGTATACCGGGAACCCCTGCAGGCGTCACGGCGTTGGATGGCAGCGAGGCTGGACCGGTCCCATTGGCGTTGGTGGCCGTTACCGTGAAAGTATAGGAATTGCCGTTGGTAAGGCCCGTAACGGTTATCGAGGTGGCCGTCGCCGACCCCGTGGCTTTCTGTCCACCGCTGGATATCGCGGTGTAGCCGGTAATAGAGCTTCCGCCGTTTGAAGCCGGGGCAGTGAAGCTTACCGTTGCCTGGCCGTTGCCGGGGAGCGGCCGTAACCGATTGCGGGACGCCGGGCACAGAGGCGACGACAGTCGAATTGTAGAGTTCACAGTCGGTAAGCTCACTGAAGGTTGTGCCCGTCTCGCCCAACCCTCCGGCCACGAGCACGTTGCCGTTATTTAGCAGGGTGGCCGTGTGGTCTGAGCGAGCCGTGACGAGGTTTCCAGTCACGGTCCACGAACGGGTGGACGGATCGTAGACCTCACTATCGGAGATTTCCAGGCTCTGGTTACCGCTGGTCTGGTTACCGATCCCGCCGGCAACGAGCACCTTGCCGCCGGAGAGCAGGGTAGCCGTGTGAGCTATACGCGCAAGAGCGAGAGGTCCCGCCGCGGTCCACGTTCCAGTGGACGGATTGTAGGTTTCGGAGGTGGCAAGAATGTCGGAGCTTGCGTCCCATCCCCCAGCCGCGAGCACCTGGTTGATATTAAGCGAGGTGGCCGTGTGATAATAACGAGGAGTGGTGAGGTTTCCTGTCTTTGTCCATGCCGAGGTGCTGGGGTTGTAAATTTCACAGCTTGAAAGAGCGTTGCCGTTAATGTCTTGCCCCCCGGACACGAGCACGTTGCCGTTGGAAAGCAGGGAGGCTTCGTGATTGTAACGCGCAGTGTTGAGGTTTGGCCCGGGCGACCACGTCGAGGTAGACGGGTTGAAGATCTCAGAGCTTTGAAGAACATTGCCGTTGGTGTCTACCCCTCCGGTCACGAGCACGTTGCCGTTATTAAGCAGAGTGGCGGTGTGATAGTAGCGTCCGGTGGCGAGGCCTGCGGAAGTCTCTGTCCACGTTCCGGTAGTGGGGCCACTAGCCGGATTATAGAGTTCAGTGATTGAAATAGCGTTGTTGCTAATATCCTGCCCTCCGACCACGAGCACCATGCCGTTGGTGGACGCCGGACCGTTGGCAAGCAGGGTGGCCGTGTGATAGGCGCGCCCGATGTTGAGGCTTGCCGTAGTAGCAGTCCACGTTCCGCCGGTTCCGGTATTTGGATCGTAGATCTCAGACTCGGCAAGAGGAAAGGTTGGATCATACCAGCCCCCGGCCACCAGCACCTGGCCGTTTGTAAGCAGGGTGGCAGTGTGATCGTAGCGCTGAGCGGTGAGGCCCATCGCCTCCGACCATGCGGTCGCCTGTGCCATCGCTTTTCCGGCCAAGCTGGTAAGCAGCGCGCATATGATGCAGATGAAAATGAACAGTCCATACAAATGCTTTGAGAAATTTGATCTACCCATCTCAGATCCTCCTCCGTAAGTTGCGATTACGTTGAGGCGACAAGGTGAGGTGGAAATCGCCCCTTTTGAGAGTTTTTTGCTATGGTTATGAAAAATAGTTTTTCACTTTTGCCTCACTTTTTGGGGTTCGCCCGGCGTTACAGTGTCAGATTCACCAGAGGGCGGACCCGACCCCATCTTGTTTGTTGCTGTTACCGTGAATTCATAAGTTACGCCGTTGGTTAGACCCTTCACGGTTATCGGGCTGTGAGGCCCCGAAGTGGTCTCTTCCGGGATGGTCCCGATATAGGTTGTCACGATGTAGGAGGTGATGGGGCTGCCGTTTGAAGCAGGGGCCTTGAAGCTGACCGTTGCCAGGCCGTTGCCGGCCTTTGCGGTTGGGGCTGCCGGTGCGCCGGGAATTGTGGCGGGCATTACGCTTTTCGAGGCCGCTGAAGCCGGACCGGTCCCGGCCGAGTTGGTCGCCTTCACGGTGAATGTATAGGCAGTGCCGTTCGTAAGTCCCGTGATGGTGTGAGAGGTTGAAATCGTTCCGGCGTCGATATCCACACCGCCTGCGGGTTTCGATATAACCGTATAGCCCGTTATGGCGCTCCCCCCGTCTGAAGCCGCGGGCGTGGGCGTGAAGCTGACCGTTGCCTGAGAAGTGGTCGCGTTCGCGATTACCTTTGTGGGGGCGCGTGGCACTGTGACTGGAATTACCTGGCTGGAAGGCGCCGAGGGCAAACTGTTCCCCATTTTGTTCGCCGCCGTTACGGTGAATGTATAAGAATTGCCGTTGACGAGTCGCGTGACCTCTATCGGGAGTTTAGTCGCTTTGACTTTGATGCCGGTGTTCGACGTCACTGTGTAGCTCGTTATGGCACTGCCGCCGTTATCGGGGGGCGTGAAGTTGATCCATGCGCAGGCGTTGCCGGGCGTTGCGGCTGTTATTGCCGGCGTACCCGGAACTGTGGGTTCGGGCTTAACGCCGCTGAAGGGAGTCGATGCCGGACCTGTTCCCATTGCGTTGGTAGCGGTTACCGTGAATGAATAGGCGGTTCCGTTGGCAAGGTTCGTCACCGTTATCGGACTTCCCGGTCCTGAGGCTGTCAGGGCTGTCTGGCCCGAACTGGCAGTCACGGTATAGGAAGTAATGGTGCTTCCGCCGTTAAAACCCGGGGGCGAGAAGGTGACCATCGCCTTTGTATTGCCGGCCGTTGCCAATACCCCTGTAGGAGCGCCGGGAACAGTGGCAGGGGTCACGGAGTTGGAGGGGTTGGAGGCCGGGCCGGTACCGATTGCGTTGGTAGCCGTCACCGTGAAAGTATAAGAGGCGCCGTTGGTAAGACCCGTGACCGTTAACGGGCTTGCCGGTCCTGAAGCTGCCTGTCCTCCGCTGGACGTCACGGTGTAGGAGGTAATGTTACTTCCGCCGTTAGAAGCGGGGGCCGTGAAGGTGACAGTTGCCTGTGCGTTGCCGGGTGTTGCGGCTACTCCTGCCGGCGCGCCGGGAATAGTGGCGGGCGTTACGGAGTTGGAGGGACTGGAGGCCGGGCCGGAGCCAATCGAGTTGGTAGCGGTCACCGTGAAAGTATAGGCAGTGCCGTTTGTAAGCCCGGTCACGCTTATCGGGCTTACCGTCCCCGAGGTTGTCTGTCCCGCGGTTGTCCCAATATACGGGGTCACGGTATAGGAGGTAATGCTGCTTCCGTTAGAAGCCGGGGCCGTGAAGTTGACCGTTGCCAGGGTGTTGCCGCCCGAGGCCGATACCGCAATCGGGGCACCGGGAACAGTGGCGGGCGTTACGGAGTTAGAGGGCGCTGAGGCCGGACCTGTGCCGTTTGCGTTGGTAGCGGTTACCGTGAAAGTATAGGCAGTTCCGTTGGCAAGGCCCGTCACCATTATCGGGCTTCCCGCACCTGTGGCTGTTATGGGGCCGGGGCTGGATGTCACGGTGTAGGAGGTAATTGGGCTTCCGCCGTTAGAAGCCGGGGCCGAGAAACTGACCGTCGCCTGGGCGTTGCCGGCCGTTGCGGCTACACCTGTGGGCGCGCTCAGGGCGGGGCTGGGCGTCACGGAATTAGAGGCCGCCGAGGCCTGACCGGTACCATTGGCGTTGATAGCGGTTACCGTGAATGTATAGGTGGTTCCATTGGTAAGGCCCGTCACGATTATCGGGCTTACCGTCCCCGAGGTTGTCTGTCCCGCGGTTGTCCCAATATACGGTGTCACGGTGTAGGAGGTGATGGGGCTTCCGTTAGAAGCGGGGGCCGTGAAACTGACCGTTGCCTGGGTGTTGCCGGCAGCTGCCGATACATTTGCCGGCGGACCGGGAACAGTGGTAGGCGTTACGGAGTTAGAGGGGACCGAGGGTTGGCCTGTCCCAATCGAGTTGACGGCGGTGACAGTGAATGTATAGGCAGTTCCGTTGGTAAGGCCCGTCACGATTATCGGGCTTACCGGCCCCGAGGTTGTCTGTCCCGCGGTTGTCCCAATATAGGGTGTCACGGTATAGGAGCTAATGGAGAGGCCGCCGTTGGAAGCGGGGGCCGTGAAACTGACCGTTGCCTGGGTGTTGCCGGCCATTGCGGCTACTCCTGTCGGAGCGCCGGGAACAGTAGCAGGCGTAACGGAGTTAGAGGGACCGGAAGCGGGACCGGCGCCGATTGCGTTGGTTGCAGTTACCGTGAAAGTGTAGGCAGTGCCGTTGGTAAGTCCCGGCACGGTTATCGGGCTGCCCGCACCCGTGGCTGTTATGGCGCCGGGGCTGGATGTCACGGTGTAGGAGGTAATGGGGACGTAGCCGTTAGAAGTGGGCAACTTGAAGCTGACCGATGCCTGGGTGTTTCCGGCCGTTGCGCTTACACTCGTCGGCGCACCGGGAATTGTGCCGGGCGTAATGGGGTTAGAGGCACTCGAGGCCGGACTGGTCCCATTTGCGTTGGTAGCGGTTACCGTGAAAGTATAGGCAGTGCCGTTGGCGAGGCCCGCCAACGTTATCGGGCTTCCCGTACCCGTGGCCGTCAAGCCGCCGGGGGTCGAGGTAACGGTGTAACCGGTTATAGGGCTTCCGCCGTTTGAAACGGGTGGCGTGAAGCTGATTGTTGCCTGGGCATTGCCTGCCGCCGCGGTTACGCCTGTAGGGGTTCCGGGCGGCGTGGAGTAAAGCTCCGAGCTGGAAAGAGCGTCGGCATATTCATCCATGCCTCCGGTAACGAGCACCTTCCCGCTGACAAGCAGGGAGGCCGTTTGATCTGAACGAGCTGTGGCGAGGCTTCCCGTCTCGGTCCAAACCTGAGTGAGCGGATCGTAGACCTCACAGATGGATTGAACGATTCCGTGGGCGTCCTTTCCCCCGATCGTCAGCACCTGGCCGCTGGGGAGCAGGGTGGCCGTGTGGTCTACACGCGCAACGTTGAGGGTCGCGGTCGTCGTCCACCCCCCTACGGCCGGAATATAGAGTTCGCAGGGGTCAATAACGTCGCCGTTGATATCCGCCCCTCCGACTGCCAGCACGTTTCCGTTCGCGAGCAGGGTGGCCGTGTGAGAGTAGCGTGCGGTGATGAGGCTCGGCGCCGTCGTCCACGCTCCAGCGACCGGATCGTATATCTCGCAGGTGGAAAGGACGCTGTTGGAATCGTCCAGCCCTCCGGCTACGAGCACCTGGCCGACCTGGAAGCAGGGTGGCCGTGTGAGAGCGACGCCCGGTCAGCAGGCTTCCCGCAGTCGCGGTCCAGGTTCCGGCAGCCGGATCGTAGAGTTCGCAGTCGGAGAAAACGTTGCCGAAGAAGTCCGCCCCCCCTGCGACCAACACCTGGCCGGTGGAAAGCAGAGTGGCCGTGTGGTAGAAACGCCCGTCGCCGAGGGGGCTCGTCGTGCGCCACGTTCCGGAAGACGGATTATAGATCTCGCAGACGGCAAGAGCGTTGTCGTATTCGTCCATCCCCCCGGCGACGAGCACCTGGCCGTTGGCAAGCAGGGTGGCGGTGTGAAAGTAACGCGCCGTGGCGAGGGGTCCCGTCGGACTCCACACTCCGGTAGAGGGGTCGTAGAGTTCACAACTGGAAAGAACGTCGCCGGGCATTTCCTGCCCCCCGGTTACGAGCACCTTGCCGCCGGGAAGCACTGTAGCCGTGTGATCGTATCGCGAGGCGCCGAGGTTTCCCGTCCCCGTCCAGGGCAAAGCGGGGGCCGCTACAGCGGCCAGGGGAAGTACGCAGAACTGGCAGATCAAACAGATGAAAATGAACACTGTATGCAGATGCCTTGAAATAAATGCTCTACGCATCCCGGAGCCTCCCCACGCAAGCCGCCAAAATGGTAAGGTGAATAAGGTGGAGTGATAAGAGGCGATAAAAGAATCGCTCCTCAAGAGTTTCTGGGAGAGGAGTTCGTTTCATCAGATTAGCTTTGCTATAGTGGTGTGTTGAAAAATGCCCCTTCGAAGCTCGTGGCAGTCCCATCCAGTATGTAGCCACGAATGCCCAACCCCTTTTGGAGTGTCCCGATGTCTCCGAAGAAACCAATGTTGGCTTCGGCGACTACAGAAGTCGTCGAGCCCTGTATGGTCCCGACGATGTGGAAGACGTCCTTTTCGTCAGCCCCCCTGATAGCCGAGATTTCGATCGTGGTCTCATGGCTGAGGGGGAGTGTATAAGTAAGGGTACCGGTATAATTGTTATAGGGAGGCGCGCCGTTAAACACCTGGGTCAGTGAGATAGTAGCGCCCAGCACCGTTGTTATGGCAGGTGGGGAAGCCGAACCGCTGATGAAACTGAGGGTGCCTGTGCCTTCAATTGTGATGGCTGCTGCTGTTGCCGCGGGCGCCGATACAAGAGCCGCCGTGAAGATCGCCAGAAAAGCAATCGCGGTGCCGATGAGCAGTCTCCTCATTTTGAGTCTCCTTCAGGCTGAGGTCTCAGTGTGGTGACAGCAAGCCCGACAGATAAGGAGCAAAAGCCCTTGGAGCCTTAGACTCACAGGGCTGACGCGTCCCAAAGTGGCTGACGCTCCGGCGGGACGGCGCCACCTCCTTTGTGCCGGGTTTTCGCGGCCTAAACGGGACCTGCTGGGCGCCCGCCTACGGAATAGAAGGGCGCGTCTGGAAAAAAATGGTTGAATCGAAACGCAAAGAATTTCAGCAACTGCGTGCTTACTGAGCAAGCTTTATGCCAGGAGAAAAGCGAGGGTTGGCGGGGTTGAAAGAGATATAAAAAATCGAATGGATGGGAGTGATAACGAAGTGCATATTAGTTACGAATGACCTGCGGCTAGTGCATAACATGGCGTTTTAATGTAAGGTGTGGATATTGGAGAATCGCTTTCGTATTGCGGGCTTGTTTCAGGAGGTAATCTGATAATATTGTCCTACCCGATGTCTGGCAAAAGAGGAATAAGCGACCCCAAAATGACTGAAGAAGGCCGGATAAAAAAGTCCTATTGAAAGCCGCTCATTTTCAGCCTGTGAAAAGTGTACCCATGCAGGTGGTGAATATCCATGTGGCGCTTGTATTTGAGCAGTGGGAATACGCGCCGGCGCCTGCCGGAGCCGCTGTGTGACCCGGGTGGCCGGACCCGGCATATTCGACCGAACTGACTGAAATCGTAATGTAAGTCGAACCGGGGCGACGGGATGTGAACCCCGGCGCGGGAAAGAACGACAGGGCGGAAGCTTGCCTGCGCGTTTCACTGCCAGTTATGAGGCGTCTAACAAAAGGTTCACGAGCTATTGCGTGAAAGTTCTTTCTTCACGGCCTTCACGAAGGAGACATACTACTTCATCAGTCGAAATATTCAGGTTAATGCCGGCGATATCCAGAGGGGAGTCCCTGCGCGGCTCGGGCTTGATCACGAAAACCTGGCCGTCTTTTCGCTTAACCCTGACCTCACCATCTCTTGCCGCCTGCTCCAGCACGGCCGCAAGGTTCTGCCGCGCCTTCGAATAGTTATAAATAGCAGCCATCAGCACACCTCCTTGACACGTATGCCTATCTTCTTTGCACAAGCAACCAGATACCGATCAAGCGAGATCAAAGGAGATCGGTACTTCTGGGCGCATCGAAGGATATAAGCATCGTAAGCATAGACGCCCAGTTCGTCCGCCATCCTCAATGAGTACTCCAATTCGACATCCTGAAACCTGATCGGTATACCGGCATGCACCTCCAGGGCCTTTGATGCCTGGTCAAGAGTAATCCTCTTCCGCTTGAGCATAGCCGAGAAGGTATTTCCGATCTCCCGGTGAACCGTGTGAGGGGCGAGCAGTTCAGCCCCTTTTGTGATTCGGACCAAAGCCGCCTTTTCCGGCTCATTCGCAATAACCGCCACAATGACCGAGGTGTCCACAACGATTTCCATCGCGTCTTCCCAACTGGGCTTGTGTTCCAGTACAATTGTACAGTTATGTTAACCTGGTTTTAATTTCTGTGCGAGCATGCCGGTGGTTTGAGGGTTGGAAAACGAGGTTAGAATCCGTATCTTCGGCGGGAGAGGCCGTTTACGACCTCAACGTGCCAGAGTTGACCATACTTCTCGCGACCGGGAGTTTCCGCGTGTGGACTTATTCCAAATTATTTCTGCAAATGGATCGGGACGACAGGATTTGAACCAGCGGCCTCTGTGTCCCGAACGCAGTCACGTGCCTCTAATTTGCCGTGTTCTTTACCCTATTCTTCGTGGCATATACTAAAGTAGAATAGTTTGGAACAAAGGGGATTCTTCTCGCAGTTCAGCCGACAAGGCGGACTGAAAACGTCCCCTGAGCGAGCTAATTTCAAGATGGCCGGGACGGCGGAGGAAGTGTTTTCAGTTGACCTGATGGTTAAAATGCGAATAAATATCGCAACTTTTTGAAGACGGGGATATTGATGAAGACGGTCAAAATAGTTTACTGGCAGGAGAATGATGGGATGTGGTTGGGACACCTCGAGGCCTACCCGGATTATATGACCCAGGGTGAGACCCTCGAAGAGTTGAAGGAAAATCTCAAGGACATTCTCACTATGCTTGAAAGCAAGGAAATTCCACTGGTTCGGATTCACGAAGATATGGCGGTATAGCGAAAAGGAAAGACTTAGTGAAACGAATCGAGGAAGCGGGATGTGTCCTCATTCGGCACGGAAGTAAATGCGATTGGTACCAAAATCCCGCTACTCGCTTATGTCAACCAATCCCACGCCACAATGAAATCAATGAGCGTCTCGCAAAACACATTTTGAAAATGTTGATTTCTTGACATATTCTTTGGCTGATCGGGACGACTGGATTTGAACCAGCGGCCTCTGCGTCCCGAACGCAGCGCTCTACCAAGCTGAGCCACGTCCCGATCTAATCGAAATGTTTATTTAACAAAATTCCGTTACCCTGTCTACACTCTTTTAGGGGGGCTGATCCTGAGGGCCGCCCTGAGCGACTTAAAATCAGAGTAACGGGATGAGGCCCGGGAATGGGTACGCAGAGCCTGGCTGCCTTCCGCCCAGTGTCGCGTCCCGTAACACTAGAAATGTCTCTCTCCCGTTCTGCGCAGCCTGATAACTCTTTTTGCGCCAGGATCCGGGATCGATACGCTCGTCTGCCAGTTGTCGACCTCGGCGGATTCCGGTACCCAGGGTGGCAGGGCCAGGCGAAAATTTGTCGAGAGGGCGAAAAGAAAAGGCTCATACATGCCGCGCAATTCCATTAGCTTTAGATCCGCTTCATCTCCTAAGCGGGGTCGCAAACCAACCGTCATTAGCCTGGCTCTCATGTTGGCCAGTTGGTCCGGTGGAAGGCGGTCAAGATCGGGCCATCGGGGCGTAACTCCAAAGATAAGGGTGAGATCCACGGCGGCGTGCCTGGCCATGGCAAAAGTCAATTGCGCCTGGCGCACACAGGCGCCTTCCAGGCCAACCATTACGAATGCGCTGATATCCAGAATGGCCGCGAGCGCCGCAATCCATGACTGGTTATCGTGCTGAGACCTGAAGAAGGCGAGCACCGGATATGACAAGTGGCTTTCGAGCAATTCCGCAGACCATCTCTCCCACTCACGCAAAATCTCCCGGATAGATTCCATCCCATACTCGCCATTTTGCCTGTAAAGCATTTCGGCTGCCGTAGGCGGCGAACCTGCCCTGGCATCTAAAAGTGATATATTTATCTCACGCTTTGAAAAGGACTGATTGAGACCCGGCAGGTAGCCGATGACAAGCGCCAGGAAACCAAGCCCTGTCCCTCCCTCTGCTACTGTTAGAAATCGCCCAAAGGACGAGAGTGGCCGCACATCGCCCAATCCGAGAGTGAAAAAAGTGGTTCCGCTGAAATAAATGTTTGTGGCCAGGCTGGTTTGGCCTTCCGATATGGCCGACGCCCCCCAATGCAGGAGTGCAAAACCCAATACCAGCATGAAAGCCCATAGGCCGATGAGCACTATTAGGGAAAGCGGCCCATAAATGCTAAATAAATTTTGTTTCAGGTGCCCGGCCGATAAGGGGTGTACGGCCGCTCTCCACGCAGGCCACGTCAGCCGGTAATAAATGCGTGTAAGTCGCAGCCGCCTGGTAACCCTGCGCGGAAAGATGATAGTTTCGAAAGCTTCCCAAAGTGTAATAATTATTAGAAAAATGCCGGCAAGCGAGATTGCTGTGGACATATTCACTCCCTGGATGATGGCCGGACCGACCTTTCCCGACGCCCTGATCCTTTGGTGCGGCATCCTGCATCGGGGACTCACACCTGCCACGGGGCAGGCGTTATTTACCGATCACCTGTGCTTCGTTAAAGATAATGGCCTGTTGTTCATGCGCAAAGAAAAGATCCCGGCCCATTTCCGATCTCCCGTGGCCGGAATGCGGCCCCGGACACCCTGAGCCGTGGAGTGCCCGAGGATCTGTGATATAATCAAAGAGTTGGGAAGAACGTGGTTTGCGATCCGGAAAACACAGACAATGTATGAAATAGAAGATAACGATCAACTCTCCTCCGCGGGCACTCATGTTGACAGCGAGACAGGAGCCGCGGGTGCGGATTTATCCGGACCAGCCGCCGTCTACGGCCGGATAGCGGCATTTCCGCACCTGCCCGGCATTTACATGTTCAAAGACGCGGCCGGGTCTATCCTTTATGTCGGGAAGGCCCGCGACCTGAGAAAGCGGATTGCCAATTATTTCCGGGGCGGCGACGGGGTAGATATTAAAACCCGGATCATGCTCTCCAAGGCAGCCGATCTCGAATACTCCGTCACGTCATCCGAGAAAGAAGCGCTGCTCCTCGAGGCCAGCCTCATAAAGAAACATCGTCCGCGCTATAACGTCGTGCTTCGAGACGACAAAAACTACCTTTCCATCCGGATCGATCCCCGGGACCCTTACCCAAAGCTGGACATAGTGCGGCGGTTTCAAAAAGACGGGGCGCTATACTTCGGCCCCTACACTTCCGCCCGCGCGGCCCGGGATACGCTCAAATACCTGCACCAGCTCTTTCCGCTCAGGCTTTGCAGGGGCAAAAAGCTCATCCCCCGGGAACGCCCGTGCCTCAATTTCTCAATGGGGCAGTGCCTGGGCGCGTGTGCGGACAGGGTCACACGGGAAGACTACATGAGCATGGTCGAGGAAGTGGTGCTTTTCCTGGAAGGAAAGACCGACATACTGCAAAGGCAGCTCAAACAGAGGATGGAGGCTGCCGCAGAGGACTTGCACTTCGAGTTGGCCGCCTTCTACCGCGACCGGTTGCGAAACGTAGCGGCGACAATCGAAAAGCAGCACGTTGTATCGACGCGCTTCCTGGACCAGGACGTGATCGGCGTCCACCAGGAAGACGAGCGGACCGAGTTGGTGGTACTATTTATCCGCCAAGGGGTGCTATCGGGGCAGAGGGCGTTCGACCTGAAGGATGCCAAGGGAGACCAGGGGGAACTCATCTCCGCCTTTATTCAGCAATACTATTATGAAGGTGCTTTTATTCCCGATGAGGTCCTCGTTCCCGTTTCGCTCGATTCGCAGACCGTCCTCTCTGAATGGGTCTCGGAGATGAAGGGCAAGCGCGTGCGGATTTGGCCTGTACAACGAGGCGACAGAAAGCACCTGCTCGATATGGCCCAGGCCAATGCCCGTGAGAGGTTCCTTAGCCGAAGGCGTTGGCGGGGACGCGATACGGCCCTTATCGACAGCCTTCAGCGTATTCTCAGGTTGCCGAGAAGGCCGGCCCGGATCGCGTGCGTGGATATCTCCAACATCCAGGGACAGCACGCAGTCGGCGGGGTTGTGGTTTTCGAAGACGGTCACCCGGACAAGAATTCCTACAGGCGCTACCGGATAAGGCTCAAGAGCGAGCCCGACGATCCGGCGATGATGGCCGAGGTCGTAGGCAGGCTGATTGAAAACGACCTGCAACTTTCCGCAAGCCTCGACCTTCTTCTTCTCGACGGAGGAAAGGGTCAACTGAATAAAATTGTCGATCTGCTGGAAAAACAAGGGGTTTCGGAGCGTCTCCCGGTGGCCTCCATAGCCAAGGAGCGGGAATCGGACAGAGAGGAGAAGGGAAAGGGCTCATACGAGAAAATTTATCTGCCCGGGAGAAAGAACCCTCTTTTTCTCCACCGGTACCCGGATATTTTGCACCTGCTCCAGCGAATACGGGACGAGGCGCACAGGTTCGCCATCACTTACTACAAGAACGTTCACAGGAACTCGCTGCTGACGTCGGCGGTGGACGGCATTCCAGGAATAGGCCCCGGCAGAAGGCAGATGCTGTTCCAACACTTCGGCAGCCTGGACGGCCTCATGGAAGCTTCGGCTTCTGAGCTGCAAAGCGCCGGGCTGCCCCCGGCTGTCGCTCAGAGCGTGATCCGTGTCCTCTCCGAAATTGAAAGCAGGGCGAGTTTTGAGGAGATAAAAGAAGAAGATTTTGAGATAAAAGAAGAAGAGCTTGGGATAAAAGAAGGGGACCTTGAGATAAAAGAAGAAGATTTCGGGGAAGAAGAGGTAGAGCCTGGGGAAAAAGAAAGAAGAGAAGAATAACTGAAGTTTACCGTGAAGACTTAAGCGCAGAACACTGCAACTCCAAATCTTCGCGTTCTTCGTGAATTCTTTATACTCTTCGTGATTACGGCGTGCCTTGTCAACACGAAGAGCACGGTTGAAGGAGTCACGGAGAAGGGACCCAAAACCACCAGCAGCGGGGCTTTTTACTGCTCCAGGTCGCTATTTACCACGCTCTTTGACCTTCCTTTGCATCGGGCCCTTACAAAAAAGGTCAATCCTGCAAGCAGGACTACCACGACGACTAAATCAACCTGGTGGGAATATGTCTCGACGAGTTCCCATCTCTCGCGAAGGTATATGCCGCAGGCAAGAAGAAACGAATTCCAGAGAGTGGCCCCGACGAAGGTGGTCAAAAGGAAGGGGAAAATCTTCATTTTGCCTGTCCCCGCGGGAACCGAGACCAAATGCCTGACGACGGGGATGAACCGGCTTATAAAAAGAGTCAGGGCGCCCTTGCTGCGGCTGAAGAAGTCCTCTGTCCGCTCGAGATCGTGCGGGTTTAGAAGGAGGTATCTCCCTGCCTTCAGTACAAATGGCTTTCCTCCGTAGTAGCCCATCGCGTAGGAGAGTGCCGAGCCGGTCATAGACCCGGCGCTGGTTGCGACAATGGCGGCCCAGAGTTCCCATTTGCCGTCGGCGACCAGGAATCCGACAAAAGGCATTACGGCCTCGCTTGGAACGGGGAGTATCATACTTTCCAGAGCCATTAGAAAGGCCGCGCCGAAATAGCCTGTACTGTTAAGACACGGGATCGCGAAATCAGAGATAAGCTTTGTGAGCACGCAATTTTTTCCTCTAAGGATGGGCTATGTATAAATTTCGTTAACCGGCAATTGCGGACAGATCGAAAACGATGGATTTGCCTCGCTGATTGGACCGGGTATTCAAAACAGAATTCGGCGTAAATTGCCACAATATTCTTGGGCCGAAAATTGTTTCCTTCGTTAGAAAGTGGCTTCAGTGTAAAATCGCGATACACAATTTCCAGGGTGATGCGTCCTTTTCGCGGATTACAACTCTTTGAAAGAACCCGGATATTTTGTCATGAAAGAAGAAGAAATAATCAAATTTCCCATTGAAGATTCGATAGACCTTCATACCTTCCGGCCAAACGAGGTGAAAGACCTTTTGAACGATTACCTGGAAGCGGCGGGCGAAAAGGGGTTCGAAGAGGTCCGCATAATCCATGGCAAGGGCATCGGTGTGCTGCGCGAGATAGTCCATTCCGTGCTGAAGGGCCATGCGCTGGTGATATCGTTCAAGGAAGCCGGCTACGATGCGGGAGGCTGGGGCGCAACAGTCGCCGCGCTAAGGAAGAAAAGGCCGGACTAATCCCGTCAGTGCCCGGGCATGGCCCGGGCACTGCTCTCCACACCCGGGCTCATGCATCATCCATCATCCCCATAACCGGCTCCCCGGCATCGGTCAACGGGCCGCCGGGGTGCCCTTGTTATAGCTTCCAAGGAACTTGAAAAACTCGGTCTTCTCGATCAGTTCGGTCACAATGGGGCGGTGTCCCTCTTCGGTTACATCGGTTTCCAGGTCCACATAGAACAGGTACTCCCAGGGTCTGCTATGGATCGGCCTTGATTCGAGTTTGACGATATTTACGCCACTTTGGGCAAAAATTCGAAGTGTTTCGAACAGTGCTCCGGGTTTGTCGCTGACGGAATATATCAGGGACGATTTATTGCGAGGTCCCGGAAGTGATTCGTCCCTGGATATAACCACAAACCGGGTGAAATTCCTCGGATTGGTCTCTATGGCCTCCTTAATCACCGTCATCCCGTAGACTTGATCGGCTTGTTCGCCGGCTATTGCCGCCTCCTTTGGATCCGCGTTCTCCTTGACCCTTCGAACAGCCGAGGCCGTGTCCTTACAGGCTATCAGGTCCCAGCCGGGGTGATTTTCAAGAAATTCCCTGCACTGCTGAAAGACCTGCGGATAGGAGTAGATCCTTTCCAAATCCTCGAGCTGCGTGTTTGGCTGCCCCATCAGATTATGTTTGATCCTCAGGGTCAGTTCGCCCACTATCTTGATCTCATATTCGAGCAGCAGGTCATAGTTCTCATGAATGCTGCCGGTGAGGCTGTTCTCGACGGGAACGACGCCGAAGGCCGCGTGTCCCTTGTCTACGAGTTCGAAAGCCTCTCTGAATGAGGAACAGTTGCGAAGGGGGACTTCATCGCCAAAAAACTGCATGCATGCCTTGTGGGAAAAGGAGCCGGGCACGCCGCTATAGGCAACCATGGCAGGGGCGCTGCTCTCCGCCCGGTCCGGTTTCATGATGGCGGCCTTGTCGAGGTATGCGTAATCGACCTGTTTTCCGACCACCGGGGCGATCACGTAGATGTCTCGCATAAGCTGCTCGAACTGTTCCGGGTAGAGGCTTTGTGCCCCGTCTGAGAGCGCTTTTTCAGGTTCCGTGTGCACTTCTATTATTAAACCGTCCGCGCCCGCGGCTATGGATGCACGGGCCATTGGACTGACTTTATCCCTGATCCCCGTGGCATGGCTGGGGTCGACTATGATAGGCAGGTGGGTAAGCTTCTTTATGACGGGTACGGCGGTAAGGTCCAGGGTGTTTCGCGTATAACGCTCGAAAGTGCGGATCCCACGCTCGCACAGGATCACCTGGTCGTTCCCTTCCGAAAGAATGTACTCGGCCGACATGAGCCATTCCTCAATGGTCGCAGACAAACCCCGCTTCAAAAGCACCGGCTTTCCGATTCGTCCAACACACTTAAGGAGTTCGAAATTTTGCATGTTCCGAGCCCCTATCTGGACGACATCGACGTACTTGACCATGAGGTCCACCTGGCCCGGGGAAGTTATCTCCGAAACGATGCCAAGCCCGGTTTCTTCCCGCACTTCGGCAAGTATTTTCAGCCCTTCCTCCCCCAATCCCTGGAAGGAGTAGGGCGAGGTCCTCGGCTTATACGCTCCTGCCCGGAACAACACTGCTCCGTATTTGCGCACCGTGCGCGCAATATCCAAAGTTGTCTTTCTGTCTTCAACTCCGCACGGACCGGCGATCACTACGATACGGTCCCCGCCTATGGCGACGTCGCCGACTTTGATGATGGAGGGAGCCGGATGGAGTTCAAGGCTCACCAGCTTGTAAGGCTTGGATATGGGAACCGCCCTTTCCACCCCGAGCAGCGATTCATAGAACGCGGCTTCCCTGTACTTTGTGCCGACAATTCCCAGAACCGGTTCTCCCACCTCTCCGATCTCTTTCACCATATGGCCCTCGGAGCGAAGCATCTCTTTGAGTCTCTCCACTTCTTCCCTGGTCATTCCTTTTTTCAGAACTAAAATCACGTCGAATCCTCCGGTCACGTCTCGAATTAAAAGCAATAAAAAAACCCCGGGGAAAACTCCTCAGGGTCTTATATTCCACTTTGCCCCGGGGGAGATTTCTCGTCTCCACCCAGCGGCCATTTTTATAGTTCAATGTCCTGGGTGGACGCTCCTAAAGAAGAAAAAAAAGAAGCCGAAAAAGGACGAAAAAACAGCCCCATCCGGCCGGCGCCGATCAGAAATAAAAAGGAAGGTATCGAGAAAAGCAATTTGATTCATTTTGAAATCCTTGTTCGATTTGACAAGGAGATTAAAATATACGTACAACTTTGTCAATACCTTCCCGTTTCCTCTCCTGCGAAAGAACGCCCAAAGGGGCTAAGCTACGATTGATCCACTCCCCGCTCTCAAGCCTTACCCGTTTTGAGCTGTTTTAGGCCGAGTACCCCGGCTATGACGGAGGAGGTGTATTTTATGAATTCCTGTAATTGCTCCGGACTAAGCTTTTCCGTTGCCGGGTTGGGAACCGAATCCGGGAGGGTGAGCGAGTAAGGGGCATTTCGCAAATCGGTTTTCGGGACTACTTCGAATTCAGGTTCAAAAGAGTCAAGGAAGTATTTTTCCTGGAAGACGGCAAACTTCAGGGCATGGGCAGTCGCGTCCAGGATAGCCGTGCGGTTTTTATCGACCTTGTTTTCGGCCACCGCCTTTTGGAGCCCCGCAAGGCATTCCCCGCCCTGCGTACAGGAGATATGGCCGTTGCGGTTTGCAAACAGCATCGAATCCATGATCTGCTGTTCGGATATCTGAACGATTCTGACCGACCCTTCTCCGGCGATCTTACGGTATTGCTCCACAAGCCTTATAACGCGCGGCATCGAAACTGGGTTCCCGATCATGGCCGCCTGGGCGACGCTTGGCCGTACGGTTACCGGGCGAAACCGCCTCGCGGCCTCCTGCGGTTCGAGATAATAGAGGTACACCGGATTGGCATGTTCCGACTGCACCCCGATTATATGGGGCAAAGAGTCGATGATCCCCAGGTCGTGCATCTTCATAAAACCGGCCATTACCGCCGTTATGTTCCCTGCGTTTCCGATTGGCACCACGACTGCCAGATGACCAACTTCGTAGTCGAATGCCTGGGCGATTTCATAACTGTAGGATTCCTGTCCCAGGATTCGCCACGCGTTTTTGGAGTTCATGAGCGCGACCGAGAAGTTTTCAGAGAGGTATTCGACTACTTTCATGCAGTCGTCGAAAACGCCCGGGATTTCAATGACTTTTGCACCGCTTCCGAGCGGTTGGCCGAGCTGTTGCGGGGTCACCTTCCCCTGGGGCAAAAGGACAGCCGACTTCACATTGCCGGACAGATACGATGCGTAGAGGGCTGCCGAGGCCGATGTATCACCCGTGGATGCGCAGATAGCCAAAACGTCGCGGACACCCCGCTTGTTTATCAGATAATTCAGATAGCTGAAAGCACTGGCCATCCCGCGGTCCTTAAAAGAGGCGCTCGGGTTTTGACCGTCGTTTTTAAAAGAGAACCTCATCCCGGCCCAGTCGTTCATGACTTGATTGGCTGGAATCACGGGTGTATGACCTTCACCCAAAAAGACAATGTCCTCCAGCGCAATTATCGACCCGAGCAGTTCATGGAAGCGATATATTCCCATCAGGGGCGTGGCGTTCAACATCGTCCTGTAATCGAAGATAGAGCGCCATTTCGCCCCCGGGATCTCTTTGAGCCGTTCCCATTGCCTGTCTTCAATAAGGAGTACCGAGCCGCATTGGGGACAGGTGTAGAGGAGTTCCTCGATGCCGTATTGTGCCGAGCATCCGAGGCAGCGGTAAAGGTATTGGCCGCCGACTTGCGGAATAACATAAGGCTGCATTTCGGAAGGGAACTGATTTATTTTCATGCAAACTCCACGTGAATCAAAAATGTTGCAGGGACGTTGTTTTCAATTCTGTGAAACTTGATGCCCAAGGCAGGAGCCCCGATTGCAAGTATCAAATATTCCAAACAAATAATCAAGCAGTTATGGAAAGCCGCAAGATTTCGGCAAATGGGGCGGCAGGATCTTTGTGTCAATGTGTGGCTAGAAAGATACACCGTAGATCAGTATGTATATTTTTTGCCACACCAAAGGCTTGAGCCGTGACTTGCCACTTTTGGCGGGTACATGTAAGAGTGGCGTACGGCTTGCTTTTCCGAGGATTCGATAACTGGAAAAGATGCCTGGCATGAAAGATGCTTTGGAGGCGTCGGGGGAGGATTATCGGGGGTGAGTTATTTAAAGCAGCATACAATCGGCCAGTCCGTATGGTGCAGCGGGGTTGGGTTGCACTCCGGACTGAATGTGGCGCTAGTGTTGAAACCGGCTCCGGCGAATCATGGTATTCGGTTCGTTCGTGCAGACGTTCCTGGCAGTCCATCCATCTCAGCCAACTACAATAACGTAGTAAATACATTCCAGGCGACTACGATCGGTAAGGCCGGGGTTGCCGTTTCCACCATCGAGCATCTTATGGCGGCGCTATATGGGTGCAGCGTGGACAACGCAGTAGTGGAACTCAGCGGTCCAGAGGCGCCTATTTTCGATGGAAGTGCCGCACCGTATGTGAAGTTGATTCAAAAAGCCCTCGTCATGGAACAGGATATGCCAAGGAATTACCTTGCCATCCAGAAGCCCCTGACCGTGACAAAAGGCGACTCCTTCATTACGGCCTCTCCATCGGACCAGTTTCAGGTTCGCTATGAGATCGATTTTCCGCATCCGCGCGTGGGTAAGCAGCAATATTTCTGGGCGCTCAAAAATGGAAGTTTCGGCAGGGAGATAGCTAAAGCGCGGACTTTTGGATTTCTAAAGGACGTTCAAAAGTTGCAGGAAATGGGCCTGATCCAGGGTGGTTCTCTTTCCAACGCCGTAGTTTTCGATGAGCGAGAGGTGCTCAACGCCGGTGGCTTTCGCTACTCCGATGAATGCGTGCGTCACAAGATTCTTGATTTCATAGGCGACCTGGCACTGACGGGATTGCCGATTTTGGGCAAGTTCAAGGTCCGGAAGGCCGGACACGCGCTTCACAGCAGTTTTCTAAATGAACTGATGGATGGGAGTGGTTATGCCATCCCGACCTCCGTACCTATCCCACCTGCGTTTTTTTCATCCGGGGCTTCCGCCCTCGCCTGACAAAAAGGTTTGAAAAGACAGGGTGGGTTGCGCTCCGCTCAGCCCACCCTTGTATCTTTCGTGGTTGCAGGGTGTCTCGAAGGGACATGAGATACTGTTTCGAAAAGAACGCCCACGAGGGGCTAAACTACGGTAAGGACGATGGGTTGCGCTACCGCTCCACCCATCCTACGGGTCTCTGCCCCTTTAAAAAAAGGGGGGTGCTTGCCGCGTCTTTTCGTGGTTGCAGGGTGTCTCGAAGGGACATGAGATACTGTTTCGAAAAGAACGCCCACGAGGGGCTAAACTACGGTAAGGACGATGGGTTGCGCTACCGCTCCACCCATCCTACGGGTCTCTGCCCCTTTAAAAAAAGGGGGGTGCTTGCCGCGTCTTTTCGTGGTTGCAGGGTGTCTCGAAGGGACGTGAGATACTGTTACGAAAAGAACGCCCACGAGGGGCTAAACTACGGTAAGGACGATGGGTTGCGCTACCGCTCCACCCATCCTACGGGTCTCTGCCCCTTTAAAAAAGGGGGGGTGCTTGCTGCGTCTTTTCGTGGTTTCAGGGTGTCCCGAAGGGACGTGAGATACTTGTAGTACTCTGTGTTTTTTTCCATCCGGCTTCCGCCTTCACCTGACAAACGCCGCTTTTCCAGGAAAGACGTCTCTGAATTGGTGAAACACTTTGGCGAGTGGGCAAACCACTCGTCAAAGTGTTTCACCAATGGCACTTTTTCTTTCACCGATTTGCCTCTCCGCTGCCCGTCATAATGCTGGTTCAATTAATAAAGTAATAATATTCAGCTAGATACGCTGATCAATAAATTTAATAATCGAGGTCGCGGTTTTGTGCATTCGTGCTTGACTTGGAGGTTTGGTTGTACTATTTGTCGCATTGTTCGTTTACCTCCTAAGTGTGTTACCCTCCCTTGGCGGTTGGGGGACTCCAGGGGAGGGAACATATCTCTCTTTTTCTGTATGTGCCCTCCATGTTTTGGCAAAGCCGGTTCGACCAATCCGCGATCAATGAAGGGTTGTTTCGGGCCAGAGTTGCTGGATTTGAGCCGGCATGGAATGTTTGACCTCTTCCATTTCGCCGTCGGATAAGTTCTTCGAAAGTATCTTGATGACTATCTTGAAAGCCTCGTCCGGGTCTATGTCGAGTTGAGCAACCTGGTAACCTGATCTTATCAGCATTAAGAACTCGTCTTTGGTCCTGATTTTAAGGGGTGTCTTCCCGGGCGCCCATCCATCATAATACATGCCCCTCAGGAGCATGGGGAGTTGGGCCCCGAGGTTAACGGCTTCATCCACACGCAGTCTATCCCGCAAGGCGTGGAGTACAGAGCGCAAAACGATGTATGCCCTGTGCTTATCCTCCCAGCCCCCTTCCTGCATTATTTCATTTAGCCAGATGTGGCTCTTTTGAACGGTGGAGTCAAAACTCTCGAGTCCAGTCATTGACATAGTCTTTACTCCTCTAATTCGAGCGGTGCTCAGGATGATTCGAATGACAGGCGAACCCTTCCTTATTTACATGGTAATCATCTAATGGCAGTAAAGAGTGAGGAGTGAAGAGTACCCAACACGAATTATCTCGGCCTGAGGGGAATAAATGATCAAATTTATAGGCCCGCCCCAACGAAGAGGAGCCCCTCTTCACTTTCCACTAGATTTTCAGAGATTGAGTTTTTGCAGGTAGCGCTGGTAGGCGTCGTCTCTTGGGCGGGCAATCTCGGCCGGGAAGGCCTTCTCGAGGATAAGCGATATCTGGGTAGTGCTTCGAAAGCGTTTCACCGGATCTGATGCCAGACATTTCATGATAAGCTCATTCAGGATTTCGGGAATTTCGGGCCTCCATACTTTCGGCGGCGAGGGGTACTGTTCGCAGTGCTGAATTTCATATTCGCCGAAAGACGATGCCTTGAACGCCGGAGCGCCCGCGAGCATTTCGTAAAAAAGCGTGCCGAAAAGATAGATATCGGTGAACCCGGGAGGTCTTTTGCGCGCAAGATAGGGTCTGAACTGTTCCGGGGCCCTGTAGGCCAGGTGCGGGACAGGAAGTTCCTGCAAGTTGGTTTCAGGTTCGCGGGCCTTGTCTATCTCGGTCCAGAGACCGCCGTTATATAACTTGACGTAGGGCTTGTCCCTGCGCAGGAGGACCCGGGAGGGACGCAGGTCGAGATGGAACTGGTTGCGCACCACGCCCTGTGCGGTCATGTGCAGATGCAGGTCCCCCAAAGCTTCCAGCACCTGGTAGGCCACCCTTACGGCAAGCGTAACGGGCATGTTCGCGCTGGTTGTCAGCAAATCGCTCAATGAGATGGGCAGGTGTTCCCGAACTATGAAGAAGTGTCCGTCCTCTCCGGCAAGATCGTAGGTGCGGACCAGGTGACGGGAGCCGAATGCCAGCTGCCGTTGGACCCAGGCGGCCAACCTTTCCGGTGAAAGGACCTCGGCCGGTCCGCTCAAGCTTTGGCCGGCATACTTTTTCCCGCTGTCCTGTTCTTCGAGTTCTACGACCAGGGAACTCGAACCGACATGGAGCAGGTCGGTCACGCGATAGTAACGGGTCCGGCCGGCGAGGGCGGCAGTTGACCTGCCGGTCCAGGAGGAGACTATGTGGCCGATTGAGGGATGAATCGCACAAGTGTCCAGCGAGAGGATCGAGGAATCAGCGGGATCGGCTTCTATTCCCTGGTTACCCTGTTCTGTCCCCACAGACTCCTTTGAATAACGGCCGTCTTGTTTCTTCTGAGCCTGTGAGCACCTCGTTATCTTTGTCAGTATCGTGTTCTTCTGTTCGTCCGTCAGGCTTTCATCCGAATAGACATATTCGTAGAAGCGGAACGAGTCCTCCCATTTAAATGGGAGGACTCGTTCCGCTTCTACGAATATGTCTATTCGGATGAAAGCCTGACGGGATGAACAGAAGAACACGATACTGAGAACAGATAACGAGGTGCTCACAGGCTCAAGAAGAAACAAGACGGCCGTTATTCAAAGGAGTCTGTGGGGACAGAACAGGGCAACCAGGGAATAGAAGCCGATTCCGCTGATTCCTCGATCCTCTCGCTGGACACCTGTGCGATTCATCCCTCAATCGGCCACATAGTCTCATCCTGGACCGGCAGGTCAACTGCCGCCCTCGCCGGCCGGACCCGTTACTATCGCGTGACCGACCTGCTCCACGTCGGTTCGAGTTCCCTTGTCGTAGAACTCGAAGAACAGGACAGCGGGAAAAAGTATGCCGGCCAAAGCTTGAGCGGACCGGCCGAGGTCCTTTCACCGGAAAGGTTGGCCGCCTGGGTCCAACGGCAGCTGGCATTCGGCTCCCGTCACCTGGTCCGCACCTACGATCTTGCCGGAGAGGACGGACACTTCTTCATAGTTCGGGAGCACCTGCCCATCTCATTGAGCGATTTGCTCACAACCAACGCGAACATGCCCGTTACGCTGGCCGTAAGGGTGGCCTACCAGGTGCTGGAAGCTTTGGGGGACCTGCATCTGCACATGACCGCACAGGGCGTGGTGCGCAACCAGTTCCATCTCGACCTGCGTCCCTCCCGGGTCCTCCTGCGCAGGGACAAGCCCTACGTCAAGTTATATAACGGCGGTCTCTGGACCGAGATAGACAAGGCCCGCGAACCTGAAACCAACTTGCAGGAACTTCCTGTCCCGCACCTGGCCTACAGGGCTCCGGAACAGTTCAGACCCTATCTTGCGCGCAAAAGACCTCCCGGGTTCACCGATATCTATCTTTTCGGCACGCTTTTTTACGAAATGCTCGCGGGCGCTCCGGCGTTCAAGGCATCGTCTTTCGGCGAATATGAAATTCAGCACTGCGAACAGTACCCCTCACCGCCGAAAGTATGGAGGCCCGAAATTCCCGAAATCCTGAATGAGCTTATCATGAAATGTCTGGCATCGGATCCGGTGAAACGCTTTCGGAGCACTACCCAGATATCGCTTATCCTCGAGAAGGCCTTCCCTGCCGAGGTTGCCCGCCCAAGAGACGACGCCTACCAGCGCTACCTGCAAAAACTCAATCTCTGAAAATCAGTGGAAAGTGAAGAGGGGCTCCTCTTCGTTGGGGCGGGCCTATAAATTTGATTATTTATTCCCCTCAGGCCGAGATAATTCGTGCTGGGTACTCTTCACTCCTCACTCTTCACTGCCATTAGATGATTACCATGTAAATAAGGAAGGGTTCGCCTGTCATTCGAATCATCCTGAGCACCGCTCGAATTAGAGGAGTAAAGACTATGTCAATGACTGGACTCAAGAGTTTTGACTCCACCGTTCAAAAGAGCCACATCTGGCTAAATGAAATAATGCAGGAAGGGGGCTGGGAGGATAAGCACAGGGCATACATCGTTTTGCGCTCCGTACTCCATGCCTTGCGGGATAGACTGCGTGTGGATGAAGCCGTTAACCTCGGGGCACAACTCCCCATGCTCCTGAGAGGCATGTATTATGATGGATGGGCGCCCGGGAAGACACCTCTTAAAATCAGGACCAAAGACGAGTTCTTAATGCTGATAAGATCAGGTTACCAGGTTGCTCAACTCGACATAGACCCGGACGAGGCTTTCAAGATAGTCGTCAAGATACTTTCGAAGAACTTATCCGACGGCGAAATGGAAGAGGTCAAACATTCCATGCCGACTCAAATCCAGCAACTCTGGCCCGAAACAACCCTTCATTGATCGCGGATTGGTCGAACCGGCTTTGCCAAAACATGGAGGGCACATACAGAAAAAGAGAGATATGTTCCCTCCCTTGGAGTCCCCCAACCGCCAAGGGAGGGTAACACACTTAGGAGGTAAACGAACAATGCGACAAATAGTACAAACAAACCTCCAAGTCAAGCACTAATGCACAAAACTGCGCCCTCGATTATTAAATTTGTCGATCAGCGTATCTAGTTGAATATTATTACTTTATTAATTGAACCAGCATTATGGCGGGCAGCGGAGAGGCAAATCGGTGCAAGAAAAAGTGCCATTGGTGAAACACTTTGACGAGTGGTTTGCCCACTCGCCAAAGTGTTTCACCAATTCAGAGACGTCTTTCCTGGAAAAGCGGCGTTTGTCAGGTGAAGGCGGAAGCCGATAAAAAAAAGGCAGAGCCGTACAAGGGCCGGCTAAGCGGGAGCGTACCCATCAAATCGTATCGAGACAGTATCTCACGTCCCCCCGGGACACCCTGAGACCATGAAAAGACCCGTACGGTGGGCTAAATGGTAGCGCCTTTGCCACAGGGCAGACATTTATTAGAGGCATC
>CAWGZP010000099.1:0-13869 GCA_963826655.1 uncultured delta proteobacterium
CAGCGCAACTATTTGTCTTCAAGCGTCTTCTCGACATCCGCCATCTTGCCGAGCGCAAGGTCTTCCTGGACGTACACCTGGCCGCATCCGGGGCACCTGGGCAGGTCCACGGGAAACGCATTCCCCAGGTAGGAGATGGTGACCTTTCCTTTCTCGAGCGGCAGGTTGCATTTCAAACAAAACAAACCCTTTTCACTGGCGCTATCTACCTGCTGGGTCACGGCTTCGACTCCTCGATGATTTCCATACGGTGGCTGTAGGCGTTATGAACGACGTACTCATCCCCGGAAGAGGAGTATTCCACCCAGTAGGTGACGCTCACCGGTTTATAGTGGGCTATGAAATGATCGGTATCCTGCTTGAGGAGCCTGCTCCCGGTTTTTTCCGCGGCTTCGATCACCCGCTGCACGTCCTCCACGAGGATCAATCGTTCCTCCATGCGTTTCTGCACCTCATCGGAAATCTTCAACCGCATGGTTTCGCTCCCTTGCGCCTCAACCGAGGTCTCGCCCCACAAATCCTTTAGCATCTGGTTTTTCAACCGAACCCGGTTTTCATGCCGCTGCGAATAGACGGGACCTTTGCGAAGGGCCGCCTCGTCCCTGGGGGTTTGAAAGATGAGGTCCAAAAGATGGAGGGTGCGCTTGCCGCTGAAGGCAAAATAATCACGGCACATCGCGCAATAGGCCACGTAATCTCGCGGGCTCTCTTCGATGCGCCGGCGAATGACGCCCTTTGCAAGCTCCGGGTTGGCGAAAAACATGAGTCCGCCGTAGCCGCAACATTCCGTTTTGTCGCGGCTCAAGGGCAATTCCTCGATATCGTAGCCGAGGCGGCCCAAGATGTTTCGCACGCTCTCCTGGATGGCGCTCTCATGCCGGGAGGTGCATGCGTCGTGGACGGCGACGACTTCGCGATTGTCCACCTTTACGCTTTCGGGAAGTCCCAGGCTGTCCAGCATTTCCCAAAGCGAAGTGATCGGGACATCCGTAAAATGGGTCTTAAAGATCTCGTAGCAGGTCGAACAGGCGAGAATCAGGTGCGGACTCCCCAGTTCCCGCCACTGGGCCAGGAAATCCTCCCCGATGGACTGGAAAAGCTCCGTTTGGCCCGACCAGTCCGCCGGGGCACCGCAGCACCGGGACATGAAGGCGACTCCGCCGGAGAGCTTTTGAGTGAGCAGCGTGTAGGCGCTCTTCACATGCTCGGGGGCCGAGGCGACGAGCTGGCACCCCGGGAAAAAGAGGAAACGGCTTTGATCCGTTCCCGGCTGCGAGCGTGCGAAAGCGCATTTTTCACTGTTACTGAAACTCATGTCCCGCAAGGGGAATTCGTGGGCCGACGGCGGCATGTGACCCTGACCTACCATCATTTCGCGGGCCGCCTTGCAGACCAGCCCCATGTGAAGGTCGTCGGGGCAGACCTCTTTGCAGAGCCCGCAAAGGCTGCACGAGTTGATGAGCTTGTTCGCCGAATGAAACCCCATGACGATGGAAAGATTATTGTAGATCTGTCGCAGGTACTTTTTGGGGTAAGCGCGAAAACTGTTGAGATATTCACAGACCTTGACGCATTCGAGGCACTCGCACTGTATGCACCTTGAAGCCTCCCGGGAAGCTTCCGCCTCGGAATAACCTTCCAGCAGACTGGCCGGCTGCGTGGCCGCAAGCGGTTCGACACCCTCCGTACTCGTGAAGAGGCGGGTCACAAAAGAGCCTTCGCCGATGCGCGAGGCCGTAAGGGAGACCTTTTGCAAAAACCGGTCGATGGAGATGGCTGCAATCCGTCCATCTGAAATCGATTGAATCGGCGAACCCTGCCCCCCGGTCCGGCGCAGACCGCCTCCGGCAAAAACGCCTTCGCGGCTCGCGGCAAGAGTTACCGAATCGACCGTTATCCGGCTTCCGGCGTCTGTCGAAAGGCCGAAAGCATCCGAAGTCCCCTCGCCTGTGGCAACGTAGACGGCGTCAAAATCCCCGCAAAGGGACTCGAAGGAAATATCTTTGCCCACGGTGGTGTTTAACCGCACCTCGACGCCGATCTTCTCCAGGACTTCCAGGTCCCCTGCCATGATTTCCCTCGGCAGCTTCTCTTCGGGGATGCTCCACAAGCTGCCCCCCAAGTGCGGCCCCTTCTCGAAGACCACCACCCCGAAACCCTTTTTCCCCAGGTCGAAAGCGGCGGTCAGGCCGCTCAATCCGCCTCCCAGGACCGCTATGCGCTTGTTCTTCTTGGGGAGCACGGCGATTTTTTCAGGAAGCCCGGCGGCGTAATCAAGACACGCCTTTTCAATGGCGACGATTTCCAGGGGTTCACCGGCCTCCCTGCGTTTGCACACCGACCGGCAGGGCTGATCGCAGACCCGGCTCACGATCCCGGGAAAAGGGACCGTTTTCTTGAAAACTTTTGCCGCTCCGGTAAAGTTTCCACGGGCCGATTCGGCCATCATGGTCCGAACGTCCACATGGACTGGGCAGGCAGCGGCACAGTGCGGCGGCTGCTCCTGAGTGCATTGGCCTTCGAGCTTGATCAGTTCGTCTTTTTCCATAGGTTTCCGCTAAGCTTCTTTCCGATAAGTGCTATGCGGCTGGGAGAAGGGCTGCCGCGGCGAATCATTAAAGGAGCAAGGCTCCCTTCCGTAAAAACGGAAGAGAACCTTGCTAAACAGTTACCAGGAACACACCGGAAACCGTTCGCTTCCTCGAAGATCGAAAGGGAACCGGGTCAAAAGTCAAATCATAACTATCTCGAAAACCTGGACCAACCCGGACAAGCCGGACACGGTCCAGGTTCCGGACGCGTTACTGGAAGATTACTTGCTAACTACCAGCCCCTGCCACCCTTACCAGTGAGGAAGCGGTTCTTCACATCTTTGTCACCAGCCAGGGCCGCCTTGATTCTTTCGGGAATGGCGGGTACCCGGAATACGCGAGCGCCGCAGGCGCTGTAGATGGCGTTCAAAGCAGCCGGGTGAACGGAGGTCAGCGTTACTTCACCACAGCCGCATTGCCCAAAGAGACCGTCTGGACGCGGGGTCTCGAGGTACAGCAGGTCGAAATCATCGGGAACGTCGTTCGGGTACGGAATACCGCACTTCATGAGGCTTGTGTGCTTATCGAGGTCATCGAAGTCCTCGGTCAAGCCCATGCCCATGCCTTGAGTGATACCACCATAGTTCTGGCCGTCGACCGTTACGCGATTGATGATCGTGCCGACGTCCAAGGCCGACGTAAGTCTTACGCACTTGGTCTTGTAGGTCGTAAGATCAACAACCACTTCGACGATGAAGGTCCCGTACATGTAGGCAGCGAAAGGATTTCCCTGGCCTGTATCGGGCTTGCAGTCCGTGCACGCGGCGGCGACCCACTTGCCGTCGTAGCGAAACGGAATATTCTCCGCCTTCATTTCCTCGTAGGTGCGGAACCCGGCGCCATCAGGTTTTCTCATGGCGTCCTTGAGCATCCGGCAGGCCACTACCATAGCATTAAAGGAGAGCAGGTTCGAACGGCTGCCGCCCGAAGGACCGGAGTTCGGGTTACGCGTATCGTTCATATCCAACTGGATCTGCGTCGTCTTGATGCCCGTCTCTTTCATTACTTCATAGGCTGCGGTGAGCGTGCTCAGATCCGAGCCCTGTCCGTGATCCTGCCAGGCGTTGTAGACCCTGATCTCGCCGTTGGGGAGCAGTTCGGCCGCGGCTTCCGACCCATCCGGACCGTCAAGACCACTGCCGTAGATGCCAAGCGCAACACCGATACCGTATGCCTTGCCGGCTTCATTAAAAGCCGCCTTGCGCTTCTTTGCCTCTTCCCACTTCGGCTGGGTCATTTTGAGCAGCTCTTCCATACACCAAACTTCCGGGACCTGACCGGTAGGAGTGGTATGGCCCTGCCCTTCCTTGTAGCAGTTTCTCAAACGCAGCTCGAGAGGATCGACACCCATCTTTTCAGCCAGCATGTCCATGGCTATTTCGCCGTTGAGGAACGCCTGCGGAGAACCAAACCCGCGGAACGCCGAGCCCCAGCCGTGGTTGGTGCAAACGGTGTAGCCCTTTGCGCGGATGTTCGGGACGTTGTAGCCGGCGCCCATGAACTGCGACTGGCGAAGGGTTACCAGGTCACCGAATTCGGAGTACGGACCATGATCCAGCCACCAGTCATATTCCACTGCGATGATCTTGCCGTCCTTGTCCGCTCCCCACTTGGCCGCGATTTCGGCCGGCGAACGCTTGCCGGTGTAGGTGATGTTCTGGAACTGGTCGTAAACGAGGGATACCGGTGTGCCGTCACAAGCCAGGCAGGCAACGCCCAAAAGAGCTTCCATGGTCGGGCTGAACTTGTAGCCGAAGGTGCCACCGGTGGGGTTCTCGATGATGCGCAGCTTCTCGGGCGGAACGCCGATGCCGGGGCAAATCATTGCATGGTGCAGGTGGAGACCGATACTCTTGGAGAGAATCGTCAGGGTCCCGTCTTCTTCCATGTACGCTTCGCCGCAGTCGGGCTCCAGGTGCAGGTGAGGCTGACGGCTGTTGTAAGTCGTCAGCTCGACCGTGTAGGCGGCCTTTTCCATGAGCGGCTTGGTTTCTTCGCCCTTGACGACCGTCTGCTCAAAGTAAACATTCGGAACGCCGGGGTGAATTTCTATCGCATCGGGGGCCATGGCGTCCCAGCCGCTCATGTAAGCCGGCAGGATTTCCAGGTCCACCTTGACCATTTTCGCGGCGGCCTTGGCATGCTCTTCCGTATCGGCTGCTACGATGGCGATAGCATCGCCAAACTGGAATACCTTCTCTTTGCAGAGAATCGGGCGATCCCATCCGTCACCTTTGTTGGTGGGGAAGGTGATAAGGCCTGTGATCGCGTTCTTGCCTTTCACGTCCTTCCAGGTCACGACCTTGACCACGCCGGGCATCTTTTCGGCTTCGGAGAAATCAATGCCCTTGATGTTGGCGTGCGGAACCTCGGCCTGGACCAAGGCAAGGCGCAGGGTGCCTTCCGGCATGCGCAGAGCCACGTCGGCGCCGAAATCCCAGGTACCTGTGACTTTTGCCAGGGCCGACGGACGCACATGGTTGCTGCCGATCATGGTCACAGGTCTTTCCTGGACATTGAGAATTTGTTCGGGCTTAATCTCGCCGCGAATAATCCTGGCGGCATCCATCACCGCGTTGATGAGGGGCTTGTAGCCGGTGCAGCGGCACAGGTTACGGTTTTTATGGAACCAGTCGCGAACCTCTTCACGAGTCGGATGGTTGTTTTCTTCGAGCAAAACCTTCGCAGCCATGATGAAGCCAGGGGTACAAATACCGCACTGCGCGCCGCCGTGAGCCATCCATGCGGTCTGCAACGGATGCAAATGATCAGGGGATCCGATACCTTCGATCGTTGTAATAACAGCGCGATCACGGATTCTCTTCATCTTGGTAACGCAGGCTTTGACCGCTTTCCCGTCGACAATGACGGTACAAGTGCCGCAATGACCTTCGTTACAGCAAACTTTACATCCGGTCAGCAACAGGTTTGTCCTCAGCACTTCGGCTAAGGTCTTCTCGGGCTCAACCACTACCCAGCGATCAACGCCGTTGATGTGAAACAATGTCCTCTTCATTACTCGCATTACTGCCTCTCCTATTTAGCGATTATAGAGTGGGTTCCAATTGACAGCTTTTGGCTGTCCTGGCTGTTAGAGGTCCGAGTCCTGCGCGCTGTTTTCTCACAAGCAGCACGCACCCGGGACCGTCTCAAAGGCCGCGGGGTTCATAGGCAAGAAGCACGCCATCGCGGTATCCTTTGGCAAATCCGGACGATGAGAGAACCACGCAGCACCAGTATTCCCGAAAGAAGGGGCGAAATGGGACAGCACCAACGTCCGGACGGAACCCATATTCTCTGACGGAGACAGTAGTTGCACAAGGGTTATGTTAAATGTGGCACAATGGTACAGAATGCCCCACTTGTGGATCGATCACTTTCCGCGTTGATTCAAAAAAACCTTACTGCTGCGGAATAGATGTGCAAAGCGAGGGGCACCCGGTCCGATTTCCGTAATATTGGCAAGACTCTCCTCATCTATTTTATCGAGTAATTCACAGACCGGTCGATAAGCGAAATAGATTTTAGAACATCTTCCTGGTTCCCTTCCGCCGTTGAAGAGGCGGAAGGGAACCAGGGTTTACAATTATTGAAGAATACTCGGGGAATGTGGAGCGAGCGAAGTGACCTGTGCCCGCTCCACGTCCCGGACGCGTTACTGGAAGTTTACCTGCTCACTACCAGCCTCTGCTGCCCTTAGTACTGAGGTAGCGGTTCTTCACATCTGTGTCACCAGCCAGGGCCGCCTTGATCCTTTCGGGAATGGCGGGTACCCGGAATACGCGAGCACCGCACGCGTTGTAGATCGCGTTCAAAGCAGCCGGGTGACTGGAGGTCAGAGTGACTTCACCGGTACCGGCCTGTCCCAAAAGACCACCTGGACGCGGCGACTCGAGGTACATGATTTCGAAGTCATCGGGAACGTCGTTCGGGTATGGGATACCGCACTTCATGAGATTCGTGTGAACATTATAGTCATCGAAGTCCTCGGTCAACCCCATGGCCACACACTGCGTGATGCCGCCGTAGTTCTGACCGTCGACCGTCACACGGTTGATAATCGTTCCAACGTCCATAGCCGATGTGAGCTTGACCCATTTCGTCTTGTAGGTCGTCAGGTCTACTTCCAGTTCGACGATGAAGGTCCCGTACATGTAGGCCGAGAACGGATTGCCCTGGGCCGTGGATTCGCTGCAGGCCGTGCAGTCGGAAGCAACCCACTTGCCGTCGTAACGCAGCGGGATATTTTCCGCTTTCATTTCGTCGTAGGTGCGATATCCCGTACCATCGGGCTTCTTCATCGCCTGCTCCAGCATCCGGCAAGACACAAGGACCGCGTTGCCGCTGAGCAGGTTCGAACGGCTACCGCCGGAAGGACCGGAGTTCGGGTTGCGCGTATCGTTCATGTCGAGCTTGATCTGGGAGGTTTTGATTCCCATCACCTTAAGCCCTTCGTAGGCGAAGGTGAGCGTACCGAGATCCGAGCCCTGTCCGTGGTCCTGCCAGGCGTTGTAAACCATTACGTCGCCATTCGGCATCAGTTCAGCCGCGGCTTCGGAGGCGTCCGGACCGTCCAGGCCGCTGCCGTAGATACCCAGCGCGACGCCGATACCATAGGCCTTGCCGGGAACATTGTAGGCCGCCTTGCGCTTCTTTGCTTCCTCCCACTTCGGCTGGATCATTTTGAGCAACGGCTCCATGCACCACACTTCCGGTACCTGGCCGGTCGGCGTGGTATGATCCTGCCCCTCCTTGTAGCAATTCCTCAAGCGCAGCTCGACAGGGTCGATACCCATCTTTTCGGCCAGCATATCCATGGCAATTTCGCCGTTGAGGAACGCCTGCGGAGAACCGTAGCCACGGAACGCCGAACCCCAGGCGTGGTTGGTGGCAACCGTGTAGCCCTTTGCGCGGATGTTCGGGACGTTGTAGCCGGCGCCCATGAACTGTGCCTGGCGAGCCGTTACCAAGTCACCGAATTCGGAGTACGGACCGTGATCGAGCCACCAGTCGTATTCCAGCGCGATGATCTTGCCGTCCTTGTCCGCTCCCCACTTGGCCTTGATTTCGGCAGGCGAACGTTTCCCGGTGTAGGTGATGTTCTGGAACTGGTCGTAAACGAGGGAAACCGGGGTTCCGTCACAGGCCAGGCAAGCCACGCCCAGTAGAGCTTCCATGGTCGGGCTGAACTTGTAGCCGAAGGTGCCGCCGGTGGGGTTCTGGATGATGCGCAGCTTCTCGGGCGGAACGCCGATGCCGGGGCAAATCATGGCATGGTGCAGGTGCAGACCGATACTCTTGGAGAGAATGGTCAGCGTGCCGTCTTCCTCCATGTAGGCTTCGCCGCAGTCGGGCTCCAGGTGCAGGTGGGGCTGACGGCTGTTGTAAGTCGTCAGTTCAACCGTGAAAGCAGCCTTTTCCAGGAGCGGCTTTGTGTCTTTGCCCTTCACGACGCCCTGCTCGTAGTAAGCATTCGGCACGCCGGGATGGATTTCGATGGCATCGGACGCCAGGGCATCATAACCGCTCATGTAAGCCGGCAGGATTTCCAGATCCACCTTGACCTTTTTCGCGGCCGCCTTGGCATGTTCTTCCGTATCCGCGGCTACGATAGCGATCGCATCGCCGAACTGGAAGACCTTCTCTTTACAGAGGATCGGGCGGTCCCATCCATCGCCCTTATTGGTCGGGAAGGTGATAAGGCCTGTAATCGCGTTCTTGCCTTTCACGTCTTGCCAGGTCACGACCTTGACCACGCCGGGCATCTTTTCGGCTTCGGAGAAATCAATGCCCTTGATGTTGGCGTGCGGAACCTCGGCCTGGACCAGGGCCAGGCGCAGAGTGCCTTCCGGCATGCGCAAGGCAACGTCGGCGCCGAAATCCCATGTGCCGGTAACCTTTGCAAGGGCCGACGGACGCACAAAGTTGCTGCCGACGATGGTCTTCGGGCTTTCCTGCAAATTCAGGATATTTTCAGGCTTAATCTCTCCGCGTATAATCCTTGCGGCATCCATAACCGCGTTGATGAGGGGTTTGTAGCCGGTGCAGCGGCAGAGGTTACGGTTTTTATGGAACCAGTCGCGAACCTCTTCACGAGTCGGATGGTTGTTTTCATCGAGCAGAACCTTCGCAGCCATGATGAAACCAGGGGTACAAATGCCGCACTGTGCGCCGCCGTGAGCCATCCAGGCAATCTGCAGCGGATGCAGATGCTCGGGGGAACCGATACCCTCGATCGTTGTGATCGTTGCCCGCTCCTTGACCCTCTTCATCTTGGTCACGCAGGCTTTGACCGCTTTCCCGTCCACGACGACCGTGCAAGTGCCGCAATGACCTTCGTTGCAGCAAACTTTACATCCGGTCAGCAACAGGTTTGCCCTCAGCACATCGGCCAAGGTCTTCTCGGGCTCAACCACTACCCATCGGTCAACGCCATTGATGTGAAACAACGTCCTCTTCATTACTCGCATTACTGACTCTCCTATTAGAGATTAAAGAGTGGGTTACAATTGACAGCTTTTAGCTGTCGCCATTTGATAGAGGCGCAAGTCTCCTCTACGCCAATCCCAAAAGATCCGCGCGCGCAACTCACCGCAAAGCGATAGTGTACGCCCAGGAATCCTAAAGATTTCCGCGTTCTAAAGCAAAAGACCGGGCCATCTCAGTCACCTTTTCGGGCAAAACGGGTTGTGCAAATAACCGCACAACGAGAGTTCCCCGCAAAGGTGTGGAATAGGGCAGCTTCCACTTCGGACGAAACACCTGCCGCCTGAAAGTGACGACAGTTCCATATGTTTTTTGTTTTTACGTGGCCAAGAAGTGCCACTTTAATAACTGGACAGCTTGTAGCGAACCGCACAACCGGGAGAATTCCCGAAACAAGGACGAAATGGGACAACTTCAACTTCCAACTTCAGCTTCCAATCAAAACCCCACAGCCCGAAAGAGGCTGCGGTTCAAAAGTTTCGTGATTAGGGGAACACATAGGCAAAAGACGTGCCACCGCTGTTTCCTTCGGTGAAACCGGTTTGTGTGCCGAACTGGACTAAACGCACAGCGCGGGAATTCTTGCAACAAGGGGCGAAATGGGACAACTTCAGCGTCGGGCTGGACCGTACTGCCTGACAGAGCGGCAATTTAAGGGGCGTTATGTCTAATGAGGCACCTTGGTGCAAAACGCCTCACTTTGTAGGATTGAGAGATTGGAGGAGTAAAAAATGAATTAAAAACTTCCAAACTAAGGAACCGATCGCTCATTTCACCGGCCTCCATCCGGAAACGCCTTATTGCCGGGAGCAAATGCGGCGGGACCAAAAGCCCCCGGTTCGATTTCCGTAATATTGGCAAGACTTTTGCTCATAATGACGACAGGAATCGACCTGTTTTTTGTGGCAGTGCCGCGCAGACCGCTCCCCAGGCGCAAACGGCAAATGCCGGGACCTTGTGGGACCGATAAAATTGCAGGCTTTCGCCTACACCGTTGCATTGGATTGCCTGCGGGCAAACCGTACCAAGACGGTGGTCCTCTTGCGCAATTCACACCCCGGCATGGTGCACCATACGACTTTTCAAAGGCGCGCCCTACTTTTAATTCGAAAAGATTGAGGAACAGAAAGAGGGTTTGATAATTATGAGCAAACTTTATGAGGCGTTGCAACAAGCCCATAAGCAAAAGAGAGCAGGCGGGAAGGGCCTTGAGGTTCTCCTTTCTCAGAGTCAAAACCCTCCCCTTAATAAAGAAGTGGAGATAAGCGCAGAGATGCTCGGTCTCCACAATATGGTCGATGCCCTGCTCCCGGACCCGAGGAACCGTGTCCTCCAGTTCATCGGGACCCGTCCAGGCGAGGGCACATCCACGATTGCAAGGGAATTCGCAAGAATTGCTTCGGAACTGGTTGGCGATAAGGTGCTGCTGGTGGATGCGGACCGGTTCGAGGGGACGCAATCAAGGTTCTATTCAGTCGAATCACAATATAGCTGGACCCAGGCTCTCTATGAATCGGGCGAGGTGGCGCGCGCGGTTCACCAGGTAAAAGCTTCCAACCTGTTTGTTTCCCCGGCGTCCAACTCCGTGGGTCCCACACCGGAGCTTTTCAATTCGCCGCGGTTCGAGGAGTTCTGGGGAAACCTGAAACTCGATTTCCATCTCGTCGTTATCGATTCCGCGCCGCTCACAATCTCACCCGATGCTTTGGCCATAGCATCAAAGGTGGACGGGGTTATTCTGGTCGTGGAGGCGGAAAAGACCAAATGGCGGACAGCCAGGTATGTGAAGGAACAAATAGAGAGGGTAGGAGGGAGAATCCTTGGGGTCGTGTTTAACAAGAGACGCTATTATATCCCCCAATTTATTTACAAATACCTGTAAGCCGCCGGATGATATCGATTGCGATGTATGCTCTATTGTATTAAACTTTTTATGATATTGGGTATGTTTTTTACCCTATTCATACCCCATTAAATCCCCCCTTGTTAATTTCGCAGCTTTACCTATGTTCCACCCATCTAAGGATCATTAATCTCCCAACATTAAATGTGCGGATATATATCAAGCACTTCTGCAAATATTAACTGATGCACAGTCGGGGCTGAAATCGTTATTGCAAAACTTCCATGGCCGTCCCTATCGGGGACAAGACTTCATCTTTCGCTCAGCAATGCTGCTTCACTTTCCCGAACGGAAGACGGCCGCCGGCAGGAGGACAGAGTGGAACCTTGGGAGGGGGAACTACTATCTCGAAGCCTGGTGGGGCAAAGCCCCGCCTTCCTGAAAGAAGTCCGTGAAATCCCGCGAATAGCAAAATGCGCGGCCTGTGTCCTGATATCGGGGGAAACCGGCACGGGAAAAGGGGTTTGCGCTCGGCTGATTCATCGGCTGGGTAAGAGGGCGGGCAAACCCATGGTAGCCATCAATTGCGGCGCACTCCCGCCGGACCTGGCCGAAAATGAGCTCTTCGGGCATAAGGATGGAGCTTTCACCGGGGCAAAGACCATCAAGAAAGGCCTGATCGCAGTGGCGGAAGGAGGCTCCCTTTTTCTCGATGAAATCGACAGCCTGCCTTATTCCGCACAGGTTAAGCTGCTTCGTTTCCTCCAGGAAAAAACTTATCGTCCACTTGGCTCGACAAAAGAATGCCGGGCCGATGTGAGAATCATCGCCGCGTCGAGCGTTGCGCCTGAAGAGGTCCTGGCTTCAGGTAAAATCCGCCGCGATCTCTATTACCGCATAAATGTCCTCCAACTAAGGCTTCCTCCTTTGCGCAAACGGCGCGAAGACATCCCTCTTCTGGCCACTCACTTCCTCAGACAGCAATTGAATGAGTCCGGCAAACCCATTGATGGCTTTTCGCTGCCGGCCGTACAGAAGCTCCTTTTTTACGACTGGCCCGGGAATGTGAGGGAGTTGGGACACGTGATCGAGCGCACTGTGGCGCATTCGCAAAAGGCAATGATAGATGCCTGCGATATCGGACTGCCGGAGGTGGCGCCTTTCGAATCCCTCAAGGATGCCAAGGAGAAATTTGTAGTAGACTTTGAAAGACGCTACATTCAGCAGACGCTTTCGCTAGCCCAGGGGAATATTTCCGAGGCGGCCAGGGTCGCCAATAAACATCGGCGCGCGTTCTGGCAGCTTATCCGCAAGCACCGCATCGATACTCACCATTACAGGGAAGCCCTGGTAACTGGTTGAGGACAATGGTTTCAAACAGGACATTTATTATCCAGCTTCGCTCCGTCTCAGGGGGATTGAGCTGAAATCCCCCTGAGACGGAGAGCGCCTCGTCAACAGCAATGGCTTCACACCTTGCCGCGCAGGGACATATGAAGCTCAAACCGGTCGCAGTGCCGGTTGGCCGCAAGATACAGGTCATTCAGGACGCATATCCCGTCTTCGCTGCGGACCGAACCGTACGCGGAACTCAAAGTGGTAAGCCCTTTAAACACAGATTCCAGGTATTCCGGAGAATTTCGAAAATATTCACATTGAAAACATCGTGGTTTGTCACCCGTGCTGCTCACCATGGCCTCCAAAGGGTAGTCGATAGTTGTTTGCCTTTAGTTCGAGCACTAAAAACCGGGAACTAAAAACTACAGTTACTGTGAAAGGTGCATCCAGTAAGAGGCAAAGACGATCGCCGACAGTATGAAACCCAGCACCACGTTGACCACGACACCACTTGTGAAGGCCCAGAACGGTTTGGCGCCGGCGCTGACCAGTTCCCGAAAGCGGGTGGTAAGGCCGATGCTGAAAAAGCAGAAGATGAAGGCCCAGGTACGCAGCGCTGTTATAGGGTTAACCATCTGCGGTTTAACGATCTTATTATAATCTGCGAAAGAGTAGTGACTGGCAATGACGGTCATAAAAATGGATGCCGCCAGAAAACCGATCACGAACTTGGGAAAACGCCACCAGATTTCAGCAGCCTCCGGCTTGCAGCCGGGTTTGACTTCCCACCTGGTCGTGGCAATCAAGGCCAGGATGAAGGCCCAAATGCCGATCCAGACATCGCGTCCGACCACCTTCATCAGCGTGAATCCCCAGACTGCCGCTTCAGGCGTTCCGGGAATCCCGGGCACGGCGCCGGCAAGGTTTCCATACGACTGGGCAGCGGCGAGCCCCGCCGCATCGGCGAATTCCGAAGTCCCGATCCAGGCCCCTGCAACGCCGGTGGGCAGATGCATGGCCCGGGAAACCAGAGGCAGAAAGAATATCATGATGATGGCCCACAGGATCACCATGGTGATGGCGATGGGCGCATGCTCCTTTTTGGCTCCAACCGCCCCGGCAATTGCGATGGACCCGGAGACCCCGCAAACCGCTCCGCCTGCGCCCAGAGTCGCACACAGCCGGCGATCCAGCCCCAACTTTCTGCCGACGAAATAGATCACCAGGAACGTCGTGATCGAAACAATGGAAGCCTGAATGATGGCCACCGGCCCGGCCCAGACGATCAGGGTGAAGGGCAAAGTTGCCCCGAGCAACACGATCCCGGTCTTGATGTAGTATTCGACTCGAAAGCCGGCGTCCATCCAGCGGGGCAACCCCACCAGGTTGGCGATCAGCATGCCCAATACTAAAGCCACCAGCGGCGGTTCCAGATTATAGTCATGCGCCTGATTCCAGGCCCCAATCATAAAGATGGCAATTGAAACTATGTAAACAAATACAAAGGAGGGCAAGAATGCAGACAGTTTAAACCGCAGCACCCGCAGGCTGATGCTGAAAATAACCGCCCACATGAGGAACTGGGCGACATATTGACCCAGGTGTTTATAG
>CAWGZP010000100.1:0-35411 GCA_963826655.1 uncultured delta proteobacterium
AAAGGCGGCAGGGCCGGTACCGGCAAGGAAGGCATCGCGGTGCGGACATAGAGTCCGCCGCCAACTGATGAAACAACCTTTTGCCGAGAGGTGTCAACGACCATGCACTCCCATGTGTTGTTATCGGCGCCAATCGAGAGGTTCCAGCTTATTCCACCGTCGGTACTTTCGTACACCCCGCCCCTAAAGTCCCTGCGTACATAGTTCCGGGCACATTGGGCTCAAAGGAAAAAGAAGTAACGGCATCGGGCAAACTGCTATTGCTCGGATTCCAACTCAGCCCGCCGTCAAGACTCTTGAAAATTCCGCCGTTGCTTGTTCCGGCATAGAGGAGTCTGTGAGTTTTGGGGATCGAGGGCGATGGCATAAACGGACAAACCGGTCAAGCCGACGTTTGAGGCACTCCAATTCGTTCCACCGTTGGTCGTCTTGAAAACTCCGCCGCCATCGGTGCCCGCATAGACTGTATTTGAACTCGTTGGGGAGATAGCAAGCGATCTGATGGCGATGTTAGCCGGCAGCCCGGTATTCGCGCTGTTCCAGCTCGATCCGCTGTCGGTACTTTTGTATAAGCCTTTATCGAGCCCGGCATAGACGGTCTGATGCCATTGCGGTTGTTGCGGGATGGCCAGGGCAAAGGCCGTGCTGCCCGCCGGTAAGCCGGAGTTCGCGGCGCTCCATGCGCCTCCTCCGTTGGTCGTTTTGAAAATCCCGCCGCCAACCGTCCCCGCATAGATTACAGCAGGAGTCACGGGGTCTGCGGCTAACGCCATAATATCGTTGTTGGTCAGCCCGGTATTTACGGCCGTCCAGGTAGTGCCGCCGTCCGTACTCTCGTAGACGCCGCTATGATCGGTCCCTGCATAAAAAGTCGTAGGGTTGGTGGGGGCTGCGATAACCGTCTGGATATTTGTGCCGCTGACCCCGATGCTCGACCATGACTTTATCGTCCAGGTGTAAAAACGCGGTGTGGGATCGACGACCCCGTTTTGGTCCTTTGCGCGGACAGTGAAAGTATGACTCCCGTCTGAAAGGTTGCTTAAAGTATATGGGCTGGTACAGGACTGATAGGAGCCGTTGTCCACTTTGCATTCACAGGTTAACCCGGCCGTGCCTATCGGGGCGAACTCGAAGGTAGCGACGTTATGGGAGGTAGTGGCATCCGGGTACGACGTAATCTCTGTCGCTGGAAAGATCGTCCATGGGTAGGTCGCAGGGCTGGGGTCCACATTGCCCGCCTCATCGATGGCCTTGACGGCAAAGACATGATTGCCGTTAAGAAGGTAATTGAAGTAATAAGGACTTGCTGCATGAGGAGAAGTCTTCATTATCTACGCTGCACTGAAATTGCGACCCGCTCTTTGTGCTCTCAAAAAAGAACTCGCCACACATGGAACCGGTCGGATACGGTTGAGTAATGATTGTGTCGGGAGGTGTGAGGTCGATAGTCCAACCGTAGCTAACGGATGGGTAAACATATTTCGTGGTTCCGACCGCTTCTACGGAAAACCGGTGCGGACCGGCGGACAATGAAGAATAACTCCACGGGCTGGTACATTGCAGGAAGGTCCCTGTGTCCATTTGGCATAAAAAGGTGGCATCGGACCTGGTAGCGTTAAAGCCGAAGCCGGCGGTTGTGGCGTTGGTCACGGCCGCGGGAGAACTCGTGATGGTCGTAGTGATGGTGTCGATATAGATATAATTCGACCTCGTTGCGGTGTGCTGACCGTTGTTCGACACGGTCAGGGACACGGTATGACTTCCTACGCTGGTATATGTGTGGGAAGGGTTTTGCTGATTACTGGTGGTCCCGTCGCCAAAGTCCCAGAGCCATGTTGTCGGCTGGCCCGGCGACATATCTGAAAAGGCTACGGTGAGAGGAGGGTATCCGCTCACGGGCGAAGCGCCGAAATCGACCAACGTTGTCGTATATGCCTCTACACGGTTCCCGAATTCATCATAAGTGTAATTGACCACATTTCCATCGCTGTAAGTTTCTTTTATAACTCGGTTCATTGTGTCATACTGATAGCTGACTATGCCGGCACTGGAAATGATCGTTACACAAACCGATAAAGTCAATGCAATGAATAATATCCGGGAAGCTTTTAGAAGCACGTTTCTCCTTTACGCTTCGAATGTTCTGGCGGAAGCTTGTAGAGGATTGCCAATTTCAGCAGCCGCCTCATCTTCACGTACACGCACAAATTGATGCTGTCTCGGAACCCCTTTGGGGCTTCGCTCGAACACGGCCGTTATCGGACCTGCCAAAGTCCCGCCGCACCCGGAAAAATGTGCGACTTCCTGCTAGGCGAAAGTCGCCGAAAGGTTCAGAGGCGGCCGCCACGAAGCCCGGAAGCTACGCGGCAGGCGGGGGTGAACATAACAAATATGAACAGATGCTCTACTTGAGCCAAGGAATCAGATTCTTTTAATCCCTCTAAGTAGCACAGAGCCCAATGGAAACCCGATTAACCACATTTTATTAAACATTTTCCAGTCGGCAATGTATCTACTAAAAAGTAGAGGGGTTAAAAATAGACATAACCATGAAATCGTGGCAGCTAATATCGGAATCACAGTATTTCTCAAGAGCAGCGATGTAGGCGAAAAATGCATGCTTCTCAAGTGTCTGGCGAACGCCTCATTCGAGAAATCCTTTGTGCCAAGGCATTTAGCCCGAGTCAGATAAGAGACCTTATCAAAAGCCCACCAGGAAATTGCCCCCTGAAGCGTAGTAAAAAATAAGTAAATTGGAAATACATATCTCATTGACCTGAATCCGAAAACTTTTAAATCGACTGTGGCTCGTCTACTAAGTCATCTAATTTAATAACTGGACGCAAGCACCGGTCGATTCCATTGTGCCTGACCCATTTGGAGCGTGTTGCGTATCGTTCAGCCCATTGTTGAGTACATTCACCGCCATCCATCCATCATTTCTTGTAGACAGCCTGCATCATGTTGTTGTTAGGCTTGTTCGGATAGATTACAAATCCGCCAGCCGTAGCGGAACTGCTGTCCCCTTCATCTCCAAAGGCGTTTGAAACAATCGCGCCACCCGCATTGCGAAATAGGGTGCTCTTAGTTACGTTCGCCGCAATCTGTCCCTGGCCGTTCAGAAAACTAGCAACGCTAGAATCGAGCCACGGTGATGCTGCGTCATAAAGCCCTGGCAGAATGTCGATAGGGCCTGCCACAATACCAGCCACCGTGCCGGTCAAACCACTTGCCAGTAAACCATCGGTTACATTCTTGCCATTAGTTACATTGGTGGCGGCAGTCTGGACAACATTAGCAGTACCTCCAAGAAGTGCAGCCCCTACATATGTTGTGGCGACGATAGGAGCGGCGGCACCGGCAACCAGACCAGTACCTGCGGCTATTCCCATATCAGTCCAGCTAAAGTTATTAAATCCCCCATTGTGATAAATCTGGGCACCGGCATTTCCTAGTCCGCCAACAAAGAATCCGATTCCTCCAGTGATCAATGGTAGCGGTATCTCTCCGGTAGGATCATTAGCATTAATGGGATTGTTTTTCGCGTAAGCATAAAAATTCACCCCCGCTGCAAACCCCTTCGGGTCTTCACTCGTGAATATGCCCAGAGTCCGATCATAATATCTTGCTCTATAGTAATAGACCCCCGAATCCGGGTCTTCTTCCCTTCCCGTGTAATGCAGGCAATTGCCATTGGCGGCGCCCGTGGTCGATTGCTCATCGCCAAAAGCCCCGTAGGTTATTGTCTGCAAGATGGTGCCGTCATGTCCTGACAGCCCAACCACGGACTGGAGGTTATCGTGGTGGAACGTATAGTTGGTCCAGGCGCCGTTTGTGTCGTACTGGTATCCGTTCACCACCTCATCTATCACCACCCCTCGCATATACCTGGCCCTCCAGAGAGATCCGGCCATGATCGCATCCACCTTTTCGCCGTCCAGGAGATAAACCAGGCTGCCACCGCTGTCGGTCTTGGATATCCGGTAGTCATAAGGATCATAAGAAAAAGTATCCGTCAGCCCCCCGGCGGTGATGCTCGTCACCCTGTCCTTGGCATCGTAGCTCAAACTACCGAGGGCCGTTCCCGATCCGTCCGTTTTGGATACCAGGTTTCCGTCGTAGTCGTAGACGAAGCTGTTTTGGAGCGGCCCTGCTGCGTTCCCCTTGTGAATCGAATTCAGCCGGTTGTCCGCGTCGTAAATGTAGTAGAGGGGAGTGTTTCCTCCCTCTGTTATTGTGAGCCGGTTACCGGCCTTGTCATATGTGAAGCCTTGGTTATACTGGTTATAGGCGGGGTTGGAATAACTCGTGGATGTCAGCCGGTAGTTCGCGTCATAAGTAAAGTTTGTGACCCCGCTTGAATCCGTCCGGTTCGTGATGTTGCCGACATTATCCCTCTGGTAGGCCGCGCTGTTTACCACCCCGGTCACAGTGGTATTTGAAAGGCTTGCCAGCCGGTTGTCGTCGTCCCACGTGTAGCTGGTTATCGCTCCGTTCGATAAGACCCGATTTAGAAGCCTTCCCGCTCCGTCATACTGGTAGGAGACCTCGACGTAGCCCTGGTTTTGCTCGGCCACGAGCCGGTTGGCGTCATCATAGCGGTACTGGGTGACAGTTCCATCATAATTGGTCTTGCTCGATATATTGCCGACATTATCATAGGCAAACGAAATGCTTTTTCCCACCCGGCCGTCCGTCTTCTGGGTCAGGCGATTTTTTTGATCGTATTGGAAATCGTACCGAAAGCCCTGATCGGGGACATTACCCGTGGCTGCCTGCGCCCCGGAGCGGCTGGACTTTGTCAGCACGTTCCCCGCCTCGTCGTAAGTGAAGGTTGTGGCCCTGCCGGTCGAGACATAGAGAGGATCGCGGACCGTGACAAGGCGGCCCAGGTCATCAAAGTCGAAGTAAGTGGTGTTGCCGTTCGCATCGGTGATGCTCGTAACATTGCCGAGAAGATCGTAAGAATATTGAGTCGTCGCGTTCAGAGCGTCCGTCTCGACCTTGACCCGGTTTAGCTCGTCATACTGCTTGGAGAGGGTTTCCTTGTTGGCGTCGGTAATGGAGGTGACGTTTCCGTTGGGATCATAGGCGAACTGCGTCTGGTATCCCATGGCGTCGGTTACAGACACCGGCCGGTCGAGAGCGTCATAGGCGGTATTTACGATCTTGCCGTTTGGATTGATGCTTTGGACGGCCCTCCCCGCCAGGTCATAAAGAACCTGGGATTTATTGCCGTTTGCATCGATCACGGTTAGCCTCCGGTTCTCACTACTCATCGCTCTATTGTCCTTGCGGCAGACTATTGGGTTTCAGCTAGGGTCTTGCCGTGAGAAACGCCTCTTAGCACACCAGATGTGCGGCCCTGCCAGTTGTGTTGAGAACCATTCTTCAACCTCTGGATAAAGGCTAATCAATCTATCAACTGTTTTGTCAATTCGAGTTCCAAAGTCTGAAACCCATGAGAACCCCGCGACAGAAAACCATTTCACGCGCCAGTAAAAACGGCTATCGTACAAACGGCACCGCGTTAATAGGTCTGATGCCATAACGTCATTTTGCTCCAACTTTGCCCAAGGCCATTCGACGCCTCCGGGGGGCGCCACGCCAAAGTTCAACACAAATTTGGTGGCGCCTCCCTTATCCATTTGGATGTCCAACAACTGGAGCTCTGCGTCCTTGCGTCGCTTCATGCGCCCAAAAGGAAATGCTCTTCTTATTTGACCGCTAGCCCGATCGACACCAGTTAATTCATATTGCAGAAACTCTTTCGCCAGCAGGATCGGAATAAAACGCTTGTTTAATGCCTTTATCAGAATTGCCCTTTGGGTCTTCATGCGTTGTTTTCCCGCTCAACTCGGCAAGACATACTATTTCGAATAAACACTTCGCATCATGCTTACGCTATTGATCAGTGATGTCTTGAGGTTTGTCAGTTGGGTTCGCCCATTCAGCTTCAAAGAGTTCACGGATTCTTTTCAGGATGAGTCGTGAGTCTCCTCCCTCCTTTGCATAAGCCAACGCTGCGTGTCGCGCGATATCAACCAGAAGTAGCCCCCAGGCACCGGCGTCCTTCCACATCGTAGTTCGCAAAGTGATCTGTTGTGGCCCGCCGGGAGCTGCCCAAACTCGCAGAATTTCAGTAGCTTCCGAATAGTCTCCGCAAGGGGAGGTGCTTTCAGGTCTTTTCGATTCGAACGTTTGCCGAACACCTTTTGCTCCTTTCCAATTTTTCCTGTCGCCATGAGGTGGTAGAGAACGGGTATTGGCAATCTCCTAATGGCTATCGAACTCTATCATTTAGAATAAACTGAACGCATTATCGCATCATATTGAGATTTGGTATGTTTGGGTAGATGAGAAAACCGCCCTCAGCTCCGGCGCTTGCACCTGCCTGGAGTTGCGTCATGTTTGTGATGCCGCTTCCAGCTTCATAGATCAATGGGCGGGGCGGAGCGCCAACTCATCGTCTTTTCAGTAGCTTAGCCTCTTGTGGGCCTTCTTTTCGAGCCAGCAGTAACCATGCGTCATGGTTCGGGCCGACAAACTGAAAACTAAGAACAGCAGTTCCATCACCCTGCCACGCCCGTGCAAACCAGTTTTTCAAGCTCCCGGCGCAAAGGGCCGGGCATAAATCCAAGCGACATGGCCCTGGTGATTTCAAGAGAAACATCCGGTGGGCGAGGGGCGGGCATTTTACTGCTTTTAAGCGTGCATGGAGAAATAAGTGCGTCATGCGCCCCGATCACTTCTCGCAGAAGTTTTCCAAAATCAAAGCGTGAAATACGCTCCAAACCGCCGATGTGAAGAATCCCGTTTACCTCCGGAAGCGCAAGCAGGATCGCCTTGGCCGCATCCGTCGCGCTTACCGGCGTCCTGTATTCATCTGTAAATAGATCGAGCTGCCGTCCATTTTTCATAGCGCTTATCCAGGGCTGGATGAAACTGGCAGCCCCCGGCCCGGCATCGCCGAACATCAGGGCCGTACGGCAAACTAATGCCCGCGGGTAGCTCTTCAGCACGATTTCTTCGGCTTCAGCTTTCTGTTCTCCATAGATCGATATGGGGCAGACAGGATCATCCTCATTATATGGTGCTTTCAAACCGTTAAAGACCATATCCGAGGAGATGAATACGAAGGGAATGCGCAAATCGGCGCAAAGGCAGGATAGGTTGCGAGTGGCTTCAACGTTTAAGAGTCGCGATTGCTCCGGGTTCAGTTGGCAAAAATTGGGGCTGGCTATGGCGGCTGCATGAATCACGGCCTCAGGCCGTATCTGCGCAAGAGTTTCTTTGATTTCGGGCAGAAGTGTCAGATCGGCCTGCCTCAGCTCTACTCCCTCATGCCGGTAGCAGTTCCTGAACGCAAGGCCGTATACATCCCAGCGGTCCCGCGCCTGGCGGCACAAATTCCAGCCCAGAAAGCCGCTCGCGCCCGTTATCAGAAGCTTTCGCACCGGAAGACCACCCGTTCAGTTTTTAGTTCTCAGTTCTAAAACAAAGTTCCACCATCCCAAACGCAAGTATACATCACCTACTTTGAAGCCGTTGATAAATTGCCGCCCGCAACCTTTATTGCCAGGCAGTCGTACAAAACACGCTCGCCCTGGTAGGCTGTTTCGCCCCGCTTCAGAATGCGCCATCCGCCGTTTTGGAAAACGCCTTCGGTGGCAAGACGCTCGACCAGCCGGGGAGCGGTGTCGAGATATTCCACAAGCTGGGGGTCTTGAGCGAGCACGACGTGCTTGAGACCGGGGCCGGATATAATGGTCACAGGTTCCAGGACGAGACGCGCCAGGTCATAGGCTGGAATCGACGCAACCGTCTGCCTGGCCTGCAGTTGAATCATGCGGGCCCGCGTGTCCGGACCCACTGCTTCCTTGCTGGTGCTGATGAGATCGAGCAGATGGTCGCGGACTTCGTTCAGTTCTTTGGCCGCGTTCAGTTTTTTGAACCCGGGATAAGACTTTAATGCCTTGGCCAGCATGGATACCTCTCGCAGGAAATGGCTTCGCTGGTTTTCGGGCACGAGGTACAAAGCGATAATCGATACGGGCTTTCCGTCCGGGGCCCCGTATTCGATGCCTGCCGGGCTCCAGCCGACAACGCAGATGAGGTCCTCGTCAAACGGCACGCGCACATGGGGACTGGCCCAACCGTTGCCGAGCGCCGAAGTCGTAGAACGCTCTTTTGCCATGACAAGCCCGACCACGTCGATGCCGGTGGGAAGAGACGGGATCGCTTCGATAATATGAGCAAGGAACTGCAGGGCGTCATCCTTATTGTCGTCGGGCAGTTCTATCAAGCGTCCTTCCTGAAGTGCGTCGAGCAAGGTATCCATAATCACTCACCTCCATAACGATTGAAAAACCATGTCTTTATAAGGTGCGTCAGCACGGAATATGAAAAAAGGAAGGCGGCTATCCAGGCCCAGTAGACGGGGGGCAACGGAACCATTCCAAGGCTGCCCGCAAAGGGCGAATACGGCAACCATGCGCCGATGCCCATGATGGTGAGGGTTGTCAGGGTAAGGTGCAGGGAAGCACGGCTCCCGAAAAAGGGGACCCTCCTGGTCCTTATGATATGCACGATCAAAGTCTGGGTCAGGAGCGATTCAACGAACCACCCGGTTTGGAAAAGACTTGCCAGGGCTACTTTTTGCGCGGCTCCCGTGGCCGGATTCAAAAAGGCGCTGCAATGGAAAAAGAACCACATCAGCGCGAAGGTCGCATAGTCGAATATGGAACTCACGGGTCCGATAAATACCATGAAAAGCTTGACGGTATTGATGTTCCACTTGAGGGGCTTAACGATCAGTTCCTCATCCACATTATCCGTGGGGATTCCTGTCTGTGAGAAATCATAGAGGAGGTTGTTCGTCAAAACCTGCACGGGAAGCATCGGCAGGAAGGGCAACAGATAACTCGCCCCGACGACGCTGAACATGTTTCCGAAATTGGAACTCGCGCCCATCCGGATATACTTGACGATATTTGCAAAGACCCTTCGGCCTTCGATAATCCCCTCTTCGAGCACAAGGAGGCTTTTTTCGAGGAGCACGATATCGGCGGCCTCCTTGGCGACATCGACCGCGGAATCCACGGAAATCCCGACGTCGGCGGCTTTGAGGGCCGGCGCATCGTTGACCCCGTCTCCCATGAATCCTACTACGCGGCCGCTGCTGCGCAGTTCCCTTACGATCTGTTCCTTCTGGACCGGGGTAACTTTTACGAAGACATCCACGTCCAGCACGGTCCGTGAGAACTCCGCCGGCGACAGTTGTGACAATTGAGCGCCGGTAACGATCCGCTTCGGTTCCAGACCGACATCCCGGCAAACTTTGCTGGTAACGAGGCCGTTGTCGCCGGTCACTACCTTTACCTCGACGCCGGCCTGCCTCAAAAGCTTTATGGCCTCCCCGGCCGATTCCTTGGGCGGGTCGACGAAGGCTATATACCCCAAAAGGATTAGTTCGCTTTCATCCGCCACGGTATAGGTAGTCCTCGTCCGCGGGAATTCGCGGTAGGCAATTCCCAGCGCCCGATAGCCGTCCTTGTTCAGCCGTTCGACTTCCTCAAAAAGGTCTTCCCGAATCATGTCGATCAGGGGATAGACTTCGTCGCCTATCTGATATTGGTTACAACAGGTGTAGATCTCTTCGACCGCGCCTTTGCAGATTAGAACGTGATCGCCTTCGTAGTCGACGACGACCGACATGCGCCGCCGCTGAAAGTCAAAGGGCAATTCATCCACCAGGGTGCAGTGCTGTTCGGCGTCCAGGTCGGAGTGCTCGACCACGGCCCGGTCGAGCAGATTGCGAAGGCCGGTCTGATAGTAGCTGTTGAGGTAGGCGTAATTCAAAACGTCGCCGCTTATGTGCCCGGTGATGTCCACGTGCCGCTCGAGAATCACTTTGTCCTGGGTAAGGGTCCCCGTCTTGTCCGTGCACAGGACATCTATAGCGCCAAAGTTCTGGATGGAGGGCAGACGCTTCACGATGACCTTCTTCTTGCCCATGCTCAGCGCGCCTTTGGCAAGGTTCACCGTCACGATCATCGGCAGCATTTCCGGGGTGAGGCCCACGGCTATCGACAGGCCGAACAGGAGGGCTTCCAGCCAATCGCCCTTGGTCATGCCGACGATAAAGAAGACCGCGCAAACCATGACCACCATGAATCGGATCATGAGCCAGGTGAAAGTCCGCACCCCTTTATCGAAACTGGTTTCCTCACGGCGCTCGGTCAGCCGCTCCGAGATGGAGCCGAAAATTGTCTGCATACCGGTGTTAACGACCACACCGCGCGCCGTGCCGCTGGTGACGCTGGTCCCCAGAAAGCAGGCGTTTGTCAGTTCCAGGGCTGTGCGGTCACGAACGCTCCCCTCGGAAATCGTTTTCTCAACCGCCATGGACTCCCCGGTGAGCGCCGATTCGCTCACGAAGAAATCCTTTGCGGTGAGCAGCCGCAAATCGGCCGGAACGATCGATCCGGCATGCAGGAGAACGATATCGCCCGGCACAATTTCCGATATCCGGATTTCCGTTTGCGCACCGTCGCGCAAAACCAGGGTGCGTGACTGCACGCGCTTTCCAAGCATCTCGACGGTGCTGCTTGAACGGCGGTCAAGTATGTAGGAAAGCCCGACGCTCAAGAAAACCATCGCGCTCACGATGATCGCCGATTTGATCTCTCCGATAGCGCCTGAAATCAGGGTAATGATCAATAATTGAACAACCAGGGGACTCTTGCACCTCTGAAAAATGTCGGCAAAGAAACCCACACGCCTGGTGTGTGAAAGTTCGTTTGGGCCGTACTCGTCGAGGCGCTTTTCAGCCTCTTCCGAACTCAAGCCCCGCAAACCTGTGCCAAGAGCAGCCAGCGCTTCACCGGCCGCAATAACGCAAAGATCGGTCAATCGGCGTTCTTGTTCGGAAGCCTCCTGCAGCATTCTCGGACCGGGAGAATCGGGGCGAAAAACCCTGGCGGACTTGTCGAGAAAACCCTTGAACATCGTTCTGCCCTCTCCGGGTTTTTTATTCATGGGACGCCTTCCGTTCTCACAATATCGGGTCCGCAAAAGGATGCCATCCTTGGTACATTATTCATTATACGAATGCTTTTGCCGATTGCATGTATTGCGATGCTCTCGGAGCAAAATGCTCCCTGTGCTGCGAGGGCGCCATTAATGCCCCTGTGGGGACCCCGTTTCCAGCCTGCCGGCGTTTGGCTTGCGCACAGCCTGACTCAGAGCCCTCCAACAGCATTTCGCCCGGCCGTCCATGGCCCGGGGTCGAATTCTAAGGAGTCGGTGAAAAAAGTGAGACAAGGGATGCAACTGAGTCCCTGCTTCGCTGCCGTTTTCAGTTTGCAACAAAGCAGAGAGAAAACAAACAAAACTTTTCGTAGGCTAAACCGCTGCGTAACAGCACCCGCTCGCGCGAACGCCTCATGCCAACGAGACTCGCCCCTGCACTACTTGCATAGATTACAGCACTTGTAAACGGTATGTTAAACATTTTATTCGCGAAAAACAGACGCTGCAATTGACAACTAAACCTTTGCAACTCCATGACTCGTGGTACCCGGTCTCTCAAAAGCTTTGGGTTGTAACTCCATGACTCGTGAAATCCGGTCTCTCAAAAGCTTTGGGTTGCAACTCCATGACTCGTGGTACCCGGTCTCTCAGCTGGTTGCAACTCCATGACTCGTGGTACCCGGTCTCTCAAAAGCTTTGGGTTGTAACTCCATGACTCGTGAAATCCGGTCTCTCAAAAGCTTTGGGTTGTAACTCCATGACTCGTGAAATCCAGTCTCTCAAAAGCTTTTCGAAAAAAAATTGTTATATTTTAAAGCCTTCAAGTATAATCGTGCTTCAGAACCGCCCGCATAAGCGTAGGAAGTTATGTACAGAAAACATTTCGGCATGAAAAGATCGCCTTTCTCGATTGCACCCGACCCGCGCTATCTCTACATGAGCGAACAGCACAGGGAAGCCTTGGCGCATCTGATCTATGGGATAAGGAGCGACGGCGGGTTCGTTCTGCTCACGGGCGAGGTCGGCACGGGCAAAACAACCATCTGCCGGCGGCTTCTGGAAACACTCGCAAAAAACGTCGTTCCCGCATACATAATCCATCCTACTTATTCGGTTGTGGAACTGCTCGCCGCGGTGTGCGACGAATTCGGCATAAGCTATCCCAAGAAAACGAGCATAAAGGCCCTGGTTGATCGAATAAACGCTTTCCTGCTCGATTTGAACGTTAGACACAAAAAGGCCATTCTTATAATTGACGAGGCCCAAAACCTCAGCCAGGAAGTCCTCGAGGAAATGAGGCTCCTCACCAACCTCGAAACAAACGAGCATAAGTTCCTTCAGATAATTCTGGTTGGCCAGCCGGAACTCAGGGAAAAGGTTGCAAGACCGGAGTTGAGGCAACTCGCCCAGCGCATTGTGGCCCGTTGCCACCTGGGGCCGCTTTCAAAGGCCGACGTAGTCAACTATGTCAGCCACAGGCTCACGATTGCCCGGGGTAAAAACGATATCTTCTCCGAGGAGGCGCTGGAGAGTTTGTATGTCTACAGCCGCGGCATCCCCAGGCTGATCAATATAATTTGCGACCGCGCGCTCCTTGGGGCCTTTGTGCAGGGAAAAGAAAGCGTAGACAGGGCCACCCTGAAAAAAAGCGCTGCCGAAGTGCTCGGTGAACGTTTGCCCGGGACCGACCACGGATGGAAAGCCGCATTGCTCGCGGTAATCCTGATCTGTGCCGGAGTGGGTTTGCTATACTATTATTTCGTTGGCCTCGAGCCACCGGGAATCCGCGAAGAAACCGAACCCGCGCCCGGCATATCCAAGCCTGTTCCGGAGCCGCAGGCCTCTCCTCAAATGCCGCAGGCCTCGGGACCAAACATCCCCGGGGCACAGGTTGAAAACCCGGGGGAGGCTCAGAACGGCGGAATATCCAGGCCCGTTCCGGAGCCGCAGACCTCTCCACAAACACCCGGGTCCTCGGAAGTAAACGCTCCCGGGGCGCAGCCGGAAAATCCGGAAGATACCCGGAGCGACGATATATCCAGGCCCGTTCCGGAGCCGCAGGCCTCTCCACAAACGCCCGGGTCCTCGGAAGCAAACATCCCGGGGACGCAGCCGGAGGCCAGGGGCGGGGGGGCCGATAAAAAAGGGGCTCAATGAATGAATTAGGCGAAATACCATTGGTCGCGCCGTCTCACACCTCGGCGTTCCCGGTGTCATGCAAAATGGCTTATGTACGAATGGTAACGCCGTCTCCCATGGCAGCGTACCCGTCTTTGAGTCAAATACCAGGAATCAGGTCTTAAAGTATGTCGTTTATTTTAGATTCATTTAAAAAATTCGAACAGACGCGAGGACTTCGGAAGGCCCTCGATTTGCTGGAAGAACCCGTTCCATCTCCAACGTTGAAAAACGTTCCACGCTGGCAATACCTTATAGCATTCGTCCTTGTTCTCAATGCCGGTTTTTTTGTTTTCTGGTTTCACCCCTGGCACTGGGGCGCAAACACGCACGGGACCCGCAATGGCGTCTCCGTGGGGCAAATATCCGAAACCGGCCGGCAGGCAGATGTGGCTGGGCCGCCCGCACCTCTCGCCCTGGCGGGCAGGGAGCAGGGTACTTCTGAAATCCCGTCCGGGGAACCCGGGGAAAAAGAAAAAATAGATTCTAACCCTGCCGCAACCGCTCAAGCTCTCTCCTCGGTTACCGGGAAAGAAATGGGGTACGAACAGGGCAAAACGCAAACCGCCGGCCAGGGCCTTGAGGCTCCAGGACCATCGAAAACGGCCGCTCCCAAAGCGCCCGGTCGGAAGAGTGCCGGCCGTCTTGCGAGCGAGAATAAAATTGACACCGCGGGGCCGGGATCAAAGCAAGACATGGGATCAAAGCAAGACATGGGATCAAAGCAAGACATGGGATCAAAGCAAGGGCTCGGGACAACCGGGGCGGCATTAAAAAAGCCTGCCGGCGCCGAATCGTCTAAGACCCCAAAGGCCGTTGGAACACAACAGGGTCCGGCCCCAAAGACTGCAAAGTCGCAGACGGCCGCGATAAAGCCGCCTGCCGACGTCCGGCAGCCCCTTCAGCGGCGGGCAGCCGGCGGGATAGTTTCAGATCTCCAGGATTTTGCAAAGATCGAGACATCATCATCCGCCAAAACGGCCGCCCCCGCGGATCCGAAGTGGTACGAACTGAGCCCGGAAATCCGGGAAGCCATCCCACAGATCAGCGTTTCGATGTTGGTCTACTCCCAGAAGCCTGAAGAAAGGTGGATTAACGTTAACGGCTCCAAGAAAAGGGAAGGCGAGGAAATCTCGCCGGGTCTTAAATTGGTGCAGATCACCCGGAGCGGGGCGGTTTTCAGCTATCACGGGCAGCGTTTCTTCAAGGGTATCATAGGGGACTGAAAAATAAACGTTGAGTAGCGGGATGTGAAGGGATGAAATTCAGGGCTGCGGTGCAAGCGCATGTCGAGCATTCGGCCCGCAATCGTTCAATCTAATTCTTTAAAATTCTCCCCGATTTGTAAAAGCTCGCCCTTGATTCGCTCCATGGCCGAGAGTCGTTCGGTCAAGCGGGACTCTATATCGGCCGCCTCTTCTTCTCCGCTTCGGCGCAGATTTACGCCGTTCTCTATCGCCTGGGCTATTGCACTGGAACTCTTTTCCATGTTTCCGATCAACCGGGACCGGAAGTGTGACGCGCTGAGGTTGAGCCTGCCGATGAAATCGGCCCTGAGCCTACCGGCCTGCATTTCGATCGCTTCCAGCATGTGTCGTTTTCTCTGGTCGAAAATGATCTTGTTGGCAGTCCTGAACGCCCAGTCCCTTATGCGCTGGAATTTCCACCTGCTGCTTATATATTTTGGAACGATCTGTGTCAGCGACTCGGCAAGCATGTCCAGACCGGCCGCGTCGCCTCTGCGCCTATAGTGAAAAGAGGATTTGCAAGTCCAGAGAGAATGGGCTTCGACGGATTCGAACGGAACCGAAAAGAGCCGGGAGGAAAAGTCGAGCAGCGAATCCGTTACCCGGTTGACCTTTCCGGCAAAACGGGCACAGATCGCATCGAACGAACCCGCGAGCTTTTCGTCTTCGAGGTCGTGCCATGCCGCGAATTTAGCCTGGATTTTTTCCAACACGAACCCTTCCAGCGCGTCGTTCAACTCTTTTAAAGACAGCTCCCTTTTCGATTCGTAAAAACGGTCGAACTCCTCCTTCATTTCTGAGAAAAGACGCCTCTTCAGAGCGTCGATCTCTTTGTCGAGCTCCCCGGCGAGGTGTTCGAGCTCCGCCTTGAAAAGGGTATCGAAAGTGCGCCTCTCTTCTTCCAGTTCCCGTTTGCGGCCCGCAAAGGCCGCTATCTTTTCCCTGATCTGCTCAACCGGTGTACCGAGCGACTTTAGCTCCAGTTCAGTTTCCAATCTTGCACGGGAAAGCACCTTCTGGAGATTTCCGCAGACCGACTCGATAAGGACCTTGCCCTTCTCTTTTACCAGGAATCGGCCGAGTGCTTCGGAAAAGTCCGGAAGCCCGCTGGCGGCAAGGGTCTCCGGGGACCCGTCGAGCTTTGCCTGGAGCGCGAGTTTCGCGGAAATGGGGAACATCCTCACCTCTGGTCCCATGATCTGTTCAACCGTTTTTCTGGCAAACGAGAGCGCGCTCGCGACTTCCCGGGCGGAAAGATAGTCGGTTTTGTTCAAAAGGAAAAATATCCTTGAGGCGTATTGACGAACGTCCTGGAGAAATTCCACTTCAGCAATGCCCGCGGGCTGATCGGTCGAGAGTAAAAAGAGGGCTGCGTCGGATTTGGGAAGGTAGTGGTATGCGATGTCCGTATTATGAGCATAGACTGACCCGACACCCGGCGTGTCCACCAGCCGAACTCCGTCCCTGAGGTAGGGCGACGGATAAAAGACCATTACTTCAAGTACTTCCTTCTCGTTTTCGGGATTAGCCGTCTCGGTAACATAGTCGGAAATGGAGCTAACGGGGATGTCGACTGCTTTCCCGTTTTTGAAAAATACCTTCGCGCCCGGCGTTTCACCGTAAGCCATGATCGTCACGACAGAAGTAAGGGGAACGACTGAAACGGGAAGGATGGGCGCGCCGAGCAGCGCGTTTATCAGGCAGGTTTTGCCACGTTTGAACTGCCCGACTGCCACCAGGTTAAACGAGTTGGCCTCGAGCTTCTCTTTTATCTCCAGGCACGTATCGCGGTCCGAGACGTCCAGCGCGAGCATCTGCTCTATGACCTCGAAGACAAGTTCTCTACAATATTTGAAATCGCCGATTCGGCCGCACGGCCCGGGGATCGGTCCCGAGACTACAGACATAAGCTCTCCGGTTAAAGTTCAAGACGCACCGGATGCCCGAGAGAGGACCTGTTCGTCCAACGTTCCGGTATCGTGCCTCCGGTTTCCGCGGCATGAATAGATTTTTATCCCACTCCGCGCCAACAATGCAAGATCCTTGCGAAGATGACGTGGGCCAGGCACCCTGCGTATTTGGAGCAGTGCAGGTAAACACGGCCACCTGGTTCCCCACCCTCGCTGTATCTTCCACGCATGGCAAGGTTTGCATTCAAAGCTCCGATAAACTATAATGAGCGCCAAATTGATCGTAAGGCAAAACTGGTTTGACGTATACCGCATACTCGCAACGGATTATTGCATGATGAAGAAAATCGTTTTGGCAGGCAGGCAGAGCCGGATTGTGCTGCTGCATGGTCTTTTAATTTTGATGGCCCTGTCTTTCAACGCCTACGCAGCTGAAGACATTTACGGCGCTCTCAAAGGGAAGCTCGTCCAGGATGGTTTTTCAGGCAGGGAGGTTGCAAGCGCCTTTAAGCCCTCTCCTCCCGTCATGTTCGGCCTCGTTGCCCAGACCATGAAAATCCGGGAAGGCGTGGCGAACTACGACCATTTTCTGGCGCCCTCGGAGATCGCTTGCGCACGGCGGTTCATAGCAGACCACCGGAGTTGCTTCATGAAGGCCAAAGCTACGTACGGGGTCGAGGCCGAAATCATAGCGGCGATCTTTCTCATCGAAACACATTTCGGATCATATACGGGAAAGACCCCGACGCTCGCCGTCTTCTCGTCGTTTGCCGTAATGGATTATAAAGCCAACCGTGACAAAGTGTGGAAGATGCTTTCGCCCTATGACCGCCAAAAGTGGGCGAGAGAAGCTTTTGACGTAAAGCTCATCGACCGGTCCGCCTGGGCATACAGGGAGTTGTGTGCGCTTCTGGAGCTGAAAAATACGCACGGGATCAGGCCCGAAACCCTTAAAGGGTCTGTAATGGGCGCGATTGGCCTGCCTCAATTTCTGCCGAGCAGCCTCGTGAAGTTCGGCGCGGACGGCAACGGGGATGGGCGCATAGACCTGTACGAACCTGAAGACGCCATCTTCAGTACGGCCAATTATCTTAGGGGTCACGGGTGGTGTGAGGCAAAATATCCCTCCGACCGGGAAGCGGTAATCTGGGACTACAACCACAGCAAGGTCTATGTGCGCACGGTCCTGGGAATAGCCGAAAGCATCGGCGCAGAGGCCAGGTGATTTGGGGCAGGAGCGGGAAGCGTGAATAAAAGCAGTCCGCTCACTTCCTGCTTCCAGGTTCTCATTTTTCCCCTCTGTGTCTCTGTGGTGAAACGCTTTTGAAACAAATGTGGGGATCGTGAAGTAGCAATAAAACCAATGCTCCAGCTTACAGCTTATAGCCGATCTTGCGAAGAAGATCCTTACGCAGGCTAATTTCAGCCTCATCTTCCACACCTTTGGGCGCAAACCCGTCTATAACTCCCATGACCCCTCGTCCCAGCTCCGTTTCCGCCAGAATCACTTCTGTCGGGTTGGCTGTAGCGCAGAAAATACGGCACACCTCCGGGACCATCTTGATAGTGTTCAGTACATTCACGGGATAGAAACCGGGGCCGAGGAAAACGATGAAGCTGTGACCCGCGGAAATGGCTCTTGCGTTCTTTCGGGCAAGTTCGATCATACTGGGATCGGTGCCGGACCATCGGACCAGGCACTTGCCGGAAGCCTCGCAGAAGCCGATGCCAAATTTGATGCCCGGGACTGCGGATACAAGGCTTTCGTGGATGTCCTCAACACTTTTTATGAAATGGGTCTGACCAAAAATAAAGTTGATTTCTTCCGGTTTTTCTATCTTCACTGAAATGAACTGCATAACCCCCTCCTTCGAGCATAAAAAAGTGGGGGTGCATGCCCCGCTTTCTTACCGGATTCACACGAACATATAGTGGACTAATTAGTTGTCAGCGTAATCTTTTTTTGCTCAACAGCTCTTCACGTCCCCTCGGGACACCCTGAAACCATAAAAAGACGTGGCAATCACCCCCCTTTTGTAAAGGGGGGCAGGGGGGATTTCGCACCTCGCTTGGAACTTTTCGAGACAGGTTCCGATTTAAGTTAGCAGGATCAATCATTTTATCAAGGGTACCACCCGGTTATCAAAAGATCCGATGAGTTCGGGGAGAGCATCTCAAGGAAAAAGGTAGGACCCCAAGTGACCATTCGGTTGCCCGCCTTCGCCATTTTGGTCCATCCCGGCCATGCGGGCTCAACATCCCATCGAAGATTTTACCCTTCTTTTTTCCGTTGAGCATTTTGGCCGAGCATTTTAACCGGGCTTCCTACTCCGACCTCTTGGGGTCCAGCTTCAAAAATATGCACGAAGAATGGGGCTGTCAATCCGAGATGATGCTTTACAACGACCACATTCCGGCCGCCCTTTGAGCCCTCCATGTCCAGCCTCCTGCCGCCACTTTGAGGACAAAAATCCCGCCTACGACGACGGAAACGATATATTGAGTATTAATCTTGGAAGATTGCCTCAGAACCTCTCAAATACGGGCGAGAATAGCCGTTATGTTGTCTTTGCCCCCAGCTTCGAGGCATCTGGGGATCATCCAATCCAGTTTTTCCTTTATCGGAATGTCAGCTGTTAAAATAGCGGCGATTTCCTTCTCAGGGATAAGATCATGGAGTCCGTCGGAGGTAAGAAGGACAAGATCGCCATCTGTCAGGTCGAACGCCCCCGAATCGGGCTCGTGCCGCATGCCCCCCGCACACCTTGTCAGGACGTTACCGTAAGGATGAAGCTGGGCCTGTTCCATGGTGATTTTGCCACGCTTTAGGAGTGTGCCCGGAACCGTATGGTCCTCCGTTATCCGGGTGAGAGATCCGTTGTGGAGGTGATACATACGGGTATCTCCAAGGTGCGCCCAAAAGGCCGATCTGCCGGTGATAAGCAGCGCGGTAATCGTCGTGCCCATACCTTTAAGTGAAAAGTCTTCCAGGGAACGTTTCAGGATTGCGTTGTGAGCTATTTCTATTTGCTTACGAAGCTCGGTGTCAATATCGGAATCGCGAGGACTAAAACCTTCAAAGCTATCCACGGCAAGTTGCGCGGCGACTTCACCCGCCGCATGCCCGCCCATTCCATCGGCAATGACCAGCAGGGCACACCCGTTATCAAACGCATTGACCAGGCACCTGTCCTCGTTATTACTTCTGCGAAGCCCACGGTGCGTGATAGATTCGATTTGCATTTTTCGGCTACCCGGTTTTTTGTTTTTAAATCTCTATCGAAAAGTGTCTCTTGCAGTTATGACCTTTTCAGACCCCATTCGTGGACACCGCTTCAGGTGACGGTGAATTCACCGATCGGAGAAGGTCTGCCGTAGAAATAGCCCTGAGCATATTCAAACCCGAGCTGCCGGCACGTTTCGCCTTCAGCCTGGCATTCGATCCCCTCGGCAAGGGTGCTGATTCCCAGGTCGTGGGCGGCCTTCACAAAGGTGAGCACCATCTGATGCAGCCGCTTCGGCGCAAGATGAATACGGCGGATAAGGGAGATGTCGAACTTGAGAAAGTCGGGAGGCGTCTTAGCCAACTCAACCAGGCGGGTCTGTCCAACGCCGAAATCGTCGAAGGCCACCCCAATATCCAGGGCCGCCAGTCTCTCTCGGAACTGCTTCATCTCCTCTGTGCGCGGTACCGCCTTTTCACTAATTTCGAGTACGATTCGATTTGAAGGCGCCATTTCATGATTTCTTTTCAAAGACTCCACGAGGACATCGAGACGGTCCAGTTCGGAGGGGTCTACGTTGGCGAACAACAGAGGAGATCCCGGCAGCCTCCTTCCAAAATCCAACCCACTTTCCCGGAAAAGGGCGCTGAGGTCGGATGCGCAACCCATATAGGTTGCAACGTCAAAAAGTTCGACAGGGTCATGGGGCAAATCATCTCCACCGATTCTACCAAGGATTTCGTACCCGGTTACGTGCATGTCGAGTAACTTCAGGATAGGCTGAAAATGGGGAATTACACTCCGTTCGCGAAGCAATCTCCGCAACATGGGCTCAAGCGAAGCCATCTGGGCCAATCCTTCGATGGAATCAAAGCTGGCTGTGGCTTCGGCGCTGGCGGGCTGGATTGAGCTGATGCTCTTGACGCAGAAGTTAGACCTGCCAAAGCTTATGGTATCCCCGGGATCGAGCAGTTCCGATTCTTGAATCAACTTGCCGTTTACAAAGGTGCCGTTAGTGCTCCCAAGATCGCGAATCCAGAGCAGTCCGCCGCCGCTTGATTGGATTTCGGCGTGATGCCTCGAAATCCACTTGGACTGAAGCGCCAGGTTACAATCGTCATCACGGCCAACTGTAAAAGGAAACTGCTCAACTGCGATCATCCAGTTCTCGGATGCATCCGAAACACGTTCCAGAAACCATCTACTCTGTTCTTTTTTGGGATTCATTTTGAGATCCTGCAAGTCGATACTCACTCAGAAGAAAGTTTGCAGATTCTTGATACGCCTTTCCATCTGGGCAAGTTCATTTGTCAGTATCTGAACGAATGAACCGGCGTCAGGCGTACGAATAAAGTCGTAGGTGACGGCAACACCGGCAAGTCTGATTTCCAAAGGTGTCCCGTCCACGTTGAGAGGACTCGCGTGAAGCATTTTCAGGTATCTATTGAGGGCCAGTCTAGCATTATTTCCCGCCGTCATTGGCATGAGAAGGGCTGCCCTGTTTTTCCCCAGTTCGCCGATAATATCCGCATCCCTGGCTACCTTTGAAATCGCCTCAAAAGTGGCGGCCATATACCTTTGATAGGAAATTTGTCCTGAGGGTGCATCCGGCTTCGGCACAGCCTTGACGAGTGAAAAAGCGAGGGCGGAAAACGGCAGGTTATAACGCTTGGCCCTTGTTATCTCTTTTTCGATGAGCAAGGTAAGGACCGGAGCCTCCAGGACGCCACTGGGCATCCTTTCCTTCATTTCCAGGGTGCGGTTCGCCTGCTCCTTCGTGATTTCAGCGTAAATTTGCGCGAAATTATCCTTGTCTATTTCTTTGTCTTGCACCTTTTTGCGGATTGCATCAAGTATCCCGCCAAGCTCGTCCCCATCGGTAACAGTTTGCTCCAGCAGTTCCAGCACGCTCAATTCCTTTCGAGCATCCTTTTTCCCGGCCGAGTGGGAATGAAGCCAGTCCAGCTTGACTCTTTCGAGAATTCCGTCTATCTGGTCGTTAAATCTTTTCTCCAGCCTCTCCAGCAAATCGTCTTTAAAATCCGCTCCCTTAAGCCGCCCGACAATGCCCGACTGGATAGTCGTAAAAACTTGGCGAAGATGCTGTTCACACTCCGCTTTGCTATCCCTGCCGATGGCCATCGTCAGTTTGGGACCAAGGCGCTCGACATAGTCCACCAGCAAATCGGACAAGGCCTGCTCGTCTCCGGAACTCTTTCGAATCTCGGCGGCCAGGTATATAAGCTCCGCAGCCTGCACCGGATTCTTCTTGATCTCCGCTATGAGCATCTCGCCGTCAACCCCGATTTCCTCGGAACTTTCCTGAAAAATATTGGCCAGTTCCTCACTCTCCAATTCCTTGCCGAGTTCTCCTGCAAAATGCAAATATTCGGTAAGGGCCATCCCCTCCCCAATCAGGGCCGACCTGATTTTAGGCAGGAGTCGTTTAAGGTCCGCAACCTCGGGGACCAGCCGGTGTATGATCTGGGCAAGACGAACGGAGGAGGTCTTTCCGGCTTTGTATTCGTCTTTTACTATTCTCAGCACGACGTTGTCGGTAATTTCGTTTACCTTATCAAAAATCATCTCCTCATTTGAGTACTTGATACTTAAAGACTTTTCGGCTTCGATGCCCTGTATCAGCCGTTTTTTCATCTCGAAGAGTGCCCCGGTGATTTCCGGCAGATTGGCGTTTTTTTCTTCGGTCAGGTTCTTTTCCAAGTTCTCGCCGAGCATTTCAAGCTGATGCATCAAGACCAGTCCGGGACGCATGCCGTCCACGTCACCTCCGCGGGCGCCGGCAAGATCGATTTCGGTCATTTTCCTGGACAGCCCGGCCGGGTCTTTCACGAGGTTCTCTATCGTAAGGATCTCCCCGAGATCTTCGACCAGGAGGTGTTGCAACATCACATCGATGAATAATTTCTTGGACTTGTTCTCGTTCTCAGTCGTTAGCGGCGTGAGTTCCTTTAGCGCCTCACGTGAGATCACCTCTTCGTCTTCGGTGACCTTTTTGAAAATAACGTGGTTTATTCTCATATGTTTCACGCCCCGGGCCATCAATGCCTTTTTCATTTTATCGGCATTGGGATACTCGTCCACGGAGGTGAAGACGTCCAGAAAAGTCCTGAGTTCACTTTTTTCGAGACCGCTTTCGAATGAAATCGACTGTATTCCAACCTTATTGAAGTGAGCCATCACCCTGTTGACATTGGCGCCGGCAGGAAAAGGCTCCTTGTCGATAAAAAATTGATCCCGGTTCATCAAAAAAACGAGAGGAGAAACGGACACAAGGATATGCTTAACGCCTGAATGAAAATCGTCGATAGTCTGTTTCACATAGGGGTGGCTTGAGTGATATATTGTCGCGCGGTTAAATAATTGGGCAAGGACGCGGCTAAATGTGACAAGTTCTTTCTGAAGTGTGCTCATCGGTTTCTTCTTCCCCAAAGCGTTCCTGGTAACTTTTAAGACTTTTAATGAATTCCCGGCATGATGCATACCGATTCCGCGGATCGTAAGCCACTGCCCTGGAGACTATCGCGTCCATCTCCGGATCGATCTTCGGATTCATCGCAGAGGGCTTATTCTGAAACAGTTGATCTTTCAGCACGAGCTTCATCTTTAGCAAATCCATGGCAGTATCAAAGCTTGGCAACGGCAAATTTGTCACCAGCAATTCAAAAAGTGTGACCCCCACGCTGTAAATGTCGGCCCTGCCATCGACCGGGTTGTCTGTTATCTGCTCTGGAGCCATGTACACCGGGGTCCCGGTGATCTTTGGGGCATTCACCTCAGGGCCGCACAGCACTTTCGCGATGCCAAAGTCCGTTATAAGCGGGCGGTTCGTATGGGTTTCAATCAAAATATTGGCCGGCTTGATATCCCGGTGAATGATGCCCTGAAGGTGTGCGTAGTCTAAAGCGTCCAGAACGTCGGTGAGGATTCTTATGGCTTCTGCCGTGCGGAAAAGGCGCCTCGAAGGCAGTATGTGCTGCTGCATCCTTTCGATTATACGGGAAAGCGGCAGACCCCTTACCAGTTGCATTGTAAAAAACAGGAAATCCTCAGTTTCACCAACTTCGTATATCGGGATAATGTTGGGATGAGATAAGATAGCCGCGGATTCGGCCTCCTGTTGGAAAAGCTCGGCTGACGAGTGGGCAAGGAGCGATTTGGGCAGGATCTTTACCGCAATCGGGCGCTTCAATGTTTTCTGATAAGCGGTGAAAATAACCGCCATCCCGCCGCGTGCGAGTTCCTTGAGGAGCACGGCCGTCCCAACTTCCTGGCCAACCAGGTGATCAAAAGTCAATTCGTCAATAGACGCCACGGTGGTCAATTGCGTACTGCCCCCATGAAAAGTGAACTAATGTTTAGATCAAACGGCGTATGAGCAGAAGAGCCGGTTCGGATCGGGCACGAACCGTCAAACTATGTCGAATTCGAAAAAGGTCGATTACCCAATTAATCGGCAAGTCTTGCGATCTTGTTTACCGAAAATTTCAGGATGTATTGGATTTTGTTCGCTCCCTGCGACGTTCGCCGAAATAAACTCACAAAAATGAAGAGCCCTGAATGCGGTTGGGCCGCAGACAAGGTGGCAACGGTATGTGCTCTCGCAGTCCAGGCCGTGAATTGCTGTTCTCGGAGTTCCTGCTGTCAAAGCCTTCCTCGATTGACACTAATAAGAACAATTACTATGTACTAGGCAGGTGACTCATCAAATTGACAAAGTGACGGGACAAGACTGAGCCCCCGGGTGATCGTTTTGACTATCACAATAGCGCGGATCCAGACGGCATCGGGACATTGAAACATTGCCGGCTGTCTCTGCAACGGGATAAAAGTTAATGTTTGCAGCTCGTTCACAAATTGGCTCCATGAACAAACGTTCCATTTCCAAAACATTTATTTTGGTCATTGGTCTTTGTTTGTGGGGCTCATATGCTATAGCGGCCGAGGATCCTCAGACGGTGATCAAAACCGGCACGGACCAGGTCCTTAAAATACTCAAACAATACCCTCAAGACACCCGGGCTCGCAGGGAAAAAATTCAAGCGCTCGTCAATGGCTATTTTGACTTTGAGGCCATAGCCAGGCTGGCTGTGGGACCGCGATGGAAAAGTCTGCTACCGGAACAGCAGCAGGAGTTCACGCGGGAGTTCAGTAAGCTGCTCTTTAATAAGTACATTACCGCATACATAGGAGACATCGAAAAACATGCGGACCAAAAGATCACTTACAATCACAAACCGCTATACCAGGATTATGTCGTCGTCGAGGCGCTTGTGAGTGATCCGGGGGGCACGGTCACGCTTGATTATTACCTTCATCTCAGAGCCGGGAACTGGAAAGTATACGATGTCGCTGTCCAGGGAATGAGTCTGGTGGCCAACTATCGCAACGAGTTCGACTCATTGTTAGCGAATGGCTCATTTGACCACCTGTTACAGATATTAAGGCAAAGAATTGCTCAGCTGTGTGGATCCAATCGCTGCTAGTATTTGGTAACGTGTGGGGCGGGCACAAGTTCCGCCGTGCCCCCCTCGGAATGACAAGGCGGAAGTAGCATGGCGTGGGAGTACATCTCAAAAAAGTTGAATCCCAAGTGACCATTTCGGTTGCCCGCCTTCACCAGTTTGGTCCATCCCGACCCTGCTTTCTCAACTTCCCATCGAAGATTTTACTCTTCGCTTTTCCGTTGAGCATTTTGGCCGGGCATTTTAACCGGGCTTCCTACTCAGACCTCTTGGGATCCAATTCTAAATTATGCACGCGGAAGAGGGTTGTCAACTTGGGATAATGCCTTTTACCCGGAAACTTTTCACTCTCCTCTGCGCCCTGCGGATACATCGAGTTTTGGTCCCGGGGACTGTCATTAGATTGATGTGGGAAGTTCAGCCTTGGCCCTGGGGATTGGGGGATGGCCGGGCAGGCATACCGCCAGAATTCAATCCGGTCGTTTTATCGCTTAGGACGCCGATATAGGGCAGGTTGCGGTAACGCTGGCGAAAATCCAGGCCGTAACCTACCACAAACCTGTCCGGAATCCCAAAACCTCTGAAAGAGATAGGAATTTTAACGATTCTGCGCGCTTCTTTGTCCAGGAGCGTGCATACCCGAATGCTGCGGGGTTGACGCACTTCGAGGTTTCGCAGTAGATAGCCTGCGGTCATTCCGGTATCTATGATTCCTTCGACCAGGAGTACGTCCCGGCCTTCGATTACACAATCCAGATCTTTTGTAATGCGCGCGGCCCCGCTGGACAGGTGCATGCCTCCGTAGCTCATGACGGCAATGAAATCCATCTCGATGGGGATGTCGATATGCTTCACCAGTTCGGCCATGAATAGGATACATCCCTTCATGACCCCGACCAGGAGAGGCACGCTACCCTGGTAGACGGCGGCTATTTCTTTGCCCATTTCGGCAATGCGGGCTTGAATAGCCTCCTTTGTGATCAAAATATCGACAATGCTCTCGGGTCGTTCACTCATTGGTAACCAGCTTGTCGGCCAGTATGCCGTACTTGGCTAGAAGATTATAAAAATCCCGCTGATAAAAGATGCGTATGTTAATCTCGGGATAGAGCCGCCGCAATTCCCTGACCTTACGGTTCTTGCGGGTAACAAGGCTTTGTTTCATGGTGGTCAGTTCTATATAGAGGTCCTGGTCGGTGAGATAAAAATCGGGCGTGAAAGCCTCTATTATCTTACCCTCCGAATCGGCTTTCAAAGTGAAAGTGCGAGGCTCGTATTCAAAAGGTATACCGTAAAAGTCGAGAAAGCAGGCGAACTCTGTTTCAGCACTATTGGCATAGCGGTCGTCGTTTCGTTTTTCAGGCACTTCAGGCAACAGCGCTTTGACGATCTGCCCCTTGGGGACCTGGCAAAGACCCATCTGGTCGATAGCTGTCACTATGAGCTTCAGTGCCTGTTCAATCGACAGGCGATCCATTCGGAGGCTAAGATCGTAGAGATTGGGGTCCGCCGGGCTCAGATGATAAAGAAAACGCAGGTAACGGCCGCGTTCGGCCTCCAGGCTCTTGATCTTCTTCCCTGCTTCTCGCCCGGACAATTTCTCGTGGGCCTGCACCTGCAGAACGCGGAATTTAAGCGGCGCGAAGAGCTGCACATGCAATGTCCCGGGGAGATCGTGAAACAATCCCTGCGCACCCCAGTTGATTATCACGAGGTCTTGCTCTTCGGCCAATTGGACGATAAGCTCCTGCAAAAGTCCGGCGTAAGCTTCGGTTTCGGCGTCGAGCGCATGGTTTTCTCCAGACGCTTTTGCTTCGGTCTCCTCAATAGCTTCGCCCAGCCTGCTCAGCTTCGCCTCATCGAGGTCCAACTCGCCTGCGAGTTGAGAAACTCTGGCCTTATCCACAAGCGAAAATCCCAGGTGCCCGGCAAGGCGTGCCGCCACCTCTTCGCTCGGGGTCCCCGGCTCTCCGGATATCGTTATGACCGCCATAGGTTCCGTAAATCCAGATTAAAAACCATGTAAATAGACTGTGAACAATCCTGACAGAGTACAAAATTATAACTTGCGTGCGTAGAAAGAAAAGAAACGACATACGTAAACGGAAGACACCGGCTAATTTCCCGCTACCCCGAACGCAGCTTTGAATTCCCACTTCCCACTTCCCACTTCCCACTTCCCACTTCTAACTTCCAACTTCTAACTTCCAACTTCCAACTTCTAACTTCCAACTTCTAACTTCCAACTTCACTGCCCCCCTCCCACCAACCGCCGCCCAGCGCCATAAACAGGGCTGCGCTATCCGAATAACGGTTTGCGCGGGCCTGGGCGAGATTTATCAGGGCCTGCTCCCAGCTCTGCTCGGCGGAGAGCAGTGCCAGGTAGTTGACATAGCCTTGTTCCAGCTGCTTGCGTACAAGGTCGAGGGTTCGCCTGGCAGCGCGTTCCGCCTCCACGGCAGCCTTCAGGGAATTGGCATCCGCTTCCAGCGCGTGCAGCGAGTCGGCGACGTTTTGAAAGGCGTTGATGACGGCGCCGCGGTACTGTGCGGCTGCTTGGTCCAGGCCGGCTTCGGCGGCGCGTTGTTTGTGCCGCAGGGTGCCTGCGTCAAAAATAGTCTGTGTGGCGCCGGCGGCGAGACTATAGAAAGTGTTGCCGGGAATGAACAACTGGCTCAACTGAGTCGAAGCACCGCCCATGTTGCCGGTGATGCTGATCTGGGGCAGCCTGTTGGCGACGGCGACACCAACCTGGGCGCATGCGGAATGCCACTGCGCCTCGGCGGCGCGCACGTCCGGGCGCTGCTCCACCAGCTTGGAAGGCAGGCTGACCGGCAGTTCCTGCGGCAAGCGCAAGGCATCGAGATCGAACTTTTCCTCCATCTCCTGGTTTGGGAATCCGCCCGCCAGGGCGGCAAGCGAGTCGCGCGTCAGGGCCAGTTGCTTTTCCAGCGGCGGCAAAGTTGCCTGCACCTGGGCCAGTGCCGCTTCCTGCGCCGCCACTTCGAGTCCCGCAACGTAGCCCAGCGCGAGGTGCCGGCGCTGTAACTCGAGCAGTTTGGAGGCGATTTCGATGCTCTTGCGCGTTGCTTCTATCTGGGCGCGAAGCGAGGCTTCCTGAACGGCCGCGGCCACAACGTTAGCGGTCAGCGTCAGGTAAGCCGCCTCGAGTTGGAAGCGCTGAAACTCGGCCTGAGCCGACAGCGATTCCACCTGCCTGCGGTTTAAACCAAAGACGTCTGGCATATAGCTCACGGTTAGCTGAGCGGTATAGAGCGTATAGTACAAAGAACCCGAAGTCAGCACGGGCGCGATCGTTTCCGAGTTCTTCGCGGGGTTGGCCGAAGCGTTGGCCTGGACGGTGGGAAAATAAAAGCCCCTTTGAGCGGCGACATTTTCACGGGCCTGGCACAGCGCCGCTTTCGCCGCATCGATTGTCGGGTTGGCCTTAATCGATTTCTCGACCAGGCTGTTTAGCGGCGCCGACTCGAATAAGCCCCACCACTTTCGTGGAATGTCCATGCCCTGGACAAAGCGCTGTTCCTCGCCACCCGCGACATTGGGCGACGAAGCCGTCGCCGTGAGCGCCTGTGTCGTGTAGCCGGCCGCCGCGGGAGCTTGGGGGCGATGGAAGTCAGGGCCGACGGCGCAGCCTGGAACCAGGGCCAAAAGCAAAATCGCTGCGATGCGGCAAAAACATTTTGCGGACATTTTTAAAATCCCCCATCAGAATTTCCAGTTTTTAGTAACTGAAAACTCAAAACTAAAAACTGCTAATTGCCCCCGCTCTCCCTGCCCGGAAAAAGCATTCTGAGCGGCGGAATGACTATCAGTAAAATGACCGGGCCGATAAGCATCCCTCCCACGATCACGGTCGCCAGGGGACGCTGAACCTGGCTGCCGATGCCGGTGGAAAGCGCAGCCGGAAGCAAGGCGATGCAAGGACACAGCGCCGTCATGAGCATGGGCCGCATACGGTCTCGCGCCGCCTGGAACATCGCTCCATATCTGTCCAGGCCGGTGTCGGTCAACCGGATCTGATTGTAATAAGTGAGCAGCAGGATGTTGTTCATGACCGAGACCCCTAAGAGCGATACGAAACCGATAGCGGCGGAGATGCTGAAGACGAGGCCGCTGATAAAGAGGGACAGCACGCCGCCGGCGATCGCAAAAGGTATTCCGGCCAGCACCAGCAGGCAGTCACGCAGGGAATTGAACAGGCCGTACAACATCGCCATGATCAGAAACAGGGTGACCGGTACGATGGCCTCGAGGCGTCTGCTCGCTTCCTGAAGTTCTCCAAACTCGCCCGCCCACTCGACACGATATCCGTTCGGAACCTTGATGTTTTGCGCGATACGACGCTGTGCCTCTGCAACGGTGCTCCCAAGGTCTCGGCCGCGAACGCTGAACTTGATTGGGATAAAGCGCTGATTGCGCTCGTGATAAATATAGGAAGCACCCGTATCCAGGGAGATGTCGGCCAGTTCGCTCAGTGGGATATACGCATTTGCGCCGTTGCCGGTTTGATAGCCGACCTTGATGTTTCGCACCGCTTGGATGCTATTGCGATATTCGGGCGCCAGGCGAACGGTAAGGTTGAATTGACGGTCACCCTCAAGGATGGTGGTCGCCATGTTGCCGTCCAGAGTCGTCTGTATCACCGTGTTGACGTCCCCTGCATTGAGTCCGTAGCGGGCGGCCTTTGCACGATCTACCTTGATGTTAAGGTTCGGTTGTCCAAGAACGCGGAATATGCCGAGGTCCTCCACACCCTTGACCTGGCTCATTTCGCGCACGACCTGGTCGCCGATCTGCTCTAATGTCGCCAGGTCGGGACCGATAATCTTGATTGAGTTGGCGCCCTTGACACCCGACATGCCCTCTTCGACGTTGGTCTGGATGTACTGCGAGAAGTCGAAAGTAATGCCGATGAACTCCCTGGAAAACTCCACCTGCAATTCCCGGATCAATTTCTCTTTGGTCATACCCGAGGCCCATTGATCCAATGGCTTGAGAAAGACGAATATCTCGGCATCGCCGAATCCTCCGGTGTCGCTGCCGTTATCCGGCCTGCCATGCTGAGAGATCACGGTAGTTACCTCCGGGTGGCCCAGAAGTATCTCCCGCATCTTTGTCACCATCGGCATTGCCGCTTCAAGCGATATTGTCGGAGGCATCACTGCGTGAATATCGAGATTATGTTCTTCGAGGGCCGGCAGGAACTCGGTGCCCAGCCTCGGGATGATAAACCCGACAGCCGCCAGGAACATGATCCCGATCGCAACAACGATTTTTCGATAGGTAAGTGCCCAGCGCAGGACAGGTGTATAGACTGAATGAAGCGCCCTCACCACAATCGTTTCGGTTCCCTCGGCATATTCGGGGAAAAGGAGTGAAGCGAGCATGGGAGTGACCGTAAAGGTTGCAATCAGCGCTCCGGCCAGTGCATAGGCATAAGTCCTTGCCATCGGGCCGAAAATCTGTCCTTCGACGCCTTTCATGGTGAAAAGTGGGATGAAAGCCGCAACCGTAATCATCGTGGAGAAATATACAGCTTTATCCACTTGCACTGTGCTGATGTAGATCATGCGCAGCCGGTCGGTCCAGGCCCTGCTAAGGCTGGTCGGATCCCTGCCGAACTGCCCCTCCGCGAGACTTTCGAGAAGCCGCTTTCTCTCTTCTTTTTTCGCCCGGGAATTTCGGAATATGTTCTCGATCAGTATCACCGCCGAATCCACGATGATGCCAAAATCGACTGCGCCCGCGGACAGCAGGTTCGCGTCTTCCCCCTGCAGCACCATGATTATGACGCTGAAAAACAGGGCGAAGGGGATGTTTGCGCAAACTATGACGGCACTGCGTAAACTGCCCAGGAAAATCCACTGGATAAAGAAGATGAGGAGGCATCCGAAGACAAGGTTGTGCAGGACCGTGTGGGTGGTAATCGATACCAGCCACCCGCGGTCATAGAAGGGGACCACCTTGACTCCCGGCGGCAGGCTCCCGTCGCTGTTGATTTTTTCGACTTCAGCCTTGATCCGGGCCAATACGTTTTTTGTACGCTCGGTCCGGTTCATTACCACGATGGCCGTTACCACGTCGTCTTCTTTATCGCGGCCGCACTTGCCGAGCCTGGGCATATAACCCGCAGAGACCTTCGCGACGTCTTTTACCAGGACAGGGAGTCCTCCGGATTGGGTGAGCACGATATTTCGGATGTCATCGACCTTCCAGCCTTGTGTCAAATCGGTGGAACCGCCGGTATCGATCAGACCGATGCCGCGGATGTTCACCGATTGCTGGCCAATATTGATCGTACGCCCACCCACGTTGATATTGGCGTTGCCGATGGCGCTGACCAACTGGGGTACGGTAATATTGTAGGCCTCGAGTTTGTTGAGATCGGCCTCGACTTCGAATTCCTTGGTCAGCCCCCCCCATGCGTTCACCTGGACCACCCCGGGAACCGTGAGCAGGCGACGCTGCAGGATCCAGTCCTGGACCGTGCGAAGATTGGCGAGCCCGAAGTCGGGCGGTCCGACCACCTGGTATCGAAAGATTTCGCCGACAAGACTGGATCCCTGGATGGTGGGGCTCACATTGTTGGGAAGACTGACTCTTTGCTGCAGGCTGAGCGCCGCCTGTGTGTAAGCGAAGTAGTAATCGACGCCGTACTTGAACGTGACTCGGACAAAGGAAAGGCCGTAGAACGATGTCGAGCGAATGTTATCGACTTCGGGCGTCGCGGCAAGCCCTACCTCCATCGGGATCGTGTAATAACGCTCCATTTCTTCTGCCGACTGCCCGGGGGCCTGGGCGGTGATTTCAAGGATCACAGGCGCCGGATTCGGGTAAGCCTCGATATTTAGCTTCGAATAGGCAAAGAGCCCGCCGCCGAGAAGAACGAGCAGGCCAAGCACGACAATCGGACGGCGAGTCAGTACGAACGTAAGAATGGATTTCAGCATATGCTACCTATATGTAAGAAGCATGAATCGAAGAGCGGGAAGAGCAAACGCGGCTTATAGTACCATATCATTCTATTGTTCCCGCGCTCGATAAACAGTCGCTACACGCCAGGCAGGACTGCAAGCGAGTGACTTTAAGTCCAACTGGAACATGTTTGCTCCCCGCTTCTCGTTGTTGGATTCCCGCTCCTGGCTTCCCGCTTTCTGTTACTCACGTCCCTACTCCTTCCCCGCGAAAAACAACCGCAGCGGCGGAACGATCAGCAGCAACATGACGGGGCCGATAAGCATCCCGCCCACGACCACTGCCGCCAGCGGGCGCTGCACCTGGCTGCCGATGCCGGAGGAGAGCGCGGCGGGCAGCAGTCCGATGCAGGCCGAGAGGGCCGTCATGAGCATCGGCCGCATACGTTGCTCGGCCGCATGGAACATGGCTTCGGTGCTGCTCAAACCCGTGCGGTTCCGCCTGACCTGGTTGTAGTAAGTTATCATCAGGATATTATTCATGACTGAAACCCCGAACAGCGATACGAAACCGATCGCCGCAGAGATGCTGAAGTCGAGGCCGCTGATAAAGAGCGACAGTACGCCGCCGGCGAAGGCAAAAGGTATTCCCGCCAGGACCAGCAGGCTGTCCCGCAGGGAATCGAACAGGCCGTACAACATCGCCATGATCAGAATGAGACTGATCGGTACGATGACCTCCAGCCGCTTTGCTGCGAGTTGAAACTCCTCGAACTCGCCGGCCCATTCGACCCGGTATCCATTCGGCAGCTTCACATTCTGCGCAATACGATTTTGTGCTTCGGCAACGGTGCTGCCAAGATCGCGTCCGCGAACGCTGAATTTGATGGGAATATAGCGCTGATTGCGTTCGTGATAAACATAGGATGCGCCCGTATCCAAAGATATGTCCGCGAGTGCGCTAAGCGGGATATACGCATTTGCGCCGTTGCCGGTTTGATAGCCGACCCTGAGGCTGCGCACCGCGTCAATGTTGTTGCGGGATTCGGGCGCCAGCCGAACCGTGAGGTTGAATTGCCTGTCGCCCTCCAGGACAGTGCTCGCTGTCGTGCCGCCCAGGGCGGTTTGCACCACCGTGTTTAAATCTCCGGCGTTGAGGCCATAGCGCGCCGCTCTTGCACGATCCACCTTAATGTTCAGATTCGGCTGTCCAAGCACTCGGAAGATACCCAGGTCCTCTACCCCCTTAGTCTGGGCCATTTCACTCTGAACCTGGGCCGCTATCTGCTCCAGGACCGCCAGGTCGGGACCGGCGATCTTGACGGAGTTGGCGCCTTTGACACCCGATAGGCCCTCCTCGATATTGTCCTGGATGTACTGCGAAAAATTGAAGTCGACACCCGTAAATTCCCTGGAGAACTCCGATTGCAGTGCTTCGATCAATTTTTCTTTGGTCAGACCCGGAGACCACTGCTCGAATGGCTTTAGAGGCACGAAAAATTCGGCGTTGTAAAACCCGGCCGCGTCGCTGCCGTCATCGGGCCGGCCATGCTGGGATACCACGGTGATCACTTCCGGGTGTTTCAAAAGGATCTCGCGCATCCTGGTTACTGCCGGCATGGCGGCTTCCAGCGATATGGTCGGTGGCATCGATGCGCGAATCCAGAGATTGCCTTCCTCTAGGGCCGGAAGAAACTCCGTACCGAGCCGCGGAACCTGAGACCCGACCGCCGCCAGAAATATGAGTCCCATCGCGACGACAATTTTTCGGTTGGCAAGCCCCCAGCGCAGGGCCGGAGTATAAGCAGAACGTAGTGCCCGCACGATGATCGTTTCAGATTCCTTGACGTGCACGGGGAGCAGGTAGGAAGCCAGTACCGGGGAGACAGTAAAAGTCGCTATCAACGCGCCGGCCAGGGCGTATCCATAGGTCCTGGCCATTGGGCCGAAAATCTGGCCCTCTACGCCCTGCATGGTAAAAAGCGGAAGGAAGGCCGCCACGGTGATCATGGTGGAAAAATAGACCGCTCTATCGACCTGCAGAGCGCTTATGTAGATCATGCGCATACGATCTGTCCAAGACCTGTCGCCCTTGGTCGGGTCTCTCCCAAACATTCCTTCCGCAAGATCTTCCAGGTAATGCCTTTTTTCCTCCTCTTTCGCCTGGAAGTTCCTGAATATGTTCTCGATCAGAATCACCGCCGAATCTACGATGATGCCGAAGTCCACAGCGCCGACCGACAGCAGGTTCGCGTCCTCCCCTCGAAGCACCATGATGATAACGGTGAAGAGCAACGCGAAGGGAATATTGGCGCCTACTATCACCGCGCTCCGCAGACTGCCCAGAAAAATCCACTGGATAAAGAAAACCAGCAGGCAGCCGAAGATGAGATTGTGCAGGACCGTGTGGGTGGTTATCGAGACGAGCCAGCCGCGGTCATAGAAGGGGACCACCTTGACTCCCGCAGGCAGCGTCCCGTCGCCGTTGATCTTTTCCACCTCGGCCTTGACCCGTGCCAATACGTCTCTCGTATGCAGCGTCCGGTTCATCACCACGATGGCCGCCACCACGTCGTCTTCTTTATCGCGCCCACACTTGCCGAGTCTCGGGACATGTCCGACATAGACCTTTGCGACGTCTTTTACCAGCACTGGAAGACCGCCTGATTGGGTGAGAGCGATATTTTGGATGTCTCCCACCTTCCAACCCCGGGTCAAATCGGTGGAACCTCCACTGTCGATCAGGCCGACGCCGCGTATGTTCACCGATTGCTGACCGATATTGATCGTACGCCCACCCACATTGATATTGGCGTTACCTATGGCGGTGAGCAATTGAGGTATGGTCACATTATATCCATCGAGCTTGTTGAGATCGGCCTCGACTTCGAATTCCTTGGTCGTACCACCCCAGGTATTGACCTGTACGACCCCCGGGACCGTCAGCAGCCGGCGTTGCAAGACCCAGTCCTGGACCGTGCGGAGATTGGTGAGCCCAAAATTGGGCGGTCCGGTCACCTGGTATCGAAAGATTTCGCCGACAAGACTGGAGCCCTGGATGGTGGGGCTCACATTGTTGGGAAGACTGACCCTTTGCTGCAGGCTGAGTTCCGCCTGTGTGTAGGCGAAGTAGTAATCGACGTCGTAATTGAACGTGACGCGGACAAAGGAGAGCCCGTAAAACGAGGTCGAACGGATGGTGTCCACTCCCGGAGTCGAGGCAAGCCCGACCTCCATCGGGATCGTGTAATATCGCTCCATCTCCTCGGCCGACAAACCGGCCGCCTGGGCGGTAATCTCAAGGATCACCGGCGCCGGGTTCGGGTAAGCCTCGATGTTAAGCCTCCCATAGGCAAGGAGCCCACCGCCTATAAGAACCAGCACGCAAAGCACGATAATC
>CAWGZP010000101.1:0-16499 GCA_963826655.1 uncultured delta proteobacterium
TTGCTGTCTCGGTGGGTCTTATCGCTCTGGGGGCCCTTTGGTGGGAGAGGGTGAAAAGGAGAAAGAAATCCAGGTAAACGAAGGGACTGGCTCGTGAATATCACGAGCCAGACGGATTCAAGCGGGGTTACTAACTTCGGCTACGATGCCTGCCACCGCTTATTATCCGCGAGCTATCCAAACTCCGCGTACAGCCAAAGTTTCAGATATAACAAGGCCGGGAATAGGCTCACCCTGGCCAGGGGAGGAAGCACGCCGCTCTACTATATTTACGACGCAGATAACCGCCTGAACCAGATCCAGTAAGGGACTGCAACCGGCCCCCTCCTATACGGTTTTGTCTACGATAACGATGCAATCTTGCCACAAGGCAAGACGGCTCCGGTAATACGATATAGCCCCATGTTTGCAGTCGGGCCTGGATAAGCATTCAACATGTAGCTGTCATGTAAGGGCCGTTACGTGCTCAAGGCATTTTTCGGCCTTTTGCAAAAAGCCCTGATGGTTGTAGACGGCGGCCAGGCGCTCCCAACTGGCAGGTTCAAGCACGCCGTAGCGCAGGGCCGTTTCGAACGCGATAGCGGCCAGCTCCATATTTTCGAACAAAAAAGCCTTCGTGCCCATCCATTCCCAGCTTCTTCCGACCTCGGACTCTTGCGGGGCGGATGCATTTATGAGTTTTAGGGCCTCCCGGCGATCTTTCATACAATATAAGCTATAGGCCATGTGGAGGAGCAACTCGGAGGGATTGGGCAGAGGGTGCGTGGGAAAAAGGGCGGGCGCATAGTTCTTGCCGCAGACTTGCCGAAAAGCCTCTATGGCTTCGCGATGTTTTTCCATCCTCTGGTACAGAATGCCGATAGGGAAATTGTGCGATGGGCTCCCGTCGACCAGGCTTCTTACCATGGCCAGGTAGCGGACGCTTTTGCTGTAGTCTTCCATCTCGAAACCGAGCCTTGCCAGGAAAAGGTAACCTTCCGGGATGAGATGATGATTGTAATTTTCTTGCTCGAAACGTTCCAGGGCGGTCTCCATGCTCCGGATGGCCTCCTGTTGCTCTCCAAGGGGCGCGCGAGTCATGGCCATAAAGAAATGGAGCGCTCCATCGTCCCTGCCTTCCGCCCTTTCTCTCTCCATTATCGACAGGTTACGCTTTGCCTTGGCCATCCGGATCTCCTGGCTCATATACCCCATGTGCCGGATGACTATGTCCGTGGTCACCATATCAAGCCCCGCCCGGACGGTGCTCGGGAATATCTGCTCGTGCACCCGCCCCTCAAAACGGACCTCCGGAATAATGGGGGTGCAACGCATCTGCAGACAGGAAGTAGGCGGCGCGTCCGTCTGTTGGTTTTCCAGCCTGAAATAGAAGGCCTTTTTGCCGTCGAACAGCGCTTTCAAAGACTGGATGTGATTCCCATTTTCCGGAGTGATCCTATCGTCCGCATCGACCCAGAGCTGGTGGCTTTTGCCTGCCTTTGACATGGCGAAATTTCTCGCGGCCGCGAAATCGTCAACCCACTCGAAATCATAAACCTTCGAGGTAAACTTTGCGGCGATTTCTTTCGTGCCGTCGCTCGAACCGGTGTCTACCACGACGATTTCATCGGCAAAAGGGCTGAAGCTGGTCAGCGCTTCTGCAATATTTGCCGATTCATTTCTTACGATCATACATACAGACAAGCCTGGAGACTGCTGCATCAGTTGCGACCTCCAAAAATCGAGGTTTGGGCAAAGGTCCAAGGCGCGAGGTCCATCCCGGCCCGAGGCCGCGAGTCTCGCGAATCGGGAGTAAAGCCCATACCGTCTAGCAAGCTCCCGCCCCGTTACGGATCGATTTGAGCAGGTCCGAGCAGCGCACATGCGATGGGTCGATCTTAAGGGCCTGGTCGAGGATTCCCTCTGCTTCGTCCTTCTGCCCGATCTGACAGTGCAGCCAGGCCAATACGTAAAGGGACTCCGGCGCCTCCGGTTCGATCTTCAAGGCCCTTTCTATCGCTTCTCCCGCGCCGGTTAAATCACCCGCTTTGCCCAACATCTCGGCCGTGCGCAAATAGATGTCCGCCACCTCTCCTGCGAGGCCGTCCGGACGCCACTTCGAACCGGCGATCCGGCGGATCATGGCTTCATATTCCTGCCACGCCTGACCGTTTTCCGGACAGCGGCGCAGGTATTCCCTCTGCACTTCGACGGCCGTGTCGATCTGGCCGGCCACGGCGAGGGCACGGGCACTGTTTGAAAGGATGTCCTGATCTCCGGGCTTGAGATCCAGCGCCTTTTTGAAATTTTCAAGCGCCTCCATCGTCTTTCCGCTTTCAAGGAGAATAACGCCCATATTGTTATAGGCTAAGGCCATGCGTGGGTTTTGCTCGATCGCCATCTCGAAGCAGGCTACGGCATGTGCCGTATTTCCACGCTGGAACTGGCTTTCGCCCTGCTGCAACAAAACTTCGGCCACGTCAAAGGACTGATTTTGATTTGTCGGCCCGGTGAGCGACTCTATCCGGGATCGAACCTCGGCATCCTGCGGATTTTTGTCCAGATATGACTGCAGCACCTCTTTTGAGAAATCATTTTTCCCGAACGCCTTGAAGATGCGGGTGCACGCCAGCACAGTATCCCTGTCGCCCGGTTCCAGTTCGAGCGATCTGGTGATCGAGTTAAGGGCATCTTCGACTTTGCCCTGCGCCCAGCAAGCGTCACTCAACCCTCTGTGAGCCCTCGCATTGAAGGGATCGGCCCTAAGCACCCGGCCAAAATGACCTTCCGCCTCGCAATACCTGCCCTCGCAAAGGGCGGATTCACCCTGCTCGAAGGGGCACTTACCGGGTGTATGCTCGATGCCGGTATCCCAACCTGTTATTTCCATGCCGTTCTCCCTTTTTTACGATTCCCTGAAATTAGTTTCATTCGACAAACTCAATTGGATATCTTCAGCGTTCGATAAACTTCGGCCCCGCCGGATCGTAGCGCATCTCTCGGGCGTCCCCGCCGGTAACGCTCGAGTCCCGGCAAGTCCGGCCTCGCACCCCGATGAGATCCTCCGGTTGCCCGATTGTCCGGATTCGCTCCACCAGGAGCCTTGCGGGCACGTAGCCGGGACATCTTAGAGTCAACTCCTCTGCGATCGGGCGCGCTTCATCATATTTTGCCTGTTCGAAAAGGCAGGAAGCAAGCAGGTAGCTAATTTCCTTCGAGTTACACCTGGTCCTTAAAAGCTCTTTGAGGCAGGATTCGAGCGGTTCGAAGCATCGGGAGCTGTAGGATTCCCGAATGAACGATTTGAAGGCGCCCATCTCGGTAGGGTCGCGCATCACCGATTCATAGAGCGCACCCAAGCCGGGTGCTGGATCAGAGCTTGCGGCCGACCTGCCGGAGTTCGCAGGCTCACCGTTGCTTTTCTCCTGCGATGGCCCCGCGAATTTCCATTTTGAGTAGAAAAGCTCGCGGTTTTCATCGTTTGTAGCTCCGCCATTATTCTTTTCCTCATTCAGGTGCACGACCCGAACGGTATTGGCGATTGCAAAACCTTCTCCAAATTTGTGATGCGCCTGCAGGAAAAAATCGGTATCCTCCCAACCAGCCCTGACGTACCTTTCGTCAAAACGAAGGTCCGTTTTTCGGAAAACGCAGCAAGCCGTAGGAATCAAGCTCACCCTGGGGAGCGGGGGCGCCAGGTCGAAATTGTTTGCGGTATTTCTGCCGATGGTCCCCTCGGTGGTCATCAGGCGGGCGGAAATCCCGAACAAGTCCCGGTTTTCCTTGAGCCTGTAGATGAGGTCCCTGTTCCAGCCCGGTGGAAGCCCGGCTATGTCGTCGTCGCACATTATTAAATTGGCATTTTGAGATGCCCGCAAACCTTCGTTACGGTTCTTCGCCGCGCTCTGCTGTTTGCCGACGACAACCAGGTTATAGGGCGGAACAGTCTTCTCCGCTATTTCGCAGAGTAGATTTCTGAGGCCGTCGCAGGGTCTGAACGCCGGAATTATGATGTCTGCCGCAAGATCATTTCTGAAGTGGTATGGATCGCCGCTCTTCTCGCAATACGGCTCCATTTCGGAAAAACCATGTAAATGCGCATAGTTGGCGTGGAGCCCTCCGCACACATCGATCATTCCACACGACGCGCAGGCCCCGTCTTTCGTGTTAATCCGCCTCTGAAATTCCCTGCCATGCTCCAGGTAGGCCTCAGCGGTCTTGGGCGCCACCCCATAATCCCATTCGTAAGGGTCGAACATCACCTGGGGATTGTTGCAGACGTGATGTTCGTAGCCCTTCAGCAAGCAGAGCGGAAAATACCGGACATTCACCCAGTACTTAGCTTCACTCAAATAATCCAGGGCTTCCTTCAGCCAGGGGGCAACCTCGGAGGAGCGGACCTGCACCTCGTTCAACCGCTCGACTATTTCCGGCTGCTCGTGCCTGCCCCATTCATAATGCGGATTGAAGTTAATGAAATTGACTACGTGAGGGACGATCTCCAGGTCATAGTACCTGGCGAGCTTTGGCAAGTCCCTGTAATTGTATTTTGTAAGAGTACAGTTGACCCGGATAAAGCAACCTGATTCCTTGAGGATTCTTACTGTCCGGTTCATTTTGTCCCATGCGCCGTCAACGTTTAATAGCCGGTCCTGCTGTTCTTCGAAGCCGTGAATGGAGAGCAGCCATTCGGTACACCCCGCTTCCGCCAGTTTTTTGACCCTTTCGACAGCCAGGCCATTGGTGATTATGCACGTATGGAGGCCGATAGATTCGGCATACCGGATTACTTCCGCCATCTTCGGATAAATTGTCGGTTCACCCCCTGTAAAATCGACCGAGGTGTTTCCGCGCTCAAACGCCGCCCCAAGCTCGCTTTGAACTTCTTCCAGAGACTTCGACCAGTCGCTCCGGTCGTAGGCGTAGTAACACATCCTGCATTTGGCGTTACACGCCCTGTTGATATCCACCACCGCGCGCCGAGTAGGAATCAGTCCCGAACTTATCAAAGCTTTCTCCTCGTTATCAGCCGGAAGTATCTACAAAGCGCCCGCCCCTTTTTTGTCAAAGGCGCATTTACAAGGCTCATCCGTAAAAAAGTGCCCGAATCAGACGTAAAGCCGGGGAATGACGACACGAGAGCTGCCTTGCAAGATATTGGCCATCTGTGGGATTGCTTGTGGAAAAAGGCATGACGGTGTGTTCGGAAAACCACGCCGGGCTGCAAGGCCCAACGAGGGCCGAAAATTCGCATACAAGCCCGGTCAAAGCTTTGACTAAACAGCAAAAGGAATCACGCGCTCACGCCGAGGCGGCGGAGAAAACAGTGGCTTTCGCAATTCACTTATGTTCGATGCCCCTTTGGCCGATAGTATGCGCGATGGTGTGAGTATGGACCGGGTTAGAATTTTTTTGGCCGAACTGAGTTTTTGATTGGAGCAAAGCTATGATAGCGAAGAAGTTATCGGTATCTGGAGTATCCCTGACGGTCGCATGCGTGACTATCCTGGTTCTGACGGCGGCCCCCTTCATGCCCACGATTCAGTCCGCCGAAGCGGATTGGAGCACGGTAACCGCAATCGGCAGTTATGGACCGGACGGCCCCTACATCGACGTAGCGCAGTTCAACCCCACACTGGGAACACTGCAGGAAGCGATTTTTACCCTGACGGAGAATCTTACCGGAACGTTCAGTTGTACGAACAATAGCAGCGCCGGCCAATACGCCTATTGGGGTTTGATAGACAACCTCTCCATTTCCTATGGTAACATGAGTGTGTCTGAGACCGTGAGCAGCGGCTACGACGCCAATTTCAACACGGCCAACATGAATAAGGCAGGACCAATCGCTTCCGGTCAAACGATAACGGTTTCCACGATCAATATGAACAATTCATCACAAATGTTTACGTTCACAGATCCCGGCCAACTGAGCGCCTTCCTCGGTAAGGGGACCTTGCCCTTCAACCTTGTCTCGAACCAGAGCGATGAGTCGGTAGTTACAGGCGGAAATTATAGTTCAGGCTTCTCCACGCAGGCTTCCGGAACAGTTTCGGTCCAATATGAATACACCGCCGCCCCCATCCCCGGTACAATCCTCTTATTTGTTCCATGCTTTGTCTGTCTCGCGGCGATGAGGGCCATCTCAAGACACGCATCGGCAAGCACGGCCTTCATGACCTCAAGAGCCCGATTCCAAGGGTAATGACACTTGCCGCCAGTATAACCGCGCCGGCGTAGATCAGGTTGACGGCCCGGCCAGGTGTCTGTGCCGTAACGGAAAGCATAGAGAAAAAGAAACCGGCCGAGATGAGGATGGCGGAGGCAGGAACTCCGATACGAATCATCCACTTGATCGATTCAGGCAGGGCGGCGGCATCTACAAAGATTTGGGCCAGAAGGGAAAGAATAACGATCACACCGGCGTGAGCGTGACCCGCGCGGAAGAAATCCTGCCTCAACACGTTTTCCAGGTACCCCGAGCTTTTGTCGATCAATGAGGTAAGCAGGAAGTACCCTCCGTACTGGATTGCCGGCACGGTTATGAAGATCAAGCCGGCCATGAGCCTCGTAGCGCTGCTCATAGGCAACTCCTCGTAAAATACGATTATAAACGGTAAATACATCCCAACGATATAAAGGTAATCGTTCGGTCACGCGCGGTTATGATTTTTTCACTTCATCGACCAAAAAATATGGACTACAAATACGCCTCTAAATTCATATACTTAATGAACTCTGCCACCACCTTCCGCTTATCTCCATGAATCTCTGCGATAACGTCCCTCAGCCGCTCGTAGACTTCCATGGACATTCCCGTGAATTGAATCGCAATACCCTCGGGCTCAAGCCTCACCACCTTGGCATTCAAAGTAACGCTCACAGCGGGTGGGGGATCGTCCAGGATAAATTCGATTTCGACCTCCGTGCCCCGCTTCATCTTCTCCGGCGTTTCGATAAAAGCGCCGACAAGGCTCAGATTCTTGATTTTCCCCTCGATTCGAACATCCTGAGTTTTCAGAATAGTTTCAGATTTGAACGGGACCCTTAAAAAGTTCCTTCTCTCCACATTGTCCATCGCCGACTCCTTTCGATAAACGCATAAACAGATATTGAACGTATATCGGCTGTTCCGGAGACGGCCATTACCGTAAAATGGTTTATTGGTTTATAAACAGCAGCAACTCCCGATTGAAGCGCTCCGTAGCCTCCAGGTGGGGTATGTGACCGACGTCGGGAATCTCGACGAGCGTAGCGCCGGCAATGAGATCAACCGTCTTCCTGCCTAATTCGGGATATTGCCCTACTTTCGATAACAGATCCTTTTTCACCCTGCCCTTACCGACGACAGTCCGGTCCGCCTGGCCTATCACCAGGAGGGTTTTGGCTTTTATATCGGCAAACTCGTGACAGACCGGCTGCTCGTAGATCATCTGGTAGGTGAGCGCGGAAGAGAGGGCCATGCGGGGATATTCGGCGCTCGTCTTCATGCGGGCGGCGGCCATGACGTATTCGTCATACTCGGCCTTCCACATGGTGTAATAGGTCCTGTGGTAGTTGCGGATACTCTCCTCCGTAGCATTCATTTCAGCGCGGTACAGCTCCTCGATCGATGCATAAGGCACAAATTCGCGGTAATCCTCCAGGCCGATGGGATCTTCGAGGACCAGCCGCATAACCGTCTCCGGATACATAAGAGCGAAGCGGACCGCCAGCATGCCGCCCATGGAGTGCCCGACTACAATCGCTTGTTTTATATCCAGAGAATCGATGAGCTTCCTGGTATTGGCGGCCAGCAGGTGAAAGCTGTAGTGAATATTTGGCTTAGACGACTTGCCGAACCCGATCTGGTCCGGCACAATCACTCGAAAGCCGTTCCTTGCAAGAAAACGTATGGTATCCTTCCAATAACTCCCGAAAAAATTCTTGCCGTGAAGAAGCACGACCGTCTTGCCGTTCGGTTCTCCATCGGGCGCAACGTCCATGTAGGCCATGCGAAGATCCTGGCCCTCGATGGTAAGTGGGAGAAACTCCACATTGTAGGGATAGCCGTAGCCTTCCAAAGCGATGCCAATCCCGCCGGGAGAGTCGCCTACAGCGGTTTGGCCGACGACCGGCGTCAACAAAAAGCACGGTCCGAACAGCAGCAACAAGAAAATCCCAACCTGCCTGGCGATCCTTGTACCGAAAACTTTCATAATCCATCCTTTCCAGACATGCCCGCTGCACGTGCCCGCAGCCGTCAAAATTGCCGGTTATCCGCTGATGACAGATAGACGCAGATTGAAAAATCGCTAAATTCCCAATAGACATGTGCAGGACTGAGTGTTCCTCGGTTCACCACTCGACCTGTTAAATTAACCTTCTTGACGTCAAACTCATTACTCCAAGCCCAAAAAGTCAGACTCGAATTAAAAAAGTCTAACCATCTCGGGAGGCGCCACACCAGAAATCGGCGAATTTGTCTTCTTCCGGTCGAGGAGCGTTTTACAATAGGCGCACTATTTGCTATGTCGACAGTGGTGGCAAAAGGCTGCCCACGGGGCAGTTGGTAATAAGATGATGACCACCACAGGTGGTTAGCTCGATGCAACAATCCAACCCTATATAATCGTGGTGGCGCTTGGCAAATTTTAGCGATTCGACCGGTTTTCGTGACTCGATTCTTTGTCCGATCGAGCTTCAACCTGGCAATAAGAGCCGTAAGGCCCTATGCGAACATGGCTTGCGATCCGCAGGACCCGGCTCCATCAGGAAAATAGTCCTCCTGTTTTTGCTGTTCCTGGTTTTCCAGGGTTGGCAGGCGGTCTTCTCAAACGCCTCCGATGTCCCGGTTGGCCGCTTGATCAATCCTCAGGGAACTGTCGCCGTCCTCCTCGCGGGGAAGGCTGACTGGGAGGGGGCAGAGACCGGCATGGACCTTTTTGCCGGAGAATCCGTAAGAACGGGCCAGGACTCCCGCGTTTCGATCCTGTGTGTCGACGAAACACAGTTGAAATTGAACGAAAATACCGTCGTAGTCCTCAAGAGCAGTGCGCCTTCGGCGCGGATGGGGGCCGCTGTTCCGGTCACACAAAGAGAGGGGGGCGCAAGCCTCTACGAGGTGCCGGCTGGAGAAATCTGGCTACGCAACAAGAACGAAAAAACCAGGTTCGAGGTCCAGACCCCTGCGGTAACGGCGGCGATTCGCGGCACCGAATTCAATCTGAAAGTAGATCGAGCCGGTGCAACGGATCTTGTCCTTCTGGAGGGCAAACTCACACTGGCCAATCCTCGCGGGCAGATAGACCTGGACCCCGGTGAAGAAGGCCTTGCCGAAGTCGGCCGTGCACCTGTCAAAAGGGTGATCCTGCAGCCGAAGGACGCCGTCCAGTGGTCGCTCTATTATCCCGGATTTTTCAGTTACCGCGATATTCCCCTCGGCGCACAGGCGGGAGGCAAGGCGCCATCTTCCATGCTCGGAAGTGCCCGAGCCTCTTATGACCGGGGGGACCTGTGCAGCAGCGAGCGGGACGCCAATGAAGCATTGGCCCGAGCACCCGAAAAGGGTGAGGCCCTCGTGATCCTTGGCTGGATATCTCTTCAAAGGCAAGACCCGCAAAAAGCCAGGGCGTATTTCGAAAGGGCCCGAGAGCGGAATGCCCCGCAGGGATTGACCGTATCCGGGCTGGCCCTGTCCGTTTACCGCACGGGCGATGCCGTCGGCGCTTATAAGCTCATGGCCGCGGAACTGGAGAAGGAGCAACCTTCTTCCCTCACGCTGGTTATGGCGGGCTATTTTTCAATGCTTGTGGGAAAAATAGACGAAGCGAAGGCGTTACTTACAGACAGCCGCATAAGCGGGAGAGAATCGGCCATCGCGCATTCGCTGCTGGGCCGGATATACCTCATCCAAAACAGTAAGGGGCAGGCGGCCGGGGAAGTGGCAACAGCGATGCGGCTAAACGGCGAGTCGCCGATGGTGCGCATTACGGCCGCTTTGGTAAAGATATCCTATTTTGACTTGCCCGGAGCCAGAAGGTGCCTGGAAGAGTCCATTGCCGCCGACCCTCATTTCCAGGAGGCTTACGTCTATCTTGCCAGGCTTTGGCTGGGGGCCGATTACCTGGACCGGGCATGGGAGATTATCAGCAGGGCGCTCGAGATTTCCGAAACGGACAGTGAGGTCTTGAGCCTGGCCGGATTTATCCGCCTGGGTTACAGGGACTATGATAAGGCGTCCAAACTGTTCACAGAGGCCGTGAAGAATAATCCCGGGTTTGGAGAACCTCACATCGGCCTGGCCAATATTGCGTTCAGGAATCGCAATTTTGTCCGGGGCCTGACGGAAATGCTGACGGCAACGCTGCTCGAACCCAGGGTGTCGCTTTACCAGAGCAGCCTTGGAAAGGCGCTTTATGAAACAAGGTCTTTCAACAAGGCGCTCGAAGTTTACGATTATGCCAAGACCCTCGATCCCAACGATCCCACCCCGTATCTCTATAAAGGAATTGCCCTCTCCGATCTGTACCGTCCCGGAGAAGCAATACAGGAAATCAACAAATCGATCGAGCTAAACGACAACATGGCCGTTTTCCGGTCCAGGCTCATGCTGGACCGGGACCTCGCCGTAAGGAACACCGACCTGGCACGCGCCTACAGCCAGCTTGGACTGGGGGATTGGGCATACAGCGAGGCGCTTACCGCGGTAAAAGATGACCCGCTGAACCCCTCGGCTCACCTTTTTCTCAGTTCCGCATATTCCGGCACGCGGCAACGTGTCGGCGCCGCCTGCTTCCGAACTTCTCCTCTATCGGCTGCTGGCCCCGGCAAATGAAAACACCTTCAGCGGGTATACCGATTATACGCCGATGTTCGAAATGCCGTACACGAGAGTTTCGCTCAACTCGGGCGTCGGCACCTGGGCCGACCATGGGGCACTGATCCAGGATCACGCGATCGATGTTCTCGCAGGCCAGCCCGGGTTGGCGGTGGATGCCTACGGAGCATATCAAAACGATCCTGGTTTCAGGAAGAACAATGACGACAGGGAATCCATTTATGGATTTGGACAGGGGAAACTGGAACCGACAATCAAGGATTCTTTTTACGCCACCTACACCTACAATAAAGTCCAGTGGGGAGATACAAACAATCCCGATGATTTCTCCTATATAAATGACCCGAAACTGCGGTGGACAGCCAACGATGATTTTGCCGAGGGCGGATACGTCCACCGTTTTTCACCTTCGTCCGTTTTTATCGGATACTACAATTGGGGCCACGAAAACTGGCTGGGCAGAGACCCCTATTTTTATTCCACGAATATGTATTACCCCTACTTCAATGACGTTTCCGGCAATACCTACACCCGCAGGATCCAGGATTTCAACAATGTCCAACTCCAGCAACAACTCAAGGTGGGCGATCACACCTTCATGGCCGGGTTGGATTATTTCACCGGGTCTCTCGATTATTTCTATCGGGATTCAGGTGTGACCAGGGTCTTTTACCCTGGCATCTTCGACGAATCCTTTCCTTACAACATTACCGATGGCTACAATCCACCGGATCGTGCCACCTCCGTCTATGTACGCGACTACTGGCGCGTCTGCCCGCAGCTTCCTTGTGGAACTGGGCGTCTCCGGGGACTTTGTCTCAAGTTCCCGTGCCGGTTTTCCCGATTCCATATCTTCGACCACCGCCAATCCATTGGTGGGCTTGAATTATGAAATAGATAAATCAAATACCCTGCGTTTTGCTTACCAGGGCTATGTAAACGGCCACTCTCTTTTAAACCCCAGCATAGCTCCTTCCGAAGTGGCCGGGTTTCCATCACAGGTCAATGCCGATGATGGTTCGAAAGTAAAGGAGTTGGGCTTTTCATGGGAGTCGCATTGGGACCCCAAAACTTTCTCCGTGCTCAGTGTTCAGGCAAATCGCATCGACAATCCCCAATACAATGTACACTCCGACATAATCGATTCTCAATCCGAACGTTTCGGGGCCTCATTTATCGTTAACCGCCTGCTGAGCTCATCTCTTGGCCTCTCGGCCGGTGTCGCCGGAAAACTGGTGTCCCTGGATGCTCCCCCAAACACCTTTCTTACGGGCGATTTCAACGAGATAGACGGAACCGTGGCGCTTTCCTACATGCGTCCCAGCGGTTGGTTCGCATCGATAAAAGATACCGTGGTGAGCCAGGACCTTGGCGGCCTTAGCACCAGGAGCCTTGCGCAAAGACAGGCAGGCATGGGAGATCCATTCAACCTGGTCGATATCACCGTCGGTAAATATTTTGCGAACAAACGTGGCTATGCATCCCTGGGGTTAACCAACCTATTCGATCAACATTTCTTATATCAAACGGAACCGGTTGAGCTGTGGGGCTTTTTTCCGGATCGTGCGATAGTTTTGACCGTTGGCCTTTACTTCTGAGCACTGAAGATCCGCCATGAACGTCGACTCTTTTTTTAAAACGCGATACCGGCTTGGGATTCTTTGGATCTTGAGCCTGCTGCTTGTCCTGCCGCTTGCGTACCTCCCGCTTATCAGGGGACTCGAAAATCAGCTCCTTGACCTGTTTTTCTCTGTAAGGGGCGTTCAACCGTGTCCCCGTGAACTGCTTCTTGTGGCGATAGATGAACCCTCCTTTCAGGAATTGCGCCTCGAGTGGCCCTGGCCCCGAGGCCTGCATGCCAAACTGATAGATCGGCTCTCAGCCGCCGGCGCCCGGCTCATAGTGTTCGACGTCCTTTTTACAGAACCATCGGATCGCGAAAACGACACGGCCCTGGCCTCGGCCATCGAGCGCGCGGGCAATGTCCTGCTTGCCGAGACAATCGATTATACCAATGATAATCTCTATTCCCGGACTATAAGGATACGGCCGCTTGCCCCTTTTGCAAATTCGGCCAGGGCGACCGGGCTTGCCATGATTGAGCCTGACAGCGATGGAGTGGTCAGGCATTTTCAGGTGCAGGTTATGGGCAGCCCTACTCTGCCTGCATGCGTTAACCACGCGGCGGGAAAATCCGATTTGCCGCCGGAGTCGTCCGCTTTGATAAAATTCGCAGGTCCGGCAAGGAGTATCGATACACTTTCCTATTATCAGATACTGGATGATGAGCACCCTGTCCCGGCGGAGCGAATCCGGGACCGCATCGTACTGATCGGCCGTGAACTGCAGGCATCACCTGTGCTCCTGGGCCAGACCGATCTTTTCCCTACGCCTTTTTTTGAAAGCACGGGCACTTACACCAGCGGTGTCGAGATACACGCCAATATCATACACAATCTTCTAACCGGCCAATGGGTGAGGGAAATCCAGGCCGGGGTTAAGCTCATTGCATGCTTCGGATGCTTCCTGCTTTTTTCCCTTATGTTCAATGCCATCTCTCCATTAAGGGGGCTGATGGCCTTCGCCGCATCGAGCCTCGGCCTTATAGCTCTTAGCTACTGGTCTTTTTCGCGTTTCCGAATTCTGGGCGCCTCCAATAATGTTTGTTTTAGGAAGCGCTTTAATTTACACCGGGAACGTGGTGCTTCAGTACCTGGCGGAAGCACATCAGAAAAGATGGCTTCGCGGCGCTTTCAACCGCTATGTCTCTCCAGCGGTCGTCGAGTCCATCGTGAGTAACCCGAGTACTTTGGAACTGGGCGGCCATGAAGTCCAGGCGACAATCTTTTTTTCCGATCTAGCTAATTTCACCAGCTTTTCCGAACGTCTCTCTCCCAAGGACCTCGTCGCATTGCTCAATGAATACTTTACTCCGATGACAAACATCATTCTGGAGCATCGCGGAGCGCTGGACAAATTCATAGGGGACGCCGTCATGGCATTTTGGGGTGCGCCGCTTCCGTTGGAAAATCATGCGCAATATGCGTGCGAGGCAGCCCTCAAGATGAAGGAGGCCATTGCGGGCTTGCGGGAAGGCTGGCGCCTGCGCAAACTCCCGCTCATTACGGCTCGTATGGGTATTCACTCCGGCACGGTTGTAGCCGGCAACGTAGGTTCCATGGATCGTTTCAATTACACGGTGCTGGGCGATACCGTGAACCTGGCTTCCCGGCTGGAAGGGGCAAACAAATTCTACGGCACAACTATTTTGATAAGCGAGGATACATTTCGGCTCGCAGGCCCGGAGTTTTTGACCCGAGAACTCGACTCCATAAGAGTAAAAGGCAGGCAAGCTCCCGTAAGAATTTATGAGCTGATAGGCAAACGGGGAGAAGAGGACCTTCCGTTTCTCGATATCTTCGCAAACGGTCTGGCAGATTATAAGAATCGGCTGTGGGACCGCGCAGCGCAGCACTTCCAGTCCGTTGCTTCACAGGACCCGCCCTCCGGAACGTACCTGGAACGGTGTCGCCAATACAAGGCCGATCCCCCCCCGGAGAATTGGGACGGGGTATTTACTCAAAAAACAAAGTAGTAGCGCCGCAAGAGCCGTATCGGGCCCCTGGCCGCTTAGATCCAGAGCATCGAGTGCAGCGTAAAAACGACGATCGATGCCGCCAGGCAGTAGTAGCCAAAGACATGCCACAAACCACTGTCAAGCCAGCTTGATAACCACCTGAGCGCCAGGAGGCCGGAGATAAAACTAAACACCATTGCCACGAGACTTGGATAGAAGAGGGTAATAAGAGGGGAACCCTGAGAGAGCGAAACCGAATGCGCGTGCAGCAGGCGAAGCACCTCGCGCGCGATAACCGGTGGCGTCAGCACCACGGCCAGGGCAAAACTGAATTCTTCGACTCGCACTTTGCCTACACCCAGGGCCAATCCCATTGAAATCGTGGCGCCGGATCGGGAAAAGCCGCGGAATGGAAGGCAAAGCCCCTGTATGGCGCCGATACATGACGACTCTTTGAAGCCCAGGCTCGATGTACGTCTACGTCTTGACCGGTTCGCCTTGACGCCGGCATAAATGATGAACAGGCCCACGATAAACAACGACACCGCGATCAGGTTCATGTTGCCGAAAAGGAGCTCGACCTCGGCATGAGCGACATTTCGAAAGACAACCTTCTCAATAAATGATTTCAGCAAGAGGCCTACTACGCCTGTAAAGGCGGTGGCCACGACAACCAGCTTTGCAAAGCTTATAAACGTTTCACGTGAACTAAAATAATTTGCTCGCCACGCCCTCCAAAAATAAACGATCACGGCAAACATCGTGCCCGTATGGAGCATTACCAGCAGAAGAGTCATCTCCGGGCTGACGGGATCAAGGCCCATTAATTTTTCGGCCACGATAACATGCGCGGAACTCGATACCGGCAAAAGCTCGGCAGCCCCCTGGACGATAGCAAGAATCAAAATCTTAAAAAGTATCAATTTATGAGCCCTCGACTAAATTGCCTTTGAAGTTGGTTGATGACAGTTTGCCCCACCGCAACCGGCAGATCGTCCCCCCACTCGGCCCAAACACCCCTTTTTTAGGGCCAGGCCGACGCGAGGTTTACGGCGGCCCACCATCGCAAAGTAGGAAGTTTCTGTCAAGAGTGGTTACAGTCAGACTCATGACAAACAAGAAGGCCAGGTCTTTTTTCGCTCTTTTTCTGCCGGGCTGTGGAATGGATGAAATAGACCGAGTCTTTGGGCATAACCGTTGGAACGCTTGAGGGGGAGACCGGAGAGTGAAGAGAGTGGATTTGATCCCTCTTTTTCCTCATCCCCATTTCACGGGGCGGCCTCTTTTTGCCCACGAATTCGCCAGTATAGTTTGACACTCTTCACCTTGCCGCGGAACGCCATCCATGATACAAATAAATGCGCAGAACTTATGCGTAATAGAGGAGTCTCAAATGGTGCAAAACTCATCTGCAAAAGACGCCAGACTTCACCTGATAGTTCCGCTGGAACTCAAGCGTAAGCTTATCCGAGCCGCTGCAGCACAAGGCAAGAAGGTCTCGGCGCTCGTGCGCGAGTCTACTGGAGCGCGCCGACGGCGGCACGCTCTTCCTCGACGAAGTGGGCGACATGAGCCTGAAGACTCAGGCCAAGGTGCTGAGCGCTCTCGACGACCAGATGTTTACGCCCGTTGGCGGCACGCAGCCCTTGCGCGTCGACGTGCGGCTGATCGCGTCGACCAACAAAGACCTTGAAGAGGAGATCGCCAAAGGTAATTTCCGCGAAGACCTTTTCTACCGGCTCAACGTGGTTCCGTTCTTCGTGCCGCCGCTCCGCGAGCGCAAGCAGGACATTCCCCTGCTGGTGCGCGAGTTTCTGGCCGAGAAACCACCGGAGTTCCGGCCGGCAGCGACATCGAGTACACCGATGAAGTGACCATGGCCCGAGCCTTGGAGGGCCGGCGCGAGCTGTCGTTATTAGGCTGTCTCCGAGTTTCGCTTGGGTGCCTCATCCATCCGCGCTTTTAGCGGATGGGTGGGATACAAAAATCCTATCCGCGCAGCTTGCGCAGCAGATCCTGTGGATGCACCGGCTTCGCCGGTTGCCGAACTCGTATCCCCTGGCACGCGCCTCTTCCAGCAGATCGGCCGTGGCGGCCTGGCCGCTGAAAAGCAGTATCTTGATC
>CAWGZP010000102.1:0-11829 GCA_963826655.1 uncultured delta proteobacterium
CCAATGTCTCGTCCGATGGGGTCCCATACGCAGTTTTCAATCTCAGTGCTTTGGTTCTCTGGACCTACTTTTCCAATGCCTTGATCGATGGTGTTAACTGCCTGATCTCCAATGTTAACATGCTCACAAAGATTTATTTCCCCAGGATGCTTATGCCAATTTCCGCAGTGGCCGCGAGGCTTTTGGACTTCTGTATTGGCCTTGTCATCCTGGCGGTTTTGATGGCTTGGTACAGAATAGTTCCCACCTGGTACACGATACTTCTACCGGTGTTTGTCGCTCTGATGGTCCTGACTGCCTCCGGCCTCAGTATGTGGCTGAGTGCTTTGGCTGTCCAATACCGCGATGTCAAGCATGCGATGAATTTCATCGTCCAGCTTCTCATGTACGCCGCGCCAGTCGTTTACCCAGCCAGTCTCATCCCGAAGAGGTATCAACTTCTCTACGCTCTAAACCCCATGGTCGGCGTCATCGAAGGCTTCCGTTCCGCCCTGCTCGGCACCCGCTCAATGCCTTGGGACTTTCTTGCCGTTGGCACTGTTTCCGCCCTGGTCATAGCCTGCGCGGGGATGCTTTATTTCCGCCGCCGTGAACGCCTCTTTGCCGACGTGGCGTGAGGAACGGTGAACTTTGAGAACTATGTCAAGCCTGTTTAAGGAAAGAAAATGTCTGCAATAATCACTGTCGAGAATCTATCCAAAGCCTATCTTATCGGCATGAAAGATCAGGTCCCGGACACGCTGATGTCGGCAGCTACGAAGTGGATTAAATCCCCATTGAGAAACTTTCGGAACCTGCGCCGCCTGAACACCTTTAACCACGACGGCGAAACCGAAGACGTCATATGGGCAGTGAAGGATGTCTCTTTTGAAGTCAAGGAAGGCGAAGTCATTGGCATCATCGGCCACAATGGGGCCGGCAAGTCCACTCTTTTGAAAATTCTCTCCCGAATCACCGAGCCAACCAGCGGCCGTGCAGTCATCCGCGGCCGTATTTCCAGCCTGCTCGAGGTCGGAACCGGTTTTCATCCCGACCTCACCGGCCGCGAAAACATCTATATGAACGGCACGATTCTCGGGATGACCAAGCGGGAGATCGACAGTAAGTTTGACGAGATCGTGGACTTTTCCGGGATGGGAAAATTCCTCGATACCCCAATCAAACGCTACTCCTCCGGCATGCAAGTCCGGCTTGCCTTCTCCGTTGCCGCCCATTTGGAGCCTGAGATTCTCATCATTGACGAAGTGCTGGCTGTGGGTGATGCCGAGTTTCAGAAGAAGTGCCTGGGGAAGATGGAGGATGTGGCGAATCTTGGACGGACCGTTTTGTTCGTTTCTCATCAATTGGGAGCAATTCAGCGGCTCTGCGCTCGCAGCATCGTTATGCAGCAGGGCAAGCAAACTTTCGATGGGCTCACAACGGAGGCCATTGGCTTATACCTTACGTCACATTCTCAAACAAAAACCGTTGACGGGTGGAGCGTTCTGACCGGCGTTCCCCGCCGTGGTTCCGGTGAGGCGAAATTTGTTGGATACCAGTGCATTCCGGTTGGTTCTCCTGATGAGCAATACCTTTACCCCGATGAACCGGTAGAGATCAATGTGCGTCTGCACTCGGATTCGACGCGAGAAGTTGGCAGTCTGGCTGTGACCTTCTACGACCGAGTTGGCACAAAGCTTGTGAATGCCGATTCGATTTCGCTCGGCAAAAGGTTGCGCCTCCAGCAGGGGGAGAATGTGATCTCCGTTCGCATTGAAAAGCTTCATTTAAATCCTGGCCTGTACAATATCGGTTTCTGGTTGGCAAATACTCCCCATGTCTTTGATCACATTGAATCAGGGGGAACCATAGAGGTTATTGAGAGAGAAACCCAGCAGTTTGGTCATAGGGCTGGCAATGATGGTCCCGTCACATGTTCCTTTTCAGTTATTGAATCGACCAACCATTTGCAGGACCCATGGTTGCCGACGGCTGGCAAAGAGTGAAGGATGAAAAAAATCCGTGTCATGCAGCTTGGAAGTCCGACCGGCCTATATGGAGCCGAGCGGTGGATCCTTGCGCTGATAAAGCATCTGGACCCTGAAAAAGTTGAATCCATTGTCGCCGCTATAAAGGACGCACCCGGTCTGGAAGTTCCTTTGTGTCGCGAGGCCCAAAAACTGGGCTTTCGTTCCCACGTAATCGAAGCGATAGGCCGGGTAAATCTTTCTGCTGTTCAACAGTTGAGAAGATATATCCTGGAGAATCAGATTCAAGTTCTCCACACACATGGCTACAAGACCGATCTCACAGGCTTGTTAAGTACCTTGGGAACCGGCTGCAAAATCGTCTCCACTCCTCACGGATGGAGCAAACAGGCAGACCTCAAGCTGATGTGTTATGAAATGCTCGATCGGTGCGCGTTCCCCTTTTTTGATTCGATTATTCCCCTTTCAGACGAGCTGTTTGCGTGCTTGGGCGATATCCCGTGGTTAAATGGCAAGCTCCGCCTGATCAGGAACGGAGTGGACATCTCGGAGATAGAAAACGTAAAAGAAGTGGCAAATGAGCTTATACAGTTCAAGAATGAAGGGAATTTTGTCATTGGTTATATTGGACAGTTGATCCCACGAAAAGGCCTTGAAGTCCTTCTTGACGCAGTATCAAAATTAAGTTTTGAAAATTGGCGGCTTGCCATAGTCGGTGAAGGCGAAAGTCGGCTTTCACTGGAAAGTCAGGCCAGGGACTTGAAAATCAGTGACAAAGTTTGTTTCTTCGGATTCAGGGAAGACCGGATCGCCTTTCTGAGAGGTTTCGACCTGTTTGTGCTTCCTTCCCGACTGGAAGGAATCCCAAGGTGCATCATGGAGGCTATGGCTGCCGGCATAGTTGTTGTCGCCTCCGATATCCCCGGGAGCCGGGATCTGATCACCCACGGTCAGACCGGCCTGCTCTTTCCTGTTGATGCCGAGGCAGTATTAGTCGATAGGATTGAAACAATTGCTTCCGATGGGAAAATCAGAGATAACCTTGCTCGGGGAGGACGGGAACTTATAGACAGCCAATTTTCGGCGGAACGGATGGCGCGGGAGTACACACAATTATACGCAACAATCGGAGAGCCTGGACTAAGTACATGAGAACCGGTCGCGATGAGACGTCTTTTTTGGTTTTCTCAGACGATTGGGGCGAGCACCCTTCAAGCTGCCAGCATTTATTCCGGCGTATTTCTCACCAGTACAAAGTACTGTGGGTCAACACGATTGGGATGAGGGACCCAAAACCTAGTCTTGCTGACTTGAAAAAGGCCGTTGCAAAGTTTCGCAAAATGCTTCGCCCACATCCGAACAGCAGCCGGGATGTGCCGGGAGAAGCCGAAGTGGACGTTTGTCAACCTCCGATGCTACCTTTCAGTGAGTTCGCTGGTGTTCGCATGATCAACCGCGCTTCCGTGGTAAGAAGCGTGCGCAATCGATTAGCTGGACTCGGCATGATAGACCCCATACTTGTTACAACTGTCCCTAATGCTTGTGACTGCATAGGAAATTTTGGCGAGTCTAAAGTGATTTACTATTGCGTGGACGATTTCAGCGAATGGCCGGGCCTGGAAAAGGGAATGGTCAAAAAGATGGAGGATGAATTAGTCCGGAAATCTGACTGCCTTGTCGCCACCTCTCAAAAGCTTTTCGACAGCTTGTCCAAGTCCGGGAAACCGACTTACCTCCTCACCCACGGTGTCGACCTTGAATTCTTCCAACAAAGCATAGCCCGGGAGCATACGCTGCTGGATGGAATACCCCGGCCCAGGGTGGGATACTACGGTCTTTTCGACGAACGGAGCGACCATGATCTGCTCGTGGAATTAGCCGGGCGGATGCCCGATGTTTCGTTCGTTATCACAGGCCGGGTAGAGTCGGAGAGGTTGCGGCGGCAGAGAATGCCAAACGTCCATTTTACCGGCAGTGTGCCCTATGCGGACCTTCCAGCATTGGTGAGCGGCTGGGACGTCTTAATTCTTCCGTATGTCATAAATGATTTGACGGACGCAATATCACCCCTCAAATTGAAGGAGTATCTTGCATTGGGAAAACCTGTTGTAAGCACTCCAATACCCGAGGTCCTCAAACTGAGAAAATATGTGTTTCTTGCCAAGACAGCCGATGAATGGGAAGAGTCCCTGCGGATCTGCCTGGATCGCCCGGAGGGCGGGAAACAAAAGCCGGGGGAAGATTTTTGGGTAAATGAGTCATGGGAGAGCAAGGCCGCCAATTTCATGGAGTTATGTCAAATTGTACAATAGAACGCATAGACCGGTAACGCTTAGCATTGTGGTGCCCTGCTACAACGAAGAAAGCACACTTGAGAAATGTGTTGAGAGGGTTTTATGCATAGCTGACGAGAATCTTGCATTAGAGTTATTAATCGTCGATGATCACTCTGTGGACCTTAGTCTGGCCGTAGCAGAGGAACTGGAACGCCGCTACCCCCACCAGGTGTCGGTTATCAGGCATCACAAAAATATGGGCAAAGGCGCTGCGCTGCGCACGGGATTCCAAAAGGCCACCGGCGACCTTGTTGCCGTCCAGGATGCCGATTTGGAGTATGACCCCATGGATTTGAAAAGGCTCCTGGTCCCTCTCATCCAAGACCAGGCCGACGTGGTCTTAGGGTCGCGATTTTCGAGCGCAGATGCGCACAGGGTTCTCTATTTCTGGCATTCCATAGGAAACAGATTTTTAACCTTACTTTCAAACATGTTCACCGATCTGAATCTCACCGATATGGAAACTTGCTACAAGGTATTTCGCAGAGATGTAATCCAGGCTGTGGACATCAAGGAAAACAGGTTCGGATTTGAACCGGAGATCGTTGCCAAGGTTGCCCAGATGCGGCTTCGCATTTACGAGATGGGCATATCCTACCATGGGCGAACCTATGAAGAAGGGAAAAAAATTGGCGCGAAAGACGGGCTCCGCGCTTTGTATTGTATATTCCATTACAATGCCCCCAAGCTTCCGGTGCCCATGCAGTTTTTGATCTATCTGTTTATCGGAGGATCTTCTGCTGTATTGAATATAGTTTCCTTCATGCTCCTTCTTAAATTCAAACTCGCTATTCCGGCGGCGGCCGCGGTTGCCTTTGTTGTGGCAGCCGTTGCGAACTATTTCCTCTGCATTGCCCTGCTTTTTAGACATAAAGCCAGGTGGAACTCATATGCGGAACTCTTTATGTATGGTCTGGTTACGGGTGTAGCCGGCATAATGGACATCTCGATCACGCTGTTATTTGTGAACATAGACACCTCAGTCTGGTTTGCTAAGTCAGCAGCCTGTTTGATCGGCTTGGTATTCAATTACCTGGGAAGGCGGTATTTGGTCTTCCCGGAAAGACCTGTAGGCCCATGGAGTTCCAAAGGGCAGTTGCCCACTGCTAAGATGGAAAAGAGCCTCGGCCGGAAGATCTCGAAGGCGCCAGGCCAATAATAAGTTCGTCGACTTTACACGGGAGATAAGAGGGCCCGTTTTTAAATGAAACAAACCTTATTGATGTCTGTCCTGTTGCTTCTCGGTACTGTGGGGGCCTTTGTCAGGGGCCCGTTCTACGGTGTGGCTGTCTATTATCTTTTTGCAGTTCTTCGCCCACAGTACTTGTGGAAGTGGGCATTGCCTCCTGATATACAATGGTCGTTTTATGTTGCCGTGGCCGCTATTGCAGCATCGCTTTATTATGGAAGGACCGACTCTCACACTGGTTGGTTCAAGTGGGGCAGTGCAGCAATGCTGTTATTTGGCATATGGATCACTGTGTCGTGTCTTTTTGCAATTGATACCGATGTAGCGTTCCAACCCTATATTGAGTATGTTAAAATATTTGTCATGTTTTTCTGTAGTATACGAATAATCACCAAATTCCCACAGGTCAGAGTACTTTATTTGATTGCAGTTATTTCGCTTGCATACATTGCCTATGAAATGAACTTTCTCTATTTATTTTCAGGCCGGATGGATTTTTATCATAATGGCTATGGTGGACTGGACAATAACGGAGCTGGGCTCATGATTGCGATGGGGATCCCCATGGCGTACTTTTTGTGGCAGGGATACACGCGATGGTGGCGGTGGCTCTTTCTGGCAAGTGTCCCCATAATGCTCCATGCAGTATTGATGAGCTATTCGCGCGGCGCCATGGTCTCATTGATTATTGTCGCTCCGTTGTTCGTATTGAGGAGCACTAAAGCTAACAGGAAATCAATGATAGCGGTACTGGCTTGTCTTTTGCTGCTGCTGCCCTTTCTTGCCGGAAAAGAGATCCATGACCGCTTTTTTAGTGTCGAACAATACCAACAGGACGAAAGTGCACAGTCACGATTTGGCAGTTGGCACGCAGCTCTGGGGATAGCTCTGGACCACCCGTTTCTGGGAGTTGGAGTGCGGAATGCAAATCTTTTGTCTCAGCAGTACGGCGCCGATATGGAAGGTAGAACGATCCATAGTGTATATTTACAGATTGCGGCGGACAGCGGCTTTCCCGCTTTAGGATTGTATATCGCCATATTTTTTATCGCATGGCGAACGTTGAGACGCTTTCAGGAACAATGTCGACAATCAACATCGAACGACCACTGGCTGGCCTACAATATGGCCTGCGGCCTGGAAGCTGCACTGGTGGTTTTTTGCTTCGGTGCGGCATTCCTTTCGTTGGAGACGTTTGAACTTCCATATTTGCTGATCCTGCTTGCACTGCAATTGCCGGTTTCAGTCGAAGAAGTCTCCTTTAGTCATTCTGAAGCTGTTGAATTCGAGGCCGAGGCAGTACCGGCAAAATGAGTAAAGTTTCCGGCCGGCGCTCTCTGAGCCTTGGTGGACTCGTATACGGGCGTCATGAAAAAGCGATATTATCTGGCTTACTCCTGGTCATCTCAACTATTCTGTGGATTGCTCTATCCGGTTTCTTCCGATTATCCCCGATCGATTTTTTAAGAAAGGGGTTGCGGGTTTTTGCAGATCGTCTGTTGGCTGTGGCTCATATGTCCGATGAAAGGGCAGTGAGGGATATAACCGGCAATTACAGCGTTGGGAATCGAAGCTTACGATATTTGTCTTCAGTTGATAGTTGGAAAGACGTCGAAAGACAAATCCCGGGATTCAGGGTCCTTGGTGAATCCGGACAACCGGTTTCTATTAAGGATATCCCATTCGTTTACGAGAAGATTGATACCCCTTACCTTGTCTCGTTTCGCGAGCATTACAGCTTGGAAAACATCGTCAAAGATGCACCTGGCGAATACGAAGCCATGGTTCGTCTGGGCGCATGGGTAGGTTCGCGTTGGGACCACGGCACAGACCCGCCTCCCGGAGGTGAGCAGGGATGTAACCCGATAGAAGTTATCCAGGCTGGAGAGACAGGTGCGAGATTCTGGTGTGACATCGCGGCAAGACTCATGGTGCATGCAGCCACAGCCTTAGGTTGGCCCGCTCGGTTGATTACTGCTTCAAGAGACGGTTATACGTGGGAACATGCGGTCGCCGAGCTATGGTCAAATGAGTACAAAAAGTGGTTTGTGATCGATACGGATTTTAACGTTGTTTATGAAGTTCAGGGAGTGCCCTTATCAGCTTTCGAACTTTGTCATCAAGGTCTTGAACTTCAGAGGAACGGCCTCCTGCGGACGCGGTATATTGCTTCTTCCAAGCCAAGTCTTGGACGTATCGATTTAATGGCTTTTTATAATTATGTACACGTTGACATGCGGAACGACTGGTGCTCCCGTCCTCTTGCCAGGGGAAGCCCGATAGGGGGAGACTTGTCGACATGGTGGACTTCGAGGCCCTCTCTTCATGCCCTGTTGACGGCGAAACGGCGTGTAGACGATCCTGCGCTTTTTAACTGGGTTGTAAACTGGGTCTCTATTTATGCGCTAAGTGCGAAAAGAGTGTCTGAAGGTCTAATATCTATAGAGATTGGACTGGTGGGCTACAGTCCTATTTTTAAGGCTTTCGAGATTAGTCTCGATGGCGGCGAGTGGCATGAAGCCGAGCAACCGGGATATGTTTTGAACACAGGGGCGGGAGAGCACGTTGTGAGAGCCAGGTTGCTTACAATTTCGGGATATGCAGGGCCGATATCCGAAGTATCGTTTAAGGTTCCGAACGCCAGGGAAGGGCCTCAGGTCAGTTCTTATCTTGAAAGACTAATGAACACCCAATAACCCCATGCTTTTCCGGATGACAGGAGATATTTACAATGCCTAACGTTGAACTGCCTCTACTTAGTGTAATCATCCCAACATACAACCGGGCGGATTTCCTGCAGCAGTGCATTTCGTCGTTGCGGCGGTGCGGATATCCGAATCTGGAGATAATTGTTGTCGACGACGGTTCCACGGAGGACATAGCTGAGGTTGTGCATAACTGTGAACCCGTTTGCACGTATTTGCGGCAAGAAAATCAAGGCCAAAGTGCTGCAAGGAATTTTGGGTTTAGACACGCACGTGGCCGCTACGTTGCATTTGTGGACTCGGACGATCAGTGGCTGCCGGGCGCACCTCGGAAGGTTATCGAGTCGTTCGAGCACCATCCCGAAGTGGATATGATCTTCAGTGAAGCGCGCATGGGCAACCAGGATGAAGGGTACCGGTCATGGATCGAATCGCGGGGGAGGAGCAGTTCTTCCAGCTCCCCTGCCGCCTGACGGTCGAAGGCATGCGGATTTTTGAAAGAATGCCGCTCTTTCAGCGAATGTTGGTTCGCAATCCCGTCTTCATCAGCGCGGTGGTCATGCGTCGTGAGGCGTTCGAGCGTGCGGGAATATTCGACACCAGCGAGCGTGTGGCCGAGGATTGGGAACTGTGGCTCCGCATGGCCATCCAGATGAATCTGGCATTTTATCCTGAACCCCTGGCCATTTATACGCGTCACTTGGGATGTATGTCCAATGACCATGATGTGATGGGCGAAGGTTTCATCGTGGCGCTGAAGAATGTGCGTCAGAAGTGCCCTCACCTGGGTCCTGACGAGCTGAGCGTCCTCAATCGGCAGTTGCGAGACCACTTGTTTTATCGAGCGTACGGCGCATACGACCGAGGCGATCATAGATTGGCACGGAGGCGGTTCGCGACGCTGCAAAAAGAGGCGGGGCTAAGAGTGAGTGACGCATTGTATTGGCTGCTCTGTCTTCTTCCGCCTCAGAGTAGTACGAATCCTCAGACAATACAAGTGGAGGCTCGGAGGCTGAGGTATGCGAGCGTCGGTATTCAACGATAATATGTCGCCCCCCGTTATATCACCCTCCGTCGCCATTGTTTTGCTCAACTACAACGGCCTTGAAGATACGCGTAAGTGCCTGGGGTCGATTGAGCGAATCACGCACCGGCCCTTACTCGTAATAGTCGTCGATAACGCCTCACGGCATGATCCAACCGAGATTCTCCGATACGAGTTCCCATGGTGCATGGTCATGCGAAGCGATAGTAACGAAGGATGGGCCGGCGGGAATAATATCGGGATACGATACGCATTAGGCAAAGACGCAGATTACGTTATTCTCTTGAACAACGACACCGTGGTTTCGGAGGAACTGGTGACCAGCCTGGTGCAAGCCGCTCGTGGGGAGCCGGAGTTTGGTATAATCGGACCTGTGATAAATGATATGGAGTATCAGGACCAGGTACAGACCGACGGCTGCCTTTTCAACCGTGCAGATGCGCAAGGATTCTTCCAGCGCAAGCCCATACCGCACAAACGATGTTCGCGTCCCGCCGTCACTGAGGTCGATATCGTCAATGGGTGCTGCATGATGGTCTCAAAGCGAGTCTTTGAGGCAATAGGCCTGTTTGACGAACGGTTTTTCCTCATCCACGAGGAGAGCGATTTTTGCCTGCGGGCGTATGAGGCCGGATTCCACTGTGGTGTGACCGGGGAATCATTGGTATGGCACAAACATTCGGCCAGTTTCGCCAGGGCAGGAAACTGGAGACAGCGCTATTACGACGTCCGCAACCTTTTCCTGCTGCTAAGAACGCACCCGGCAACCCGCTTGGACAGTCGTTCAAAATTTCCGTCATGGTTCGCGTACTGCAAGCATGTTTATTATTGCTATTGCATCGAGAGGGAACATCGTTGTGCGGAAGGGGTAAATGCCGTTGTTCAGGGTCTCTGCGATGCCCTTTCAGGACACTTTGGGCCCTGGGTGCACCGTGAGCCGATCTGCTTTCGACTGATGCGAGGCTTATTAGAGACAGGATGGCAGTTGCGCGGCAGCAGGGCGGCGGCGAAGGCTCCAACTAATGGATATGTTGTAGAAAAGTGAAAGCTTGAATATGAGATTTCTGTTCTGTTTATACGATGCTCCCTGGCCTATCCGCGGAGGGCAGCAGCTCCATTCCTATAACATGATTCAGTCGCTGGTTTCTCTGGGTCACGATGTCCACCTGGCATCCTACGGTGATGTGAGCGGCTTTCCTGCTCATAAGCACAGCGGGTGGTCTGTATCGAGACTGACAGAACCCATCGACCTTATTCCTGGTCAGGGCGGGGATGCTTTTTATCCCTGGAATGCAAAGCGATGGATGCAATATTGGGGGACCCCCATACGGCTCATTTCGTCTATTGATGCGCTGGCAGAAGAATTTCAACCGCATGCAGTCATTTTTGTAGGCCTACAGGCGCTTCCCCTGGCGGCAGCAACACGTAAAGTTCCCACAGTCTGGTACGCTGCAGACGATTGGGTGCTGTACTATCTGACACTCGCCCAAAGGGGTTCTCCCGTCAGTCGTGTCCATTCACTTCTAAATGCCGCATTGAGCCTATGCTATGAAAGAAGCCTTTCCGGCCAAACAGGAGGAGCTATTGCGGTTTCAAAACGAGACCAAAAAGCGTTGCGATGGATAGGTGGTTTTCAGCGTGTGTGTCTTATCCCCAATGGTGTTGATTCTGAATTTTTTCAGCCGGAGCCGAAGAAAGAGTCTGAAGGACCTTCAATATGTTTTTGGGGCAGAATGGACTTCGCACCGAATGTCGACGCAATGGTATGGTTCTGCCGTCAAATTTGGCCAGTGCTCCTTAACGATTTCCCCGACGCAGTGATGACCATCGCCGGCGCCAATCCAACACACGCCGTAAATGAACTTGGACTTGACCGCAACGTACGGGTGACCGGCGAAGTTAATGACATCAGACCTTTTGCCTGGCATTCACAGGTGGTGGTTATGCCGATTCGAACCGGCGGAGGAATAAAGAACAAGCTTCTTGAAGCTTGTTCCATGGGCAAGCCTATTGTGACTAGCCAAACAGCCGTAGCCGGGCTTGAGATCGGGGACGAACCGTCTGACCCCTGGATCGTTGCCCGTAGCGGGGAAGATTGGATAAATGCGATAGAGTCGCTGTGGAAAAATTCGGAAATGCGGCTGCGACTGGGTAATTCGGCTCGAAGATACGTTGTCAAAAAATATTCCTGGCGCCAGGCTGCCAATAAATTTGTTGACTTTATCACTGAGGTGATAGGAGAGACTACGAAATGGTAACCATTCACCGCAAAGCCACAGAGGCTGCGGAGAAAACCAGTTAATCGACGAACAGACAAAACTAAGAGGCCCAAGTCCCATCCTGCTGACATTCTTTCCTGCATGCCCGTTTTATTTTCTTCTGTCTCTGTGGTGAGATTACACGTCTGTGTCTGCTTTCCTACACCACGTGTAGGCTTTTCCCTGCACTGAGTATTCTAACGGCTACGGGGTACTGATTGGCCGCAGACAGCCGGGTTGAAAAGCCTTTTCCGGTACATTCAGTCTGATTTTCCTTTGAATTTCTTAATGGTAATTCATGACTGAAAAGTGACATAACGAACGCGGGT
>CAWGZP010000103.1:0-22713 GCA_963826655.1 uncultured delta proteobacterium
TAGATCTGGACAACTGGCGGTTTCAACAGGAGGCTTCCCAAGCCGCGGTCCTTGCTGCGGAGGCTAACCGGGACCTTGCCAAGTTAAACCTGGATTATACGGTCGTCGCCTCTCCCTTTGACGGACGGATCGGACGCCGGCTGGTGGACCCCGGCAATCTCGTGGGCGCGGGAGAATTCACCTCCCTGGCCCGGGTCAATCAGATCGACCCACTTTATGTATACTTCACTATCAGTGAGCGGGACCTGCTGCGGGCCGTAGGCCAGACCGGCATCCCACCGGGCGAAGCAGGAAAGGCAAAGATGCCGCTCTCTTTGGGGCTCGCCAACGAAACCGGTTACCCTCACCAGGGACAACTCGATTTTACCGCCATCAGTCTCAGTCCAACCACCGGCACCCTGGAGCAGCGTGGAATTTTTCCCAACCCGGACGGCAAGATGCTGCCCGGATTGTTCGCCCGGGTGCGCGCGCCTATCGCGGGTTCAGAGAAATCTTCCCTGGTGATCCCTGAAGTGGCGATCGGTTACGACCAACTGGGCTCCTATGTCCTGGTGGTGGGAAGCGACAAGGTAGTGGAACGCCGTTCTGTTACACTCGGTTCACGGTTAGGCAGCCAGCGGGTGATACGGGAGGGTCTGACCGGGGAGGATTGGGTTATTGTGAACGGGCAGATGCAGGCTGTTCCCGGCCGTGCGGTGACGCCTGTACGTGAGCCGCCGACTTCCCCCGGGGCGGAAAAGACTGGGGCTATGCCTTGGGGCAACCACGCCGGGAAAGACATATCATGATCTCCGAGTTCTTTATCAATCGGCCTATCTTCGCCAATGTTATCGCCATTATCACTATCATCCTGGGGCTGGTGTGCTTTTTTGTCCTGCCCGTGTCTCAGTACCCGCCCATCGTGCCGCCGACGATCCAGGTTACTACCAACTACCCCGGGGCCAGCGCCGAGGTAGTGGCTGAGACGGTAGGCATTCCAATCGAACAGGCGGTAAACGGCGTGGAAGGCGCCATATACATGTCGTCCACAAGCGCCAGCGACGGCAGCTATAGCCTGACCGTCACTTTTAGCGTGGGAACCGACCTGGATACCTCGCTCGCCCTGGTGCAAAACTATGTGAACAGCGCCCTGGCGCAGTTGCCCTCCGGGGTCGCCAACCAGGGAATCACCGTCAAGAAGGTCTCCACCGATATCGTGCTGGTAGTCAGTATTTCATCGACGGATGACAGATACGACGCCGCGTATCTCTCCAACTACGCAATCATCAATCTGGAAAATCCTCTGGCGCGTCTGCCCGGAGTGGGGCAGGTCATCATTAAAGGTTCGGGGCCTTACAGCATGCGGGTCTGGCTGGACCCCAGCAAGCTCCAGGATTACGACCTGACGACCTTGGACTTGGTCAGCGCCATCCAGGGCCAAAATGTCCAGGTGGTAGCCGGTAAGATGGGAGGCCCGCCTACGCCGCCCGACCAGGTGTTCCAGTTTACGGTCAACGCCCTGGGGCGTTTGTCCGAAGTCGAGCAGTTCGAAGATATCATCCTCAAAAGTCCCCGCGGCACCGAACAGGCGCAGATAGTGCGTGTGCGAGATGTAGCCAGGGTTGAACTAAGCCAGCAGACCTACAGCACCTTTGCAGAAGTCAACGGCCACCCGGCCGCGGATATCCCGGTTTTTCTCCTGCCGGGCGCCAATGCCATGACCGTTGCCAAGGAGGTTAAGCAGGCCATGGCGGACATGAGCAAACGGTTTCCGCCGGCCATGACCTGGGAGTCTCATTACGACACCACCAAGTTTGTAGCCGAGACTATTCGAGACGTCTACATGACGCTGCTCCTGGCCGGTATTTTGGTGCTTATCGTGATCACGGTGTTTCTGCAAAACTGGCGCGCCACCCTGGTGCCAGCCACCACCGTTCCGGTCACCATTATCGGGGCCTTTGCGGCTATGCTGGCGCTCGGTTTCAGCATCAATTTGATGACCCTTTTCGCATTGATCCTGGCCATCGGAATCGTCGTCGATGACGCCATAGTCATTGTGGAAGGCGCGTCCTACCATATCGAACAGGGGCTGCCGCCCAAGGAGGCGACCATCAAGGCGATGGAGGAACTGACCGGACCTGTCTTCGGCATCACCCTGGCCCTGGTTTCAGTATTCTTGCCGGCAGCCTTTTTACCCGGCATTACCGGACAGATCTTCCGGCAATTCGCCCTGGTAATCGCCGCGACCTCCGTTATCAGCGCCATCAACGCGCTTACCCTCAAACCGGCGCAGTGCGCCCTTTGGTTGCGTCCTCGCCGGGACAAGGTACCCAACCTCTTCTACAGGGGCTTTAACCGCGCCTATGGGGTTATGGAAGATGTCTACGTTGGCCTGGTCTTCCGCATGGTGCAGCATCCCATGCTCTCACTTCTGGTGTTTCTAGTTATCATTTCCGTAACCGGCTGGCAGTTTGCGCGTCACCCGACCGGGTTTTTACCCCAGGACGACCAGGGCTATGCCATCGTGATAGTCAAACTGCCCGAGGCGGCTTCCCAGCCCCGGGTTATAGCTGTGGTGAAGCAGCTTAACGGGATAATCGAGAAGACAAAGGGAATCGCGGCCTGGGTGACCTTTGGCGGTTATTCCGCCCTGGATAGCGCCAACGTCTCCAACATCAGCACCACTTTCATTGTATACGACGACTGGAGCCAGCGCGGCGCCGCATTGAGCCAGGATAACATCCTCTCCAATCTCCGCCGGGAGGTGGCTTCCGTAGAAGAAGCGACTATTTTTGTGATAGTGCCGCCCCCCATCCGGGGGCTGGGTCAGTCGGGCGGATTTCAGATGATGGTGGAGGACCGGGAGAGCCGGGGACTGTCTCTTTTGGAAAAAAGTGTCCAGCAGATCGTAGCGGCCGCCGGTTCACAGTCCGCTCTGCGCAACCTGAACACCACCTTCAGCGCTCGCAGTCCCCAGCTTTATCTGAACATCGACCGGACACAAGCCCAATCCCTGCAAGTCCCACTGGCAGATGTATTTTCCACGCTGCAGTCCTACCTGGGATCCACTTATGTCAATCTTTTCAATAAATTCAACCAGGTGTTCCAGGTCTACATCCAGGCCGACGCTCCTTTCCGCCTCCACTCGGATGACCTCTCCAGCCTTTACGTGCGCAATGGCCTCGGCCAAATGGTGCCGCTTTCCTCGGTCATGCAGGCCAAGCATACCCTGGGTTCCGAACTGGTCACCCGCTACAATCTATACCCTGCCGCTCCCATTATCGGTATTGCCGCTCCGGGGTTCAGTTCCGGGCAGGCCCTGAACCTGATGGAACAGGTAGCGGACAACACCCTGCCCGAGGGCCTGTCGTATGACTGGACGGCCACGGCTTTCCAGGAGAAGCAGGTGGGCCGTCAAGCCTATTTCATTTACGCCCTGTCCATCACCCTGGTGTTCCTGGTGCTGGCCGCTCTTTACGAGAGCTGGGCTTCTCCGGTAGCCGTGATCCTGGTGGTGCCCCTGGCCCTGGTAGGGGTGCTTGTGGCCTTGGTCTTTCGGGGCTTCCAAGCCGACCTGTATACACAGGTCGGGCTGGTTTTGATGATCGCCCTGGCCAGCAAGAACGCCATTCTTATCGTGGAATACGCCAGGGACCTGCACATCGGCGGCATGTCCATTGCCGAGGCCGCGGTGGAAGCGACGCGGCGACGCTTCAGACCCATCATCATGACCTCGTTTGCCTTCATCCTGGGGGTAACCCCCCTGCTGTACGCCGCCGGCGCGGGCGCCGCCAGCCAACGTGACATAGGCACGGTCGTATTCGGCGGTATGCTCTCTTCCACGCTTTTGGCCATTCCCTTTGTCCCGGTTTTCTACGTTATCATGACGAGTTTGAGCGAAAGGCGATCTCGCATCAAACATGAGGATTAAATTAGAGGAAATAGATCTGAAGTTAGATGTCCCGGCGAGCAGGGATTACAAGGAGTTCGGGGTAAGGAGGAACATATGGAATTCACGCAGATTTCGGGCACGGATTTAAAGGTTTCCCGTATCGCTTTGGGCAGTTGGGCCATGGGAGGGTGGATGTGGGGCGGAACTGATGAGGAACAGTCGATTAATACCATTTATGCCGCGCTGGACAAGGGCGTCAACCTCATAGACACAGCCCCCGTGTACGGCTTCGGCCGCTCCGAGGAGATCGTCGGCAAAGCTCTCGCACGAAAAAAATGCCGGGATAGGGTTTTCATCTCCACGAAGACCGGGCTGGACTGGAAGGACGGGCAGGTTTTTCGAAATTGCTCACCGGATTTTCTTAAAAGCAACTTTGCACAATCCCTGAAAAATCTGCAAACCGATTATGTAGACATTCTTTTCGTGCATTGGCCCGACCCGTTGGAGCCGTTCGAGGAAACCGCGAAGGTTTTGAACCAACTCCTCAAGGATGGGCAGATAAGAGCTGTGGGGGTGAGCAACTATTCACCGGCACAAATCCAGGCATTTCAAAAGGGGGGGCCATTGCACATAGTGCAGCCGCCCTATAATCTTTTTGAAAGGGAGATCGAGCAGGATCTCATGCCTTTCTGCCGGGAAAATCACCTGGCGTTGATGACTTACGGGGCCTTGTGCCGAGGTCTTTTATCGGGCAAAGTCACCGCCGAGCGCGAATATCAGGGTGACGATCTGCGTAAGATCGACCCAAAGTTCAACGAGCCGCGTCTCGGCCAGTACCTGTCTGCGGTCGAACGCCTTGACCGGTTGGCGAGACAGCGATTTGACCGCCGGGCATTGCACCTGGCAGTACGCTGGGTTTTGGACCAAGGAGCGGAAATCGCCTTGTGGGGCGGCAGACGGCCTGAGCAGATGGCCCCCCTGGCCGAGATTTTTGGCTGGCGGGCAGATCAAGCCGCCATGCGTGAAATTGACCAAATCATCCGGGAAGCAGTCAAAGATCCGGTGGGGCCTGAATTTATGGCGCCGCCCAGCCGGGAACAGCGAGGAGCCTGATGAGACCCACCGACCCACCTTTCAGCTTTCGAATGCTTCTTTTTCTTAGCAACATGGCTTCTACGAGAAGTTCCCACCCGCGGGGGTGGAGGTGGTCTCCTGGTATGTGATGATGGGTATCGGCCAAGTGGTCACTTTGAGAGTGCCCGCGGCACGGTTGCGTGAAGTGAATTTGGCCATCGAAAACAGTGCCTGGGGTGTATTCCAGACTGAGTTCTATGCGACTTACGACTACCAGCCGATTTGGAAAGAAGAGCACAAGAAAGTGCAGGCGCAGTAGGCTGCCCTCGGGCCCTGCAGCAAACCTGTTTGCGTCCTCGACGCGGACCTCCCTGCCGGCGCCGCCTTATACATTCTTTGGTCGTGGGCTATGACGGGTTGGCACTCGTTTTTTCCCGCGTCTCCGCGCCTCTGCGTGAGTCGAATCTCCGCATAAGCCTTTGGCTCTTCAAGCCGTGGCTATGGTGAATATTTCGGACCCATCCGCCAGGCTGCCTTCGAGTCCCAAGGCAAACCCGTTTTTATCCTCGACGCGGACTTCTCCTAAAAGCGCCGCCTTATATAGACTTTGATCGTATGCTATGAGAGCGTGCTTTACTTTCATGCCCCGGTAGAGATTAATCTTTTGTCCGTTTACGTAAACGCCGATGTGTTCGCTCAAAGCCGGACTCCGTGCTCGGCCGGGCCAGCCCGGGCAGAGTTCCGGGCAGGCGGGCCGGCCTCAGTTTTTGAAAATGATCCTGTCCCGGACCTCGACATTTATCGGTGAATTTTTGCGAATGTAGTCGATTACCGCGTCCCGCAGCGTGGGACCGTGAGCCAGGTTCCGGCCCTGTGTCAAGACATTGGACTTGCCACCCACAGCGGCGAGGAAATCACTTGTCGCAACCTTGTAGGTTTGCTGCTCATCCAGGGGTTTTCCCGCGACTTCGACCGCTACCAACTTTGCTCCGGAAGGTTTGGAGAGGTCATATACGATTTGCATCCCGGAAACCTGGAGCATTTCCTTCGATGAAACGTTTTTCTCGAGCATTCCCCTGATTTGTTCCCCGGTCAGGTCCATCGAGACCAGGTCATCGTCGAACGGCAGGACCTCGAACACCGCCTCAAGCGTTATCGGCCCCTTCGGTATGTCGGCCCGGATGCCGCCTCCGTTCTGGAAAGCTATCTGTGCGCCGCTCGCCTTGCGCATGGCGTCGGCAACCACGTCGCCAAGGCAGGACTCCCTGGCCGATTCCCTGGTCAGATCGGCAGCCGCTGTGCCGATCACTTTCGAAAATTCGGCCTTCACCTGCGATTCGTATTTATCGACGATCAGGGCCACATTCGGGTCCGCCTGCGTGTCGGGCGCCGGTGAAACCAACTTGAGTTCGTCTTTGCGCGTGAAGTTGAGAATTTTTTTCCCCTCACCGTCAAAACTAATATGCAAGACCCCGAGATAAATGCCGTTCGAACCGGCCTGGACTATCACTTTCCCGGACTCTAACACCGGGTCTTTTATTGCCGTGTGGCTGTGCCCTCCGACTATAACGTCGATTCCACCGACTTCGCGCGCCAGGGCGCGGTCTGCGTCCAGGCCCATATGGGAGAGCACTATAACGATAGAGGCCCCCTCGGCCCTGACACGTCCGATTATGGCAGGCAGCACTTTTTCGGGAGAAACGAAAGTGAGGCCCGCCACATCTTCGGGTCTGGAAGAGTAAAAGGTCGCCGGTGTCGTTATGCCGATCACCGCGATTTGAATGTCTTTTCGTTTCAGGAGCACGTAGGGCTTGACACCTTGGATGGCCCCCCCGCCGTGTTCGAAGACGTTTGCCGAAAGCATCGGGAAGGAAGCCGATGAGATTATGGAATGAAGTGCGTCTTGTCCCCAGTCGAATTCGTGATTTCCCAGGGCCATGGCGTCATAGTGCAGGTAATTCATGATTTCGATTACCGGTTTTCCATGAAAAAGATTTGATATCGGGGTTCCCTGGAACATATCGCCGGCCGACAGAAGAATCGTCCCGTCCGGATTAGCTCTTCTTTCCAGTTCAACCATTTTGGCGAGGTATTGGATCCCGCCGACCTGTCGATCTGGATCAACTTTTTTGTCAAGATAGGGGACGATATGTCCATGGGTATCGTTCACATGCAGGATGGTGAGATCTATTTCGGTCTGCCCCGCCGTGGCCGGAGGGCAGCACAGGAAAAGCACGGATACGAAGAGGGCAAAAAACAGGCTAACGCGGCATGTGGGTGAGGAGGACTGAACTTTACTCCCGGGATAACGCAAACATTGCATAAGTTTCCCTTTCGTCAATTACGCTCGTATCTCAATTCGGTCCTGTCGATGGCCAGGAAATCTTTTGGGGAGCGCAGATCGAAACCATCCGGAAAAATGGTTCCCGATCCTCTTCGGCCTCCCCTCGGGATCGTAAAAAAGGCGATTTAGGCGTTTGCATTCCATTATAGCAATAACTGGATCGTTGGAGGCAAGATATGGCTGAGATTCTCATTTTCCGGAACAGGTCATCGGACCCCGATATGGCGATCGGAGATTCAATTTGTGTCCTTTGGCGAAGACAGGCGGCCCCAGAAGAGTAGCAACCCCGTCTCTTTGTGCCTGATCAGGAAAAGGAAGGGATGATCGGCCCTGAATACAACAGGTAATTCGGGATGCTGTATGGCTGTGCTTACAATCGCTCCACCGGTTGCAGCGGCGGCCTCGGCGCCTTTCTCGTCAACCTTGACCCAAGCCTCATGCAGTATCGCGCCGATAAGCAGCTTACGTTCGGTTGTGATTCCCGAAAAATCGGCTTGCGGGCTAAACGCTTCGTTGATGCCCGCGCCCCTGAGGTACTCATTCAGGTTATACTTGGCGCTGATCTCAAATTTAGGGAAGGTGACATCAACCGTACGGGATTTTAACGCCTGCGAGATTTTATCGAGGCTTTTGGCATCCAAATGTGTCTCGACGTCCGCCAAAGTGCTTCCCGACGACGGGAGCAATACCAACATGGTCAGCCGCCCTTCCACGTAGGGCATTTCCAGGGCCTGCCACCCTTCAAGCTCCGCATAAGGGTATGCGCCTTGCCGGTGCATCAGCAGAGTTTCCTCTGTTCGGCCGGAGGCCGAAACGAACGGCCCGTGCCCGGTTAAGGCTTCCTTGAACGGTGAGGCCCAATTGCCGAGGAAGTAAATGGCATTTGTGAGAACCAGCTTCGTATCACAGTTCAACGCGCTTGCCGGGATAAGGTCTCGGATGTGATCGCGGGTTTTCCCGGCGACCCAGTCGTCGATGGTTTGCGAGGCATTAACCGCATGGCAAAAGTTAAGCTGCCGGGCCTCGTTGCCGAAATTATCTTTGAGCAGCCGGAGATAGCCGGGCTGAACCTCGAAATCATTTTGGAGCCAAATTGCGTTGGCATCGTTCAGTGATTGCCCATTCTCATTTCCTGCTTTCGTCAGCATGTGCGATAACTCAGCCAAGGCCGGATAAAGCGTGCCGGTGGGCAGGGTATAGCCAAGCGTGCGCTCTATTTCCTCGGACGTCTTCCCCCTGGCGCCTGCGCCGGCCATGGCGAGAGCCATAGAGATGCTGTAAGGTGAAAAGAGAATGTTTCCCTCTTTTCCGGCGATAATTTGCTGGAAAAGGGACAAGGTGAACGTCGATGTTCCCTGTGCCAAGGCGTCAAGATTGCCGGAACCGGCATGGCTATCATGCAGAAGAAGCAGCGAGAGGAGCGCCGTGGCGATGATGGTGATCCTGCGGATTTTGTCAAGCATCTTTACAGACCCTTTCTTCGCGGGAAGAGGCCGCAAAAACCAAGACCGGTTCCTTATCTCAAATACGTTAGAAACCATTCCAGGCTGGAGGTGATTGCTCTTACGCGCCAAGATTCGTCACTGACGCGGTGGTCGGCGGTGCTCATGAGCAGGAGTCTTTTGGGCTCGCAGAGGCGTTCGTAAATCCGAACCGACTCTTTCCAGGGAACGATTTCATCCCGTTGACCATGAATCAGCAGGACACGCCCGGTCCTGCCGACAGTCTGCAAATCTTTAGGGGAGCCCAGGTTGAAACCGTCCGGAAAAATGGTTCGCATTTCCTCGGGGCTTATGCCCGGATCGATCTTGCTCATGTCGAAAGGAGAGGCCAGGGAGACGACGGCTCGAAACAGCTCCGGGCGATGGTCCGCGGTGAGCAGGGAGAGGAACCCGCCAAAGCTCGAACCGAAAAGTCCGATTCGTCCATCAGACCATGGCTGTTCCAAAACAAAATCTGTCACCGCATCCAAATCGAGTCGCCCCGCTTCGACAAGGCTGACTCCCCGTCTCGAAGGGCTTTTGCCGCGCCTTGAAAAATCGAACCGCAGTACGCAAAAGCCGGCCTCGCTCATCGTATTGCCTATCGCCAGGGCCTTGGGACTTTCCTTTGTGCTCAGAAGGCCGTGGGAGCAAATTACTACAGGGGCCGGGACCTTTGCGGGCAGGTGAACGACCGCCGAAAGGGCGATACCCCCGGCATCTATGATAAACTCTCTGCCGCTTTCCACTTTCACGTGTTTGGAAGACATTTTCTAAATATTCCCATTCGCAAAAATTGGCTTGTATGCGTGTGGACGTGCAGTTTGTCGTCGAAAAAATTCCGTCCTTATACCGGCAATCTGCCCGGACATAAAAAAATGCGTTTCTTCGTTCAGAAAATCGTTATATAGGTACCCGACCGCCTTGAGATTTTCGAGCTTTAGGTGTCCGGTTAAGTCTACATCGAAACAAGTGAAATAGCGACCGAAGCAGAGAATGGCACCGCACAACGGTTTCCGGGTAACGAACCTGGACCGGGGCGAGAATTTGAATGGGTTTTCCATCTCGCTCTCCTGTAGCGATAACCGCATGTCGGATGTGCAATATGGCTGAAATTCTCATTTCCTACAATACTGAACGCGCTCGCCGGGAAGTTTTCAAGGAAGTCCTGGGGGATGGGGCGGATATCCGATTCTTGTCCGATGTCGAACAGGGCAAGCGCGCCGGTGTAATAGAGCGTGCCGAAGCGATCATCTCCTGGGACCCGGCACGGGAATTCTGCGAGGAAGAATTAAGGCTGCCCGGGCACTTGCGGCTTATGCAATTGGTTACGGCCGGAGCCGAGCATATGCCATTTTCACTACTGCCTGCCGGAGCGATGATTGCCTCCAATCCGGGTGCGTTTGCGGGACCGATGGCAGAGCATATATTGGCGATGACCTTGGCGCTTGCAAAACGGCTTTGCGTCAATCACGCCAAGCTGAAGCGGGGCGAATTCGACCAGAAGACCCGAAACAGGAATATACGGGGGCTTTCGTTCGGCGTGCTGGGATTTGGCGGAATAGGGCAGGCGGCAGCAAAGATCATGCGGGCTGTCGGGCTGAGGATTCTAGCGATAAACACCAGCGGCCGGACCACGGAAGAGGTCGATTTCATCGGAAGTATGGACGATTTGGATTACCTTCTCGATAACAGCGACGTGCTCCTGGTTTCGATCCCCCTGACGATCCGCACAAAAGGGCTGATCGGAAGCCGAGAGTTGGAGCGCATGAAGCATGACGCCATCCTCATCAACGTAGCGCGGGGGGCCATCATAGACGAACAGTCCCTCTTCCTGCATCTGGTTCGACATCCCGATTTCTGCGCAGGAATCGACACGTGGTGGGTTGAGCCTTCGATGGACGGGGAATTCAAAGTGAATTATTCCTTTTTCGATCTGCCCAATTGTCTTGGGTCTCCGCACAATTCCGCCGTTACGCCCGGCACTATGGATAATGCGGTCAGACTTGCCGCAGAAAACGTTGCCGCCTTTCTGAGTGGGGGGAAGATCAAAGGGAGAGATCCGAAGAGACGACTACGTAGAAGAATAATCAAAAATATAGGATAAAAGGAACCTTAGAAATGGATTTCAATCTGACCGAAGAGCATCAATTAATTCGACAAAGTGTAAAGGAATTCTGTGACAAGAATGTTTGTCCGATTGCCGACGGAGTCGACCAGGAAGCGAGGTTCCCGGTCGAAACGATTAAAGGGCTTGCCGAACAGGATTTGATGGGTATTCCCTATCCCGAGGAATACGGCGGAGCAGGGTCTGACTATCTGAGCTACATCATAGTGCTCGAAGAGCTTTCGCGGGCATGTGCAACGACCGGTTTTACCTTGGAGTGTCACACCGGTCTGGCAGAGTTTCCGCTGTTTAAGTTCGGTACGGAAGAGCAAAAGAAGAAATATCTTACCCCGCTGTGCAAAGGTGAGATGCTTGGCTCGTTTGCCCTGACCGATCCAGGGGCCGGAACCGATGTGGCGGCCGTGACAACGACGGCGGTCCCGGATGGCAACGAATGGGTACTGAACGGAAGCAAGATATTCATTTTAAACGCTGCCGTCAGCGACCTGATTATTTTTATTGCCATGACAGATAAATCCAAGGGCTCAGAGGGCGCCAGCGCGTTTATCGTGCCGTCCGGGACCCCTGGTCTCCAGGTTGGAAGGCACCTGAAAAAGATGGGCTTAAGAGGCTCGCTTGTGGCTGAAGCTTCCATGCAGGACTGCCGGATTCCGAAAGAAAACCTGCTGGGTGTCGAGGGGCAGGGGCTCAAGATCGTCCTGAAGACATTTGATGGCGCTCGGATAGGCATTGCCGCGCAGTCCCTGGGTATTGCGCAGGCTGCTCTCGACGAGTCGATAAGATATTCAAAGGAAAGAATTCAGTTCGGAAAACCCATCGGAGCATTCGAGGCGGTCCAGGCGATGATTGCCAACATGGCGACCGAAGTGCAGGCATCGAGGCTTTTGACCTATGAGGCAGCCTGGTGTTACGACCAGGGACTGCCTTACAGCAGCCAGGCCGCCATGGCGAAGTTGTTTGCCTCGGAAACCGCTTCCCGCCAAACGAACCGCGCAGTACAAATTCACGGGGGTATCGGGTACGTCAAGGGCTCCAAGGTCGAGCGCCTGTACAGGGATGCCATGATTACGGGGCTCTACGACGGGACCTCGGAATTGATGAGGACGGTTATCTCCGGGGTGTTGTTGCGTTAGCAGGGAATGGATGAGGATGGACATGAGACCAAACGTCCATTCTCTTGGAACACCGCCATGGAAGACGGCGCTACCGGTTGAAAGAATTGTTCGATACGAAACAGGTTTTTAATAACGAATGGGGATGCAACGCGCATCCCCATTCGTTATTTTGCAGCATCAGTTTAGAGCCGGGTAGGTGCCCGGTAGCGGATTGAAACCCACGGGGATATGGTTGACGATTCCCTGCCGGACATCCTCCGGTACGATCCCGACCTCCTTGCAGCCATGCCCGCCATAGTGTGGGAGCGTGTTTACGATGTTCTCCGGAATCATCGCGAAGGAAGCCGGCAGCGGCGGCGAGGCGCCCAGCAGGCGTTTCGGGTCGAAGCCCGAAAGCAGGCTTTCGGTTATCGGCGAGTTGATGTCGCGCGGTCCCAGGTATTTCTGCTCGAATCCAGGGGGGCCTAACTTGTTAAATTCCCTGGAGTTGCCGTCCGCGAGCGCCTGTGCCTCTTCGGGCAGGCTTGCGAGCGCGGGCAGCCCGAATATATCGTTAATCGTCTCGATTACCGCGTTGTGGTCGCCCTCCGCGTGCGCAACGGCGTGTGTACGAGCATAGGGCGATATCAGGATCAGCGGCACGCGGACTCCGCGGGAGAGCGGCAGGCCGTCGGGTCCGTAGGAGAGGATGCGAGGAGGAACATGGTCGTAGAAGCCGTCCGATTCGTCGTAGGTGATTATGATCGCACACTGTTTCCAAATTTCAGGATTTGCCGCGACCGCGTTGATGACGCGGGCCGCCATCGCCTCGGTGAGTTGACGGTCGCTGTACGCGGGGTGGTCGTCGTCACCGGACTTCGCCTTGGTAATGGCGGCGATTTCAGCCGCAGGGGTGTCCGGGTTGGTGATCGGCGGGGTCATCCCCATCTGGTTCGAGTAGCCGCCGCGAATATAGAACACACCGCCCTTGGGGAGATCGCCATTCGCCATGTCGGTGAAGAAGTCGGTTAGGCCGCGGAAGTTCGGGCGCAACGGCGGCGTATTGGCCAGATAGCCGAAATACCCCGGCCCCTGATGGTGGCTCACGTATGAGTAATGCGAGGCCGTCCCGTTCGTATCGGTCGACTCCAGGTCATAGCCCTCCTGATACCAGCGCCAGTTGACGGGCTTGACGTTGAGGTCCTGGATGTATGGGATGTCCTTAAGGATATCGGGCAAGTCGAAATTGGGGTCCAGGTTCTGTTTCATAACCGCCGTTATATTATTGCCCGCGAAGGTGAGCGGCAGGCTCGCGAAGGTCAGGTTCGAGGCGATGTTGCCGTTGGCGTAGCTTTCACTTGCGTTTGTGCCGGCAGGCTGCCTGTCGACAGCCGTCTTGTCGAACTGGGAGCCGTAGAAGGGTTGTGGATCGTTGACCAGGGGCGGTCCCTGCGTCGTTCCCGTATTGCCGCCCGTTGTGCAGGCCCGACCATTCGGGCCGTGCTTGACCCACTGCGTTTCGCCCGACTGGCCGGCGATCATGGCTACCGCGTTCGGGGTGGAGGGCGTGTCCTCGGTTGCGAAAATGTTGTCGAAAACCGTGAAGCGGCTTGCCCACTGCCAAAAGAACGGAACGGTGTCGCAGTCTATGTGCGACATCACGAGCCCGGCGAACTGCGTACCCTCCGCAATGTTGGCTGTGCCGCCTTTCGAAGCGAAGCGCGTGTACTCATCGAAGGCGAACTGGTCCATCTTCGCCACGCCGGTCGCGGAATCGACGTCGATCTTGGTGGCGAGCCCGGTGTGCGAGTGGTCGACACTGTCGACGACGCCGGCATTCTGTGCCGGTCCGATCCGGAACGGCTGGACTGTGACGCTCAAGCCGTTGCTGCCGGTGTAGGTCTGGGTGAAGCCCGGCGTATCTTCCGCGGAACGCGGCTTCAGGCCGGTCGAGTAGAGGCCGTTGACACCGGGGAACGTGCCGTATTCGTTGTCGAACGAGTGATTCTCATTAAAGATTACGAATACATACTTGATCTTTTGCCGCAGCAGCATCGCGAGCTTTTCAGGCGGCAGTTTGGGGTCCCCTGCCGGGTTGTTGAAGTATCGGGCAAGGTCCGGACCGACATCCGGCTGGGCGGTTACGGCCGGAGGTTTGCCATGGACGGCCGGGTGTTTTTTATGCCCTCCATGTCGAGACGTCGAGGGTGTGCCCGTCATGGACCCCGTCCCGGCGTATGCCGCCGGGATGGCGGAGAACTGCAGCAACGAGGCTGCCATAACCAGGGCCAGGCTTGATTTCCTGAATCGTCTCATCGGGCGTCTCCTTCGGAATTAACAGGACCTGTTTTTCTTCCGGGTTAGTGTCAAATTGCATGGTCTTCTTAATCGTTGCCACCAGTTTTTGCAGATAATGCCGGATTTTAGAGGTGGTTTGTTACGTTTGTGCGAAGATTCGGTTAAATTTGCCGCGCGTGCGTGCGGGGAGCGCCACCTGCCGGGATGATTCCTTTATATCTTATCTTGTGAGGCGATTTTGGTGTACTCTCACTGGAATGTACTTACCGGCCGGACGAGTTTCCCGTCAAGAATTGCAAACCATGATGGGTAGTATCAACAGCAGCTACGACTTGCTGCAAAGGGAGATTAGACAGGATGACCAGCGGCAAACGTGATTTTGATAAAGAGGCGGCCGCCTGGGATGACCAATCGGTGCGAATTAAACTGGCGCAAGACATCAAAGCCGCCATAGCGGGGCGTGCGCCACTCAACACCGGCATGAACGTCCTGGATTTCGGGTGCGGAACGGGGCTTCTAACGCTCCAACTGGCGCCCCTGGTTGGATCGATAACGGGTATCGACAGTTCACAGGGAATGCTCGACGTCCTGGGGGCAAAGATAGCCAAGCAAAATGCGGCCAATATCGAAACGTTGCTGCTCGATCTCGATGCGGGAGGCGTTTTGACGGGGAATTACGACCTGATTGTAAGCAGCATGACATTTCATCATATCGAGAAAATAGCGCCTGTCCTCAACCAGTTCCACGGATGTCTGACGCCCGGAGGATATCTTTGCATAGCCGATCTGGACCCGGAGCATGGGAAGTTTCATAGTGACAACAAGGGGGTATTCCATTTCGGATTCGAGCATGAAATGTTACGCAACGCCTTGGTGGAGGCCAGTTTTGACGACATTGTATTTACCTCGGCGGCGGAAGTAGTCAAGCCGGCCGCAAATGGCGAAATCGGAAGGTTCCCTGTATTTCTGATGACCGCATCGAGGGGGTAAAAGGCCTGCGGTCGCGAGGTCATAGCGAAACCTCCGGCCACGACCGAAGAGACAAAAATCATATCGCGCGGATAAGACAGGGTCGATGTCGGCGGCCATCGATCTCAAAGGGCTCCGGTCTCTGCGGACGAACTCCACACCACGGACCGGCCCCGCTTTGAGTAGTGTGGAGTTCTTACCGTTAAAACTTCTGTCGTGATCTGCGACCGGTCAGAAGTATCAGCAAAATGGCCGCAAAGGCTATGCCGCCCAGAGCCGCACTCATCCATTTCCAATCAATCAGGTGCAGGCTTATCACCGATTGCCAGGTCCTTTTGAACCAGCCTCCGAGTGCGACGTCCTCCCTGGTGACCAGCGCAACGGTCCGCTTCGGCTGATCGGAGACGAGGAAAACAAGTTTTCCCATTTCCTGTCCCGCCTTGATTGGCGCGACAACATCCGCAGGCGCATCTATCACCCATTTCAACTGGTTCTTCTGGCTCTGCTGGATGAGAAAAGCCGGCGTTTCGTCAGGATAGATCTGGACTTCGTCCTTTTGGCCTTTCCACACCTTGGCTTTTGCAACAGCCTGGCCTTCCTGGAACGGTTGGACCAGGGTGAAATGCCTAAATCCGTAATTGAGCAGCTTAAGTGCTTCCCTTTCACGGATCTGACTGTTCTGGGCGCCCATCACGACAGCGAGAAGCCGCATCCCGTCGCGTTTGGAGGTGGCGGAAAGGTGGTAGCCGGAGGCAGCTATGTATCCCGTTTTCAATCCGTCGATAGTCGCGTCCTTGAACAGCAACCGATTCCGATTGTTTTGATGGATGCCATTGTAGGAGTATTCTTTCAAGGAATGGAACCGCAACGCTTCGGGGAATGCCTGCAGGTAGGCGGTGTCAAGGGTCGCCATGTCCCTGGCGGTCGTAATCTGGCCGTCGGCAGGGAGTCCGTGAGGAGTAAGGAACACGGTATTGGGCATTCCGAGTTCTTTGGCTTTACGGTTCATGGCATCCACGAAGGTGTCCACGCTCCCGCTCACATGCTCGGCCGCGGCAACGCAGGAATCGTTTCCCGATACGACCGCTATGCCTTTTATAATTTCTTCGAGGGGGACAGTGTTTCCGATTCCCACGAACATCTTGGAGCCGCCGGTACGCCAGGCCTCCTCACTGATCGGGACTTGATCGTCGAGGTGAATCCGTCCCTGCTTCAGTGCCTCGAAAATCAGGTAGAGCGATGCTATTTTTGTAAAGGAGGCCGGTTCAATGGGGACATCGGCGTTCTGTTCGAACAGGACCGCTCCGGTGGAAACTTCCATGAGGATAGCCTCACGAGCGTTTATCTGGCCCGGTGAAAGTTCCGTGGCTGCAACGCTCCCCGCTGTTGCCTGGCCTTTACCCTGTCTGGCGCCGGATGGGGGAGGGGCGAATTTTTTTTCGACTCCGGACTGTTCTTTCGTTTTCTTTGCTGCGCCATCGAGCGCCATAGTCGTTGAAGGCATGCAGGCAAGGACAAAAAAGAGCGCGAATAACAGGCAGAAGAAAGAACCTCTTCGCATGTATTTCCTTTCAGGTGTGGTAACCGTGTTTTAAGAAATTGGATTAGCTTCCTGCCTTATACTTCGAATCGGCTCGTTTTTCAATAAAGGGAATTTCCGGCCGTTTTGCGAGCGGCCGGGGCGAGTTGGGTGGAAATAACGAATAAATCGACCGGATTCTCTTCATGCGGGCCTCCGGCTGTTCCGGGATATTTTGACCGGCGGCCGTGTGACGAGTTGAGATTTGGCGATTTATATGAAAGATTATAAAGAGCGGTTTCTTTTTTCAGGTTATGCTTTCCCGACTTCCAGGGCCATGGATTGAGGGATTAAAAGCGAATTGAAGATCAAATTATGGAATTAATTAATTCCTGAATTCCCTAATTCTAAATTATTTTAAACTATTTCAATGCCTGCATCGTCTTAGTACTTTAAAGGGCCTTCGGAGTCGGGCGGAGGCGCCGGGCGTTTCCGAGCTGTTTGGCGGGCGGCAGTTTTGGCCTCAGGGGCGAATTAAGTGATTTTCGGCAAGAGGAGAAGTGAATGAAGGGACTGAGCACGCTCGCACTTGGACTTGTCCTTTGCGCGGTGTGGGTGACTGCCGTATTCGCTGAGGCCGGGACCTCCGAAGAGCCTGCGCTTGTTGGGCGCGTAACTCTTATCGAAGGGCAACTGCTGCGATATATTTACTCCGAACAGGACTGGGTGGCCACGGTAAAGGATGCGCCCTTCGGGCTGGACGACGCCGTATATTCAGATGACGCAGGAAAGGCGGAGTTCAAGTTGCCCAACGGGGTGTGGGTGAGAACGGGCAGCGATACCCAGATACAGCTCTTAGCCCTGCGGGAGGACGTAGCGGAGATCGACGTGGCCTCCGGCACGGCCAGGTTTTACAACAAGAGTCAAAAAGCCGTAACAAAGGCGACGACGCCTTACGGCTATGTGCTGGCCCGGCCAGGCTGCTCTTTCGATCTTTATGTAGGAGACGAGTCGGCCGAGGTGATAAGCCTCGACGGTTCCGTCGATTTCGTCCTTGGGGACGGGGAATCCAAGTATGTCGTAGAGGCGGGTGGGCGCTCCATAATCTCGGATGGCAGGGTGGCGGCGCAGGGAGATGGCCAGGTGAATGCCGATTGGGATGAATGGAACCTCAAACGGGAAGAAGTCTGGACACAGAGAGTGCAGGTCAAAGGAGAATCGGTCGATTACCTCCCATCGGAGTTGCACGAGGACGCTTACGACCTCGACCAGAGCGGCAGATGGGAGCAAGTCTATTATGACGGCCGGTGCAGGAAGTTGTGGCGCCCGACGGCCGTATCCGCGGGCTGGCAGCCTTTTACGGATGGCAGGTGGACGGTGTGGCACAAGGATAACGTATGGATTCCCGGCGAATCCTTCGGGTATGTTACGCACCATTATGGGAACTGGGTGCTTGTAAACTCAGGCTGGTATTGGGCGCCTCCGGCCAAGGTGAGGGCCGGCTCCATCGGACGATACGTATACTGGTATCCCGGGCGGGTTTCCTGGGTCCATTCGGACTCCAATGTCGGCTGGGTCCCACTTGCGCCTCGCGAGACCTATTATTCCCATAACTATTGGGGACCAGCGACTGCCTCGATCGGAAAGAGCGAGGAAGAGATCGGCATCGACAGGCTGACTAACGCCGGCTCTGCGGTTGTCGTCGCCAGGGGCAGTCTCTACAGCGTGAACAGCTATTCCGGAGTAAGGGTCCCCAATGTGGAGAGGACCACAATTATAACGAACTACAGGGCGGCGCCGGTTATGAGCGACAGGGTCATTCCCGATTACAGCGCTATTCGGAACCGCTTCGTCTATGATACGAACCTGGCCCGTCTTACCGTAAAACCTCACGAGGCAGTGGAGGCGCGAATCAACCGCAACCGGGTAATTTCGTTGAGGGCGAGACGCGGTATTTCCGGCTGGGAGGTCCAGCAGAAAACGGCACGGATCGGGCGTGGAGAGCTGGTGACGGGCACACAGGACGTGCAGCGTATTCGCCGGGAACTGAGGATCACGGGCAGGCTGGTTCCAGAGAACATGGTGCACAGGCCCCGCTCGGAGGTCCAGTTTATACAGCGCTCCTTAAAAATGCAGGAAAAGAGGCCTCAGCGCGTGCCGGGTTTTCAGAGCCCCGGATGGCGGCCTGCCGGAGCAAGGGCGCCACGGGCTGCGGTTGGGGAAAGTACAGGGCCGGCCGGACCGATGGGTCCGGGCAAAAACCTCGGGCTTGGAGCACAGGCAGGAAGAGCTGCAAACGAATGGCGGTTGCGGCAACAAGGGAGACGTTGGCAGGGGCATCGTCAGCAGGGACCGGGGGGGCGTGGCCCGCAGATGATGCAGCGGCGGCAACAAGGGGGGCTGAAAATACAGCAAGGTCTTCAGCGTGCCCCTCAAATGCAAGGCCATCGAGCCGGGAAGCAGCAGCTAAGACCTGTCCGTCAAACACTAAGGCCCGGACGCGATACACGGCGGCGCGAGTCTTTGCCCCACGCTCAAGGGGCTTTTCGGGGGGGTAGAGTTCATCGAGGAGAAAGGGGCTAGGGAGTTTTCGGTATGTCTCTCATGGTTCAGGGTGTTTCGCGGGGTCATGAGGACTGCGGCGATCTGTGCGGCGAACCAGGAGCATAAAAAAGAGGCCGAGGACGAACATAGCCTCCAGGGACAGTATGGCTATCCGGGGGTTGTCCGTGCGGCTGGATATGATCCCATAGAGCAGGGGGCCGAAGACTGCGGCTATTTTTGTGCTGAAGGTCATGAAGCCGAAAAACTCGGCTTTCTTTCCTTCGGGGGCTTCGATTGCCATGTAGCTCCGAGCCGTAGCCTGGGTGCCGCCCAGGACCAATCCGGCACAAATCGAAAGGGCGTAGAACGCGTCGAGGCTCGTAAGGGTGATTATCCCGAGCAGAGCCAGTATCCAGATGAAGATCGTGATGATGATCGTCTGAATTATCCCGATTCGATGCGCGAGCATTCCAGAGACTACCGCCCCGGCCGCGGCGGAGAGTTGGATGAGCATGAGCAGCGCAAAATTCTGTTTTACGGTGAAATGCAAAGTAAAAACGGTGTAGGAGGAGAAAAAAACGATTACAGTTGATATGGCGTCGCTCAGGAAGAAATAGGCGATGAGGAAGATGAAAATGTTTCTTAACGAGCGAATTTGCTGAAAAGTTACAAGAAGCCTGGAAAAGCCTTCACGCGTGGCTGACCTGAGAGAAGTGGTTTTTTCGGGCGAATCTTTAAAAGCAATGAACGAAGGCAGCGCAAAAACCGCGTAAGCAGCCCCGGCGATTAAAAGGATCGATTTCCCGCCGGCCACGCTCGGAACCGTGAAGCTCATGCAGATCAGGCAGGCAAGCCCTCCGATGTAGCCCAGTCCCCAGCCGATGCCCGATAACTTCTCAATGGACTCCGGCCCTGCTATTTCCGGGAGCAACGAATTATAGAAAGTCATCGCCAGCGTGTAGCCGATATAGCCGATGCAGACCAGGAATACAGCCGGGGCTATTTGGCCGGGTCCGGTGAAATAAAGACCAAAGAGGCTCAGAATCGATATGCCGGCGCATGCCACGAGAAAGCTCTTTTTCTTTCCACTCGCATCGGCGGTTGCGCCCAGCAGCGGTGAAAGGAGAACCGATACCGCCATGGCAAGGGAGACGGTCGCACCCCACAAGAAGTCCGCGTAGCCTTTTTCCCCTACTATGACATCCTCGAAGTAGAGAATGAAATAGGCGGTGAGCACGACCATGGAAAACCATGCCATGCCAAAGTCATAGAGAAGCCAGGAAATTACCGTTCCTTTGCCGACAGGGTTATTCGGTGATCCAGCCTTTTGCGATTGCATCTTTTATCATTTCTTCCGCATAGTCCCACAGGACCGGTGAGCCCTCTTTCATGGGGCTGTTTCTCAGGTAAACCTGCTCTTTTTTTATCCCGTGCTTTCGCCACATGACGCCACCCGACCTGTAGTTGTTCAAAAGCGGCTGAAACCTGTCCAGGGCGGCGGCGAAAATGGCGTCGGCCGTCTGTCTGGATTCGAATTCCTCCCAGAGCGAGCGGAACTCGAGCGCCTGGTCTTCGGGCAGCAGACTGAAAATCCGGTCTGCAGCCCTGTTTTCTCTCTCGGCCTTGCTCCGGTTTCCCTCTTCATCGTAGCAGTAGGTGTCACCCGCATCGATTTCAATGATATCGTGGACCAGGATCATTTTGAGGACGCGGAAAAGGTCGACCGGCGCCCTGGCGTGCTCCGCCAGCACCATTGCAAGCAAGGCCAGATGCCATGAATGCTCTGCCGAATCCTCCTGCCTGGACCGATCTATCAAAAGGGTTTGCCGCAATATACTCTTGAGCCTGTCCATTTCGGCCAGGAATTCGATTTGCCGCGAAAGCCGCTCCAGATCCATGCCGAAGGTATTCTCCCGAGATTCTTTATCTTCGTGGCATTGTTGCACGTGCCGGTTCTCAAAATGAGAAAAACGGCCGAAGCCGCCTTTCCCGATTCCCGCGCCCTGTTTTTTTTAAACTGCCGCTACCTGATGAGGTTTACCACAGCCTGGAGCAGGTTGTCATCAGTTGTGATGGATTTGGAGTTTGCCTGGTAGTCTGCCTGATAGGCGATAAGGTTGACCATCTGTTCGGTCAGATCCACGTTCGAACCCTCGATCGCTCCCGATGTTATCAGGCCTGCCTGGCCGGTTCCTGCCGTTCCCACTACACCGGCCCCTGCACTGGTACCCGGAGTATAATAATTATCACCGTCCCGGATGAGACCGTTGGGGTTCGGGAATGTCGTTACCCCGATTGTGCCGACAGTCACCGGGCCGCTTGAATTGGTCCCGATAACATCGCCTTTTTCGTCGATGGCGTAACTGGAGTATGTGGGGCTCGACGGGGTTGGTTCAACTGTAATGGGCGCTCCCGGGCTTCCGGAGTTGTCGAGTACCTCGTTGCCGTTTGTATCTGTGAGAATTCCCGACGAATTGACCTGAAACGATCCATCCCGGGTGTAATACACTGAGCCGGTGGTGGGATTTTCGACCTGGAAGTACCCACTGCCCTGGATCATGCAGTCCGACCAGGTTCCGGTCTGTATTTCCGAACCGGTCGTCAAATTTGACGAAACGCCGATTATCGACGAGCCTACGCCCTGCGCCGTGATGTTGCTGCTGTTTGCAGTCGGGATTATTCCACTCACAAGATCGCCGAAGTCTACCGTGCTGGATTTAAATCCCGTGGTATTCGCATTGGCGATATTGTCGCTTACGACCGAGAGCGCTTCGTTGAAGGTATTCAGACCCGCAATTGCCGTGTACATCATGTTGGCCGCCATTTGATTCTCCTTTTCCGGCTGGTAATAATAGATAAATCGGATTCCATTTTTAAAATGCCTTTATCGATAGGGCGTATCCCGCTAAGTCTATTTCATTTTGTTCAATTCGTGGTGCTCTTGCCTGCCACTCCGGAGACGTCCGACACCGGCACCACGATTCCGTTCGGCCCCGTAAGGGTGTATGTCGGGGGGGTGCTGCTAAGGTTACATGAATAGACCTGGCCGTTGATGGTGGTCTGAACGGTCGAGGCGGTTCCATCGGTCGCTGTTGCCGTGACCGTGCAGGTGTAGGCGCCATCGGATACCGTTTTTCCACTCGAGTCTTTACCGGTCCAGGGCACGGTATAGCTGCCCGCGCTCTGAGAGCCGAGGCTCAAAGTATCGATCGTGGTGCCCGAGCTGTCCTTTATGGTGGCGGTGACCGTGGCGGGCGTCGAGAGCTTGTAGTCGAGTTCCGAGGGGCTGCCTGAGCTGACGTTCATTGTGTTCATCTGGACGGTAACGTCCTGTCCTACCAGCGTCGATATCTGAGCGTTGTTTATATCAGCCGAGTATTGCTGAAGATTG
>CAWGZP010000104.1:0-28149 GCA_963826655.1 uncultured delta proteobacterium
CTGTGCATCTTGCAGCAGCAAATTCTACACGCCGACGGCCTTGTCGAGTGGCAATTGGTTTGGCCAGAAAAACCGTGAAACCCCGGTTACGCCAGGAATTATACACTGTCGGGTTTTACATCTTCACCGTGGACGGCCCGCTTGTGACTGTCGATTATTATACCTCAGATCCCCTCGGTACGTCGAATACGGGGACTTCCGACAGTAACTATCCGGGCAACGGATCACATATCACCCCCACCTTCACTTTTTCAAAGCAGGAGAGTTGGGGTTATAGCCTGAACGGCGCGCAATACTTAGTGCAAGAAAACGTGGGTTACACGACGACCCAGATCAAATTCCTCAATACGACCGCCGGAATAGGCATTAACAGCGCAGCCCAGGACTCCCAGGTGGTAATCTTACCAAGACCATTGACGCCTACTATGCCGACAGATCAACCGTAAAGAATGCTGTCGCCATCAGCGACGTTGGCCCTCGTGGGCGTTACGGATTTGGGCGGCGCTACTTACGGTCTTACCATGTCTTACGACCCCACAGTGACTCTATCACGTAACGATCTCAACCAGGGCCGCATGATTTGCATAAATACCCAGGATCAGACCGGTAATTGGGTTAACGCGGTCAACTTTAATAACGGCGGTCACAGCAGGTTCATTTACGGCGCCTTCAACAAGGCTTACCCGGTTGGCACTTACGGAGTCGACACCACAACGAACACCGCCTGGGCGATCGTGAACTACGATGGTGATTTCACTAATTTCGCAGTTATCAAGACAGGAAACTAGCCATTCCCCCGGGCGGCGGCAAACCGCTCAATGAATATTTCACCAGGAACGAAGGTTCCTCCGAGTGAACTGACAGGAGACTAAAATGATTAAAAAGTTGCTTATCTTTGCCGCAATCGCAATGCTTTTTGTGGGTGTGCAGGCCGGAACGGCAAGCGCGGACCTGGTATTAAACGGGTCATTTCAAACAGGCGATTTTACCAATTGGACCCAGTCGGGAGACAACACTTTTTCCTACGTGTCGACGGCCTCCACTGGGGCTCCTGCAGGATCCACCTATGAAGCTATGTTGGGAACCAATGGTTCGAACGGCACCATCTCCCAGACCATCAACACAACGGTTGGACAGGCTTATACCGTGAGCTTCTGGCTCGCCAGCGACGATTTTCTTCAAACTCCAACGACCTATTTCAAGGCATTGTGGAACGGCGCCGTTGAGACCACCAACCCCGGACTGCCGAGTTATACTGTAGGTGCTTTTGACTACACACAATTTGTATTTACGGGCATTGCGACGAGTGCAAATACTACTCTCGCCTTCAATTACGAAAACGATAATGCCGGTTATCACCTCACGGACATTAGTGCGGCAACGGCAACGCCGATCCCGGCCACTGTGTGGCTCTTTTTCCCGCCATTGGCGGGGTTGGCTTGGTTGAACAGCAGGAAATCAAGAAAAGCTTAGCAGCGGCAAAGTCGAGCCGATCTCTTGACGTGTTGAAAACTGCTTAACATTTGTCCCCCTGGCAGGTAGAACCTGCCCGGGGGATTTCTTTATGCGCAACGACCTCGCTAAAGCGGTGAAAATAGTGTATAAGTGGTTTGAAACGGGAAACGTAACAGTTCTTGGTTTCGAGTTTTTACTCACTCAAAACTGGAAACTAACAGCTAAAAACTGGTTCAAAAAGCACCTATGGTCTCAAACCTCGAAAGCCTCGTCGTTCAGCAAAAGAATCTCCAAAATGTGCTCGATAACCTGATGGAAGGCATAATTGCCCACGACCTCAGCCGGAAGGTCTTTTTTTTCAACCGGACAGCTGAAAGGATCACCGGCTGGTCGCGCGAGGAGGTTATCGGGCGTGATTGTCACTCCATTTTCGGTGGTCCGTTTTGCGGGAATAAATGTTCCTTTTGCGGGCAGGCGCCTGATCCTTTGGGGCATCATAGTTATGTGGTAAATGCCGCCACCAGGGCGGGCGATTCGCGCCAGATCGAGATGTCGGTAACGGGCATGTACGACGAGTCGGGCGCCTTTGTGGGGGTTCTGGCGGCTTTTCGCGATATTACGGAGGTGATCGATCTTCAACTCCGCCTCGGTGAGCTTACGAGTTTTTCGGGAATTGTCGGCCGTGACCGCAAGATGCTCGATGTATACGAGCAGATAAGAAATCTTGCCGCATCGGATTATCCGGTCCACATAACAGGAGAGACCGGGACTGGTAAGGAGATGGTGGCCGCCGCCATACACAATGAAAGTCCGAGGGCCGGGGGGCCGTTTGTCCCGGTAAATTGCGGCGCCCTGCCGGAAGGACTGCTCGAGAGCGAGCTTTTCGGCCATGTCAAGGGCGCTTTTTCGGGTGCGATTCGGGACAAAAGAGGCCGATTCGAACTCGCTGATGGAGGGACCCTTTTCCTCGATGAGGTATCCGAACTCCCCAGGCACATGCAGGTAAAGCTCCTGCGCGTTTTGCAGTCTGGCGCCTTCGAGCGGGTGGGGGGTGAGAAGACGATTTCCGTGGATGTAAGGATAATCAGCGCTACCAACCTGGACCTCAAAAGGGAAATGGAGCGCAGGAATTTCCGTGAAGATCTCTATTACCGGCTGAGTGTAGTCCCGATCCGGCTTCCGACACTTCGCGAACGCAGAAACGACATTCCTTTGCTTGCCGCCCATTTTTTGAAGCAGGCGGCTGAGCATGGGCAAAAGGCGCTCCGGCTTTCCGAAGACGCCCTTGGGCTGATGATGGACTACAATTGGCCGGGAAACGTGCGTGAGTTGCAAAATGCAATCCACTTCGCCCTGGTCAAGTCGCGCTGCCTCAATATCGAAGCCTGTCACCTGCCGCTCGAAATCAGGCAGATGACATGTACTGCCTTAAAGCCCGGGCCGGGTTCCCGTCTCACGCCGGAGGCCGTTGCCGCAGCCATTGAACAGGCCGGCGGAAACAAGTCCAAGGCCGCGAAGCTTCTCCGGGTAGGCCGCGCCACTGTGTACCGGTTTTTGGAAAAGGCATGATGCAACTCGTGGTATTTTTCCTCGACGGACAGCGGTATGGCCTGCACCTGTCCACTGTCCGCAGGGTCGTTCGCGCCGTGGAAGTGAGGGCTTTGCCTTCAGCGCCTGGGATTGTGCTTGGCGTGATAAATATCGAGGGCCGCATTATTCCGGTTATAAATGTTCGAAGGAGGTTCGGATTGCCTGACAAAGAGATCGACCTGGACGATCACTTCATTGTTGCAGCGACTGCCAGGCGCACAGTGGCCCTCCTGACCGATTCCGTGTCCGGGATTTTCGATATTCCCGCGGATGGAGTGGTCGAATCCAGCGGTATACTGCCCCGGATCGATTATGTGGAAGGTGTTGCAAAACTTGCAGACGGCATGGTACTGATTCATGACCTTGAGACATTCCTCTCCCTGGAAGAAGGCAAAGCGCTTGATGAGGCGATGGCGGAAGGGATTGAGGAATTTAGGAATTAAAGGATTGAGGGATTAAGGGGTTTCTTCCTCGCCTTCAGCTTCCCGCTTCGGAATTTAAGATGCCGGGCACTCTCGCTAAAGAAAATCTGGAACGGCTAAGTGCCGTCGTTGCCTCAAGAATGGGACTGCATTTCCCGGGAGAACGACTTCGCGACCTTGAGCGGGGAATCGACTCCGCGGCCCGCGAACTGGGTTTCGAAGATACGGGAGCCTGCGTGGAATGGCTCTTGTCATCTCCACTCACGCGAAGCCGTATCGAAGTACTGGCCAGCCATCTTACGGTCGGAGAAACGTTTTTTTTCCGGGACGGGAAGATATTTCAGCTCCTTGAAGAGGTCGTTCTTCCCGAACTGATTCAAAATCGCCGCAATAATGGGAAACGCATTAGAATCTGGAGTGCGGGTTGCGCCACGGGAGAAGAACCCTACACTATCGCCATGTTTCTTGACAGGATGATTGCCGACCTCGACGATTGGAATATCACGATCCTGGCAACGGACATCAATCCCCGGTTCTTGCACAAGGCTGCCGAGGGCCTGTACAGGCCTTGGTCGTTTCGCGATCCGGCATCCCGGATCAAAAAAGAGTTTTTCAATAAGAAAGACGATCTCCACTTCGAACTCCTGCCCCGTATCAGGGAAATGGTTACATTTTCCTATCTGAACCTGGCTGAAGATGTATACCCGTCGCCTTACAATGGCGCCAACTCGATGGATATCATTTTTTGCCGCAACGTGCTCATGTACCTGGCCCCGGAGTGTGCAACGAAAGTGGTTCAAAATCTGCGCCGTTGCCTGTTGGAAGGCGGCTGTTTGGTCGTGAGCCCAAGCGAGCTGTCCTGTCAGTCGTTTGCCCAATTTGCCCCCTTAAGCTCTTCCGGTGCAACGATTTACAGGAAAGTAAGCAATCTGTCGCCGGCCGTTGAAATTGTCCCCTTTATCCCCCTTGGGGGACCGATCTTTTCGCCCGCACCATCCGCATCCATTGAGTCGAACAATGAAATTGAGTTGAACCCTGAAATGGAGGGCTTGCATCCGGAAAGTCCGCCGCCCCCGGCCCCCCTCCCGGACGATCTGCGCGGCGAGGCCCTCGCTTTGTATGAGGCTGGCCGCTATACGCACGCGATGGAAAAAGCCGAGGGCATTCTTTCGCACTATCCAGCGGATGCCGCGGCCATGGAGCTTCTGGCGCGGATTCACGCCAATTGCGGCAAACTCGAAGAAGCTCTGAACTGGTGCGAAAAGGCCATTGCCGCCGATAAGCTCAGGGCAGGCTCTCATTACCTCGTTGCAACCATTCTCCTTGAACTGGGGCAGGCGGAAGCGGGAGCGGATGCTCTTAAACGGGCGCTCTATCTCGATCCCGGGTTCGTCCCCGCCTACGTGGCTTTAGGCAACATCAGCAGGCAACGCCGCAGGCACAGGGAATCGATCAAATATTTTGAGAATGCCCTCGAGCTTTTGACCGGCCGAAACCCGGAAGACATTTTGCCGTGGTCGGAAGGGGTAAACATTGGCAGGTTGACGGAAATCATTGGAAATATGCTGCAAGCCGAAAGGTCGCTGGATGAACTGTGAGCGTATCGACTGGAACGAGATACAGGAACGCATTGCCGGAACCAAAGCCAGGATAGAGGAAGGGTTTTCGCCGAGTCCCCGGGAGAAGCCAAAAGATCCTGAGGGCGCGAGCGGAGGTGCTTGCACGGGAGCCTCGGCATGAAAAAGGTGATCAACACGTTGAAATAGTTGAATTCACGCTTGCAAACGAGCATTACGGGATCGAGTCGCACTATGTGCGCGAGCTTTATGCCCTGAAAGACTATACCCCCCTGCCTTGCACTCCTCCATTCGTGCTCGGGCTGATAAACGTGCGGGGGCGAATAATCTCCGTGGTCGATATCCGCAAATTTTTCGATATGCCCGAAAAGGGGATCGGCGAATCAAGCAGCGTTTTGATTATCTGTGAGGGTAAGACGGAGTTCGGGATACTCGCCGATTCGATACAGGGAGTTCGAGAGATTGCCGTGAAGCAGATCCAGCAATCGCTCCCGACGCTCACGGGCATCCGCGGCGAGTTTCTGAGGGGAGTTACAGGTGGGCAACTTGCGGTTTTGGACGCAAGAAAGCTATTGAGAGCCAAGAACATAATCGTAGATGAGCAGGCATAGCCAAGCTTTTGAGAGCCAAAAATATAATCGTCGATGAGCAAGCGTGACCCAGGGAGGATTTCACATGAGTTGGTTCGGCGCCGGGCGCAGGCAGTTGGAGGAAGAGCTGCAGAAAGTATCTTCGTATACGAGAAGTCTTATCGAGGCTAGCCTCGATCCGTTCGTAACGATCAGTATCGAAGGAAAGATCACCGACGTTAACGAAGCCACGGTAAAGGTCACGGGGGTCGGCCGCGACGAGCTTGTCGGTACGGATTTTTCCAAGTACTTCACTGAACCTGAAAAAGCCAGCGAGGGATACCAGCAGGTTTTCCAGAAGGGCTCGGTTACCGACTATCCCCTGACGATCAGGCACAGGAACGGGGGGCTGGCCCATGTCCTTTACAACGCCTCGGTCTACAATGACGAGCAGGGTAAAATTCTGGGCGTCTTTGCGGCCGCCCGCAACATTACCGAACGCAGACGGATGGAGGAGGAATTACGGGCCGCATCGCTTTATACCAGAAGCCTGATCGAGGCCAGTCTCGATCCACTGGTGACGATCAGTCCCGAGGGGAAAATCACGGACGTCAACAAGGCCACGGAACTCGTTACCGGTTTTTCCCGTGAGCATCTGATTGGAAGCGACTTTTCCGACTATTTCACAGAACCTCAAAAAGCCAGGGAGGGCTATCGGGAAGTCATATCCCGGGGCTTTGTCAGAAATTATCCTCTTACGATCCGCCATACGTCGGGCCGTCTGACATACGTCCTTTACAACGCGGCCCTTTATATGAACGAGGCGGGCAAAATTCAGGGTGTCTTTGCCGCTGCCCGGGACATAACCGAACGCAAACAGGCGGAGGAAAACTTGCAGGCCGTCAATCGGCAGGTGCAGGAGGCGGCAAATGTGCTTGCTTCCTCAGTCGGTGAAATCCTCGCGCTGACTACCCAGTTGGCTTCCGTTTCTACCGAGACGGCCGTCTCGGTAAATGAGACAATTTCGACTGTGGAAGAAGTCAAACAAACGGCGCTGCTCTCATCCCAGAAATCCAGGAGTGTTTCCGAGACCGCGCAGCGGGCGGTATCGATAGCAGTGCAGGGCAATGCAGCCGTTAACAGTACCGTGGAGGGAATAAACCATATCAAGGGACTGATGGAATCGGTCGCTGAAAGTATTGTGCGGTTGAGCGAACAGACTCAGACCATAGGCGAGATCATCACGGCCGTGAGTGACCTTGCTCAGCAATCCAATCTGCTGGCTGTAAACGCCGCAATCGAGGCATCAAAGGCGGGAGAGCACGGGAAAGGGTTTGCGGTTGTGGCCCAGGAAATCAAGAGCCTGGCCGATCAATCCAAACAGGCTACCGGGCAGGTGCGAGCTATCCTCGGCGATATTCAGAAGGCCACGGGCGCTTCTGTTCTCGCGGCGGAACAGGTGAGCAAGGCGGTTGACTCGGGCGTAAGCCAGGCTGCCGAATCGGGAGGTTCCATCAGCAAGCTCTCGGAGAGCATAGCGGAATCGGCGCAGGCGGCCACTCAAATTGCGGCCTCCAGTCAGCAGCAATTGATCGGGATGGACCAGATAGCTTTGGCGATGGAAAACATCAAGATAGCCGCCCAGCAGAATGTGGAGGGCACGAGGCAGGCCGAACAGGCCGCCCAGAATCTCAACGAACTTGGATTGAAGCTCAAAGAGATGCTTGGGAGATATAAAATATAATTGAAGGATTGAGAGCGAATTGAAGACTAAATTGAGGAATTGAGGGGATTAATTCCGAAATTCTCAATTCCTAAATTCTTAATTGGGGGATGGGCATGGATCGGAAGGAAGAAGAGCTGCTGAAGCAACTCCTTCCAATGTTCAGAATTGAGGCGCAAGATCACCTCAAAGTGATATCCTCGGGACTGATCGAGATCGAAAAAAGCGGCCCCGTGAAGCAGGCCGAGATTATCGAGGCCGTGTACAGGGAATCCCATAGTCTAAAGGGGGCCGCCCGTTCCGTGAATTTGACCGGCATAGTGGCGCTTTGCCAGTCGATGGAGAATGTCTTTTCCTTGTCCAGGCGAAAAGCGATCAAGCCCTCCTCGCGGGTCCTGGACCTGCTCCATCAGGCAATCGACTGCATAGGCAGGATCGTTGTCAGTGAGGATAGTACTTCAGAAGGGGTGGGGGCGCTGATCCAACGGCTGGAAAAGGCGATAGCAGAGCCGGAAGTCATGGCCCCGGATAAGGGAATCGACATTGAATACGAACCCTCTGCCGACAAAATATCGGCGCCTGAACCAATAATGCCCGATGTCAAACCGGCTCCCCAAGCCCCGTTCTTTGCCCCTGCCGGGGGGCCTGCGATCCTTGCGCCGGGGCTTTCCGGGACCATAAGGGTATCCACGGCCAAGCTGGATGGACTCTTGCTCCTGGCCGAAGAGATGCTTTCGATAAAGCTCGCTGTTGCCCAGCGCACCAAAGAATTGGAAGGTTTGAAAGACGATTTCGTCCGGTGGGGAAAAAGGGAGGAGAGAACGTTCAAGGTCCCGGAATATGGAGAGAAGCCGGCAGCTTGGCACAAGGACCGTAAGGATTCGTTTGTGCCCGCGTTCGAGACCGGGCTGACAAAGCTCATAAAGGCCATGGAGAATGACCGGCGGTCCTTTGGAGCAATGGTTGACGCTCTGCTGGGTGACATGAAAAAAACCCTGATGTTGCCCTGCTCGTCGCTGCTCGAGATTTTCCCCAAGCTTGTGCGCGACCTCTCACGCGATACCGGCAAAGAGGCCGAATTGAGCATCGAGGGTGGGGAGATTGAAATAGACCGGCGTGTGTTGGAGCAGATCAAGGACCCTCTGATCCATTTGGTGAGAAATTGCATCGACCATGGCATTGAAATGCCTGACAAGCGGGAAAGAAAGAAGAAACCGCGTTGCGGGAAAATAAAGATCGCGGTTTCATCCAGGGACAGCAGGATTGAGATTTCGGTCTCGGACGACGGGGCCGGGATAGATACGGCCGGGCTGAAAAAAGCGGCGCTCGCCGGCGGCCTCGTTTCACAGGAAGAGGTCGAAGGGCTTGACGAAAGCGAGGCGCCGTCCCTGGTTTTCCGGTCCGGGCTCACCACGAGCCGCATCATTACGGATATTTCCGGCAGGGGACTTGGGTTGGCCATCGTCAGGGAAAACGTCGAGAGACTGAGTGGGATCGTGGCCCTGGATACCCGGCCGGACATTGGAACTACTGTCAGGATGGTGGTTCCCCTTACACTGGCGACCTTCCGTGGGGTGCTCGTCAGGGTCGGCGATCATCTTCTCATCGTTCCATCCACAAATATCGACAGAGTTGCCAGGATCAGAAGAGAGCAAATAAAAACCATAGAAAATCGTGAGACCATCTCTTTAAATAACAGGGCCGTCGCGCTTGTCAGCATGGCCGACGCGCTGGGACTCAGGGCCGGGGCGCCGGCGGCGGACGATTCGGTGATGGAAGCAGTGATGCTCGTTTCTGCGGAAAAGCACATGGCTTTTCTGGTCGATGAAGTGCTAAACGAGCAGGAAGTGCTGGTTAAGGGACTGGGTAGTCAACTCTTACGGGTGCGCAACATTTCGGGCGCAACTATCCTCGGAAGCGGCAAAGTGGCGCCGATATTAAACGTTGCGGACCTGATGATCTCAGCCTCGAGGGTCGTTCCCATTGCGGCGGGTTCAGCGGTGGGCGTCCCGCCTCACAAGCCCTCAAAAAGACAGTCCATCCTGGTTGTGGAGGACTCTATTACGGCCCGAGCCCTGCTGAAAGGCATTCTCGAATCCGCCGGCTACGATGTGAAAACAGCCTTTGACGGCCTTGACGCGCTTACCACGTTAAAGACCGGGCAATTCGATCTCGTGGTCTCGGACGTGGAAATGCCGAGGATGAACGGGTTCGAACTCACCGCCGGAATCCGGGCCGACAGCAGCCTTTCGGAGTTGCCGGTAGTGCTTGTGACCGCCCTGGAATCGCGTGAGGACAAGGAGCGCGGGGTAGATGCGGGCGCCAACGCTTATATCGTAAAAAGCAGCTTTGAGCAGAGCAACTTATTGGAGGTTGTCCGAAGACTCATATGAGCATCAGGACCTTGATCGTGGAAGATTCGGCGGTCGTGCGTGAACTTCTCGGCCATATTCTCGGCGACGATCCGGAGATTCATATCGTCGGAACGGCGAAAAACGGCAGGGAAGCCCTGGAAGCCGTCCAGGCACTTAAGCCTGACGTCGTTACGATGGATGTCCGCATGCCCGTCATGGACGGATACGAAGCTACCCGCAGAATCATGGAGACCTGCCCGGTGCCTGTGGTCGTAGTAAGCATGATCGTAGACCCCGAGGAGGTGGCTACCACATTTCGCGCACTGAGGGCCGGCGCTCTGGCCGCTGTCCAAAAGCCTGCCGGTATCGGACACCCCGATCATGCGCAGACGGCAAAGGCCCTCGTTCAGACAGTAAAATTGATGTCTGAAGTCAAGGTGGTGAAGCGCTCGCCGATGTACCGGCTCGAAACGCCACCTCGCCCGGCTGTTCGAGATTGGAGCCGCGCCGGCCCCCGCAATATCGAGATCGTCGCAATTGGCGCCTCGGCGGGAGGCCCCGCGACCCTGCAGACGATTTTGTCGAGATTGCCGGCCGGTCTGGCCGTGCCGATTCTTGTCGTCCAGCACATATCCCCGGGATTCATACACGGTTTTGCCGAGTGGCTTGCACTTTCGTGCGGACTGCCCGTGCACGTCGCCGTCCAGGGCGATGATTTGAAGCCCGGGCATGTTTATCTTGCCCCCGGCGAAACGCACATGGGAGTCATGAAGGGGGGCCGGATCGAACTCTTCGAGGGGGCACTCGTGGAAGGTATGCGCCCTTCGATTTCTCGCCTTTTTCAGGCCGTCGCCGGCGTGTTCGCCGACAGAGCGGCCGGAGTGCTTCTGACGGGCATGGGAAAAGATGGGGCCGAAGGGCTGGATGCCATGAGAAAGAAAGGTGCGCTGACTATCGCGCAGAATGAGGACAGCTGTCTTGTTTTCAGTATGCCGGGCGAGGCGATCAAACTGGGCGCGGCTACCTATGTCCTTTCACCGCTCGAGATAGCGGAGATTTTAAAGAGTTTCTAGCTTTTAGTAAGAACTGAGAGCGTAAGAGTTTTTGATTTTTAGCTACTGAAAAACTGATAACTGAAAACTGCTTTTCGGAGTTTCTGCATAATGTCTTCTGCTGAAAATATGGATGCTGACAGCCGTGAGATCCTCCTGCTCGTGGAAGATAGTCCCACCCAGGCAATGGAACTCAAGCTTATCCTGGAGAAACACGGCTATCGCATTTCGATCGCCGCCAATGGACGGGAAGCTCTTGCCCTGCTGGAGCAAAAAAAGCCCGCCATGGTTATCAGCGACATCGTCATGCCGGAGATCGACGGGTATGAACTCTGCCGAGCCATCCGGAAAGATGAAAGGCTGACCGACATCCCTGTCGTCCTGCTCAGCTATCTTTCGGAAGCAGGCGACATCCTCAAAGGATTGGAGAGCGGGGCGAGCAACTTTATCGTCAAACCTTACAACGGGGATTACCTCGTTTCCTATATCCGGGAAGAGCTTTCCGGGAAGCGGGCGGCGCCCTGGGATGATCCGCTGCCCCCAATCGAGTTGGAATATGCCGGGAAGCCCTACCTGATCAGCTCAAATGTCCGGCAGATACTTCAAATCCTGCTCGCGACCTACGAGACCGCGGTTCGCAAGAACGAGGAGATTATCAGGGCGGAAACCGAACTTAGGCTGCTCAACGAATCCCTGGAGGAAAAAGTAAGGGCCAGGACCGCGGCACTCTCCGCGCAGATTGTGGAGAGGCGCCGCGTGGAGGAGGAGCTTCGGCGCAAGACGGAAGCCCTCAGCGCTTACTCGGAAAGACTCAGAGCGAAGCAACCAGGATTTGCAGGATTTCGTTTTCGTTGCTTCTCACGATCTCCATGAACCGCTTCGAAAAATCCAGACATTTGCGAACCTGGTTATCACCCGGTGCAGCGCTTCGCTCGATCCCCAGGCTAAAGATCATCTCAAAAGAATGCAAACCGCGGCGAGCCGAATGCGCAGCTTGATACGCGCCGCGCTGGAATATTCCCGGTCGACGGAAAAAGCTCAACTTTTTCGCACTGTCGACCTGGCAGGGCCCGTTCATGAGGCAATGGCCGATTTAAGTCTGCTCATCGAAGAAACGGACGCGACGATAGAGATTGGATATCTGCCTTCTATCGAAGCGGAGGAAACCTTGATGCGCAAACTTTTTCAGAACCTTATCGGGAATTCCCTGAAGTTTTGCTCCGAGCATAAACGGCCCTTCATAAAGATTCATGGCGAGGAGTGCGGTCCTCGAACCCCGGGAGAACCGGCCTGCTGCCGTATCCTTGTCGAAGATAATGGGATAGGCTTCGATGAAATTTACCTCGATCGGATATTTAAAGCTTTCAAACGCTTGCACGGACGAGATGAATACGAAGGTACCGGTGTCGGGCTTGCAATATGCAGAAAAATCGTGGAAAACCACCAGGGTAATATTACGGCTCGAAGTGTGCCCGGAGAAGGATCGTCCTTCATTGTCACGCTTCCCATGAAGCAAGAAGAGAACCGCAATTGTCAGTTGTCGGTTTCGAATACTGAAAACTGAAAACTCAAAACTACCGAAAACCGGGTCACTATGTCTCATGATACACATATGTCTCGTGTTGTATCTTGAGACACATAAGCACTCTGCCGCCTGCTTGCTTCCATGAATTGCTCCGTTTAGGGATACAATCCTTCTTACCTGCACTGTCTCACGAGTGTCTCAAGGCCCACGGCCGATTTTGCGGTTGGCGGATTCCTCATGCCATAACCAGTTGCAAATGCAAGATAATTTAGAAAATAGCGGCATCCGCTCGGGGTTGGTACGCTAGTTGCCATAGAAAGGGAGTGAACCTGATTCCCGGGGGATGAGATGAAGAAATGCGACGAAGTCCTGTCAAAGATACTCCAACTGACTGAAACGATGGTCGAACTTGCCGACCAGGGTGATGAAACCAGGGAAGATGTCGGGTGTGGAGTTTTGTATGGGCTTTTAAGGGACTCGGCATTCAAGATTAGAAAAGTTGCCGAGCAGGAGAGGGACGATCACATAAAGAGGTTCGGGTTGCCGGTAGCAAAGAAGTGCGTCAGGGCTGCCTCTCGGGGCAAACCCCGGGGCCGGCCGTGAGGAAACCGTTATCACAATATCAAACAGGAGATCTGGATGAAAAACAGCACCCAAACAGAGATGAATTTGCTGCAGGCATTTGCAGGAGAATCCCAGGCGAACCGCAGGTATCTGGCCTTCGCAAAACAGGCTGAAAAAGAAGGCTTTACCCAGGTGGCAAGGTTATTCCGGGCAGCCGCAGAGGCCGAAACGGTTCATGCGCTTTCGCACCTGCGGGCTTCGGGGCAGATCGGGACCACGATGGAGAACCTCGAGGCGGCCATTGCCGGTGAGACCTTCGAATACAGGGAGATGTACCCGCCGATGATTGAAAAGGCGCAGCAGGAAGGAAACCTCGCGGCCAGCAGGAGCCTTTCCTACGCCAATGCCGTGGAGGCCAAACATGCGTCTCTCTATCGGCAGGCACTGGATGTGATGGGGAAGATGGAGGAGACCCGATATTACGTCTGTTCGGTTTGCGGGTACACCTGCGCCGATGGGCCGCCCACTGCCTGCCCGGTCTGCAGTTCGGCCATTTCGGCCTTCTCCTGCGTGGATTAAGGCAGGAAGCAGTTATTCTCTTTTTGGGACACCCTGGAACGCGAGGAATGGACTTTTCGGAACAGCTTTTCATGCCCTTCGGGACACCCTGAAACCATGAAAAGATCCGTAGACCCGTAGGATGGGTGGAGCGGAGCGCAACCCATCAAATCTTTTCGGAACAGGAAGCAAAAAAATGGGAAAAAACGAGAAATAGAACTCGCAAAGCATTGCACATCCAGTGGGAGTAAGCATTTTACAGGAAGCGTAAATTTTGAATTTTTGGTTACTTTAAACTGGAAACTGGAAACTCAAAACTGACAACTAAAAACTTGCAAATCCTCTTACACTAAAGGAGACGGCATATGGACGCCCTTATGCTATCCAGACTCCAGTTCGCGGCAGCGACATTTTTCCATTTCCTGTTCGTGCCGCTTACGCTCGGCCTATCCGTTCTGCTTGCAATAATGGAGACGGTATACGTAAGGACCGGAGACGAAGAGTACAGAACCATGGCCCGTTTCTGGGGCAAAATCTTTCTGATCAACTTCACCATCGGTGTTGTAACAGGCATAACCCTCGAGTTCCAGTTCGGGACAAACTGGTCACGCTACTCGGAATACGTGGGCGATATTTTCGGTTCCCTGTTGGCAATCGAGGCGACGGTGGCTTTCTTCCTGGAATCCACTTTTATCGCCGTCTGGGCTTTAGGATGGAAGCGCTTGTCGCCAAAGGCGCACGCCGTGACGATCTGGCTCGTAGCGCTGGCGTCAAACCTTTCGGCGATCTGGATACTTATTGCCAATGCGTGGATGCAGCACCCGGTGGGTTTTGTCATTCGAAACGGCCGGGCCGAGCTTGACGACCTCGTTGCCATAATAACCCAGGGATTTGCCTGGCAAACCATCGTGCACACGGTTTCGGCCGCCTACATTCTTTCAGGCTTCTTTGTCTTGGGCATTAGCGCGTGGCATCTCCTAAAAAAGCAGCAAGTTTCCTTTTTCAAGAAATCGTTTAGGCTCGCCGTCGCATTCGCCCTGATCTTTACAATCGTCGAGGTGGTGCAGGGCCATATGCACGGCGGTGAAGTCGCCAAGTTGCAGCCGGCGAAGTTTGCCGCCATGGAGTCGGTCTGGCAGACGACCAAAGCCGCTCCGCAGTACCTGTTCGTCGTTCCCGATCCGGATCACGAGCGAAACCTCGTTGAATTCGGCGCCATTCCCGGCGGACTGAGTATGCTGGCGTTTCATGATCCATCGGCGGAGGTTAAGGGCCTGAAAGATTTTGCCCCCGAGGACAGGCCTCCGGTAATTCTCTCGACTCTTTCTTTCCGGGTGATGATAACGTTGGGCTTCTTTTTTCTCGCCATGACGATCATAGGATGGTTGAAGCGCGACACAATCGAGGATCATCCCACGCTGCTCAAGGTATTGCTCTTTTCCATCCCGCTGCCTTACATCGCGAACGAACTGGGTTGGATGCTCACCGAAGTGGGGCGCCAACCCTGGGTGGTTTACGGTGTAATGAAGACCTCGAAGGCGGTTTCGCCCATTGCGGCGTCCCAGGTAGCGGTTTCTTTGACCGCTTTCGTGCTCGTATATGCTTTTCTCGGATTAGTGGCTTACTACCTGATATGGACCCACGCTAGGAAGGGGCCTGCAGCCGAATTGGCTGAAGGCGACGATGAGGAGGTTGGGTATGCTTGAGACGATCTGGTTTGCTTTGTGGGGAATTTTGTGGGCAGTCTACTTCGTTCTCGACGGCTTCGATCTCGGGATTGGGACCCTGGCGCCGTTCGTGGCGAGAAACGACGAAGACAAGCGCCAAATTTACAACAGCTTCGGACCCTACTGGAACGGCAACGAAGTATGGCTGATAACCGCGGGTGGAGTAACTTTTGCTGCCTTTCCGAAAACCTATGCGGTGATGTTCAGCAGCCTCTATTCGGCCCTTCTCCTGATACTGTTTTGCCTCATTGTTCGTGGGGTCGCCATGGATTTCAGGTCCAGGTTCACCGCCGGCGGCTGGAAGAAGTTCTGGGAACTTCTGCTGTGGATCGGGAGCTTCGGGCCGGCGCTGCTGTTCGGCGTGGCTTTCGCAAATCTTTTCCGCGGCATTTTAATTGATAGTAACGGCGTTTATCAGGGCACGCTCTTTTCGCTGTTGAACCCTTACGGGCTCATGGGAGGCGTTCTTTTCACTCTGATCTTTCTTGTACACGGGGCTTTGTGGCTGACGGCAAACTGCAGCGGCGACCTGAAGCAGCGGTCCGGACAAATTGCGGGCAAGCTCTGGTTTGCGCTTGCCGCGGTTGCTGTCCTGTTCCTTGGCGCCACCTATTTCTCCACGGGCCTCTACGATAATTACATCAAAGTTCCGGTCCTTGTCGTCATTCCACTTGCAGCCGTCGGCGCGCTGGTCGGGACCTTTCTTTTTATCCGGCAGTCGAACTGGTTGAAAGCGTGGTTTTCGTCGGCGATTTTCATCGTCATGGTCACTCTTTTTGGGGTAACCGGAATGTATCCCAGCCTGCTTATATCCAGCATCGATCCCGCCTTCAGCCTGACCGCGTTCAATTCATCGTCCAGTCCGATGACCTTGAAGATCATGCTCGTAGTGGCGCTGATCTTCGTGCCGGTCGTTATCATCTACCAGGCATGGGTTTACAGGTTCTTCGGGATGAAACGGCGAAGCTCATACAGTGCGCTGCCAGGCAAAATGTAGACGGCAAGAACCGAGTCCCCGGATGTTCGCATCGGGATAAAAAACAGAAGGCGGAGTCTGAGAAGACCCGCCTTCTGCTTTGGGCTGAGCGAAGAACAAAAAGCGATGCCCTGCGAATTATCACGCCCTCACTGCTCACTGCATTTAATGAATCACATGATAAACCAGGTCATGCCCAGCATAAATACTACCGTGTTGTCGCCTCGATCGGGACTTTCGATGGCGGCGTCGGAGAAGTGCAGCAACCTGGTCTCAAAAGTCGCTGCCATGTTTGGGCAGAAAAAGTATTCGATCCCAAGGCCCGCCTGAAGGTTGAACTCGAACGTCATGCCCAGGTCGGGCTTGCCTATATCCGTATACGTGGGCCCGGCCCCTCCTTCCAAGAAGGGTACCCAACCTGTATGAGTGCCGGTAAAGTTATAACGGACGAAAGGCGTCAGGCCGGCAAAGGTTGCTCCGTTGCCGTCTATCTGGTAGCCGCCGAATAGTTCCGCCAGGAGTTCGAAGTTTCCTTCGTGCCAGGTGCCTGGACAAATGGTGCCGGTCATGATCCTCCCCACGTGGACGGACCCGAGGGTATAATCATGATGAACACTGCTGCCGAATAGTTTAGGGCCCACTCCTCCGCCGGCTGCGAATCCGGTTTCCACGCTGCATTTTGAAAAGTCGTGTTCGAAACCGCATATCGTGGGGCAGGTCGGCGCCGATACCGTGTCGGCTTGGGGGGCTGTGCTTCCGCGCGAGTGACGAAACAGAATGCCAATATCAGAACGACGTATATGACCGTCATGAGTCTTTCAATGCCACACTTCATGCTGCCTCCAAATCGCGATGGTCCACTGGATGGATGATGAACTCGAAATTGCGCGCCACAGTCCTGAGCTTGCCGTAAAGGCGCAAAAATGTACCCCCATAATGTAATTTGTGCAAGCAGCAATAAAGGTTGAAGAAAATCCAACGGGCTTATTTTACATGCCCCCCTTTGCATCCCCGATGATCGCGCGAAGCGCCCTGGCCTGCGACTCGATGCTTTCAGTCAGCCGAAACTGGACCAACGCTCTTCTAAGGTTGTGCTCGCGGTCCTTGACCTTGAAATAAACATCGCCTTCCAGGTAGTCGGTAAAAAACCTCACTCCGAGTTCATAGGATATCAGGCGAACCGAATCGTATATGAATTCATAGTCGCTCAGAGTGAGAAAGTCTTTGGCCACGGAGAAATATCCCCGCAGCACAGCCTCGCAGAGTCCGGGTTCGAAGCGGACCCGCCCGGGGTCTTCGGGGTCTTCTCCGAGCGGATTACAGCACGACCTAAGGCAGTCGCCGATATCGTAGTGGATGAGGCCTGGTTTGACGGTGTCGAGGTCTATGATGCTGACGGCCAGTCCTGTACCTGTATCGATCATCACATTGCCGACTTTAGGGTCCCCATGAATTATGCGCACAGGTAACGTTCCGGCCGCTTTTGCTTTTTCCAGGACCTCGGCGAATCCCCTGCGCTTTTCTATGAAATCGATGCAGAAAGCCGCATCGGGGGATGGAGACGCGCCGCGCTTTGCCAGGAGCTCCTGGCAGCGCAAAAGATAGAGCGGGGTGATGTGGAAGCCGTCTAGAGTGTCCGCGAGCCTGCCGGCGGGCAGGTCGCTCACGAGGGTGTGGAAAAGCCCGACGGCGAACCCCACCTCGGTTGCATGCCCCGCGTTGAGGACGGCGTCGAAAGATTTCGAGTTTTCTATGAAGCTCATGGCGCGCCAGAATGAGCCGCCGGGGTCGATCCAGTGATCGCTGGAATCGGGCGTCAGCAAAATGCGCGGCGTTTCCCAGCGGCGGCCGGAAACCGGATTTTGCCCGAGCCGCTTTGAAACGTGCTCGGTGAAGGCGCGCAGATTTTTCATTATCAATTCGGGTCCGGAAAAGACTCGTCGATTTATGCGCTGAAGAATGAAGTGGTTTTCTCGATTCGAACCGGTGGACACAAGAAATGTATCGTTTACATTTCCGCCCCCGAATTGCCCGATTGCCGCAATCCGGTCGGCTGTAGCGAACCGCCGCGCCGCGGCCCTGAGGTAATCTGCGGCCCCCCCTCGTATGCTGCGTTCCTTCGACATTGGTTTCTCAACTCGATTTCGCTTCGGTTGTTTTCCAGGTAAAATCAAATATGCTGGAGTGTGGCTTCGATGTCAATGGACTGCAGGAATGAAACTGTGCCGGCGCCAACCTTCCCGGCCTTTTTCAAGAAAGGGGCATGGGGGGGCGTGAGCTTTGTTATATTGATGTCCCGGGGACACCCAGAACCCATGAAAAGACGTGGCAATCACCCCCCTTTTGTAAAGGGGGGCCGGGGGGATTTCGCACCTCGCCAGGAACTTTTCGAGATAGCCTTTCACGTCCCTTCGGGACGCCTACTTTGACGTTGAACAGACGGCAGCGTACCTGTCCATGTAAAGTTTCAAGTTGTTCAAAACGGCTGAGTTTTCCTGATCGAATTGTATGCCGCTTGCAGTATGTTTATCGTCTTTCTTCATGTTTCGGATCGTACCGTTTATCACTTGTTCTTCCGCCATTCCCATCAAAAGGAAGCGGATGCCGATTGTCTGACCGATGTCGATTGGCGGCGGGGATTCGTCCGGTTCGTTCTCGATGAAGAGCTTGCATCCGCTAAGGCTGATATCCAGTATAACGGCCTTATGGTCGCGACCGTTCACTTCGACAGTGGCGGGAAAAAAACATTCCAAACGCCCTGCTTGGCGCAGGTTCATGCTTTCCACCGATGTTGGATAAGCGATAAATACTATCAGCGCGGGCTTCTGAATACAGCTATGTATTATGGAGGTGAACCCGTAAACATTTCCGGCATAGATATACCGGACCACTATTGGATTTCCTTCACACAGTCTGCTCAAAATTCCGGGAATTGCCGGAGCGCGAACCATGAGGTGTTCGTCCGGAATTATCCCGACCAGGACACCCGCTGCTTTGAATTCCTGGCCTTTCCGGCCCAACTGAAACTGCAAGACGGTACCGAGCCCAATGTTCAGGATTCGGCCATGAAGGATTTCCTCAACAACTTTCCCCGGCATTCACTTCCCTCCGTGGAATCAAATCTCGCGGGGTTTAAACAGGCGACCCGGCAAACGCATCAAATTTCATCCGCTGTATCGATTCGCAAGCATTGCCAGTCAATATACATTATCCTCGACAATATTCTTTCAAATCCCTTAGGAAATTGCAAAAAATTTTTGGCGCTTTGTCCGTAAATAGGCCTTTTAAGGACCGCGCTGGATTTTGAGGCCGGTTTGCTCGCGACTGAGGATCGGCCGAAGCAGTCTAAACGCCGGACAGGATCACAAAGGTGATATTTACGGACAAGCCCTTAATCTGAATCATGTGCGACTAGGCCATCGACGAATTTCAAAGCATTAAATGATAACGGAGAATCACAATCCCCCCGCCCCAAATAAGGGAGGGAACACGATAATATTGCGTTTGCGGCACAGTCTTTGCCCACCATCCACCCCACGGTATGCGTTCCAATTTATATGACCTATCGGAATTTACGATTTAACTTCAGCGTTGATATAGATAATATCTATTTCAGTAGATTCTTGAGGATCGAGATTAGTGACAATTGAATAAGATATCTTCTCAACAGCTCTTCACGTCCCCTCGGGACACCCTGAAACCATGAAAAGACGTGGCAATCGCCCCCCTTTTGTAAAGGGGGGCAGGGGGGATTTGTACCTCGCATGAAACTTTTCGAGACGGCGGTGGGTAATGAAAAACCGATTCACTGATGAAGATAGAAAAAAGATAGGAGAAGGCATCCGGCAAAGATACTCGCAAGCCGCCCAAAGTCCTGAGGGTCACTTTCGCTTTCCCACAGGGAAAGCGGGCCTCGAGGCGTTGGGCTATGACCGGAGTGTTTTAAGAATTCTGCCTGATGAGGTATTAGCATCGTACTGCGGCGTAGGACAACCGTTTGTTTTGGATCGAATCGAACCGGGCGAGTCAGTGCTGGATGTTGGTTGCGGCGCTGGTGTCGATACGATCGTCGCAGCCATAATGGTTGGCCCTCGGGGAAAGACTATCGGAATAGATTTCGTGCCTGAAATGGTGCGACGGGCAAAACATAACCTTCAATTTGCGCAACTTCAGAACGTGAGTTTTGGGTTGGGTTCCGGAGAAGATTTGCCTTTTGCGAAGGAAAGCTTCGATTGCGTGATTTCCAACGGAGCCTATAACCTCATTCCAGATAAAGCCAAGGCACTGCGGGAAGCTTTTAGAGTTTTAAAAAGTACTGGAAGATTTATGATCGCCGATCAAGCCCTCAGTTCGGGATTGCCCTCAAGCCCCATGGAAATAGTTGCGACGTGGGCCAAATGACAAGGCGGCGCCATACCGGGAAAGGATTTCCTGGCTATGATGGAGCAAGCTGGTTTTGTGCGTTGTGAGTTGGTCGCGGAAACCGGCTTTAACAGTTCACCTGTTACAAAGGGCGTTTTATTTAGGGCCTACAAGGGCTGACTCGACGATTCCTTGCCGATAATCGTCTGCTTCACGTCGATCAGCCCCTACTTACCGTCTATCCTCTGAGAACTTACCCGTTGTTTTACAGTCTTCCCGGCCAACGCTTTCTCCTTATTTCTCACCGAAAAATTGGATGGGAACCCGGCGATCCTTATTGCCGGAGGATGCAGAGATCTCCCTTCGGGTTCTAGAAATCCTTAATGTTCGGAATGCTCCGGTCCGACATTAGATATAGCACTTGATGAGTCACTTGCTGTGAATCGAACTCCAATCAGGTTGCCTGTCTGATTTCAAAGGAGAATTCATTGAACATCCACACCGACATGCTTCGACTGGTGCGCGAGCTTCGAGAGCGAACCGGGCTTACCCAGGAACAATTCGCTTCCAAACTCGGCGTCACTTTCCCGACCATCAATCGATGGGAACATGGGCGGGCAAGGCCATCGCCACTTGCATTGAAGCAGATTGAGAACCTCCTCCGCGAATTGGGCGATGAGGGTTCCGACCTCATCAAAGAGTATTTCGGAGAGTAGCAATAACGCGGCCCAACGCGGCCGCACTGGCGGATCGGGAAGTTCAGGGGTGATTACTGAAGACGGGACCGCCTTGCTGCAGGACGCCCCTGGATGGCTGGCGAAGAACCACAATAGCGGGGAGTACCAATGGATACGCAATCCATAGTTCTGTTAGTCGACGATGACCCCACTGCGCTGGCCATGCTGACCGGAATGCTGAGACAGGAGGGTTTCGAAACTATTGGGGCCTCAACGGTCCAGGAAGCTAAAGCTTTAATTGCTCAGGCGCCTTTCTTCGACCTTGCAATCCTGGACGTCAATCTGCCGGACGGGAACGGACTTGATTTGTGCCGGTTGATCAACAATGGCCCGATGACGGCAGGCGCGACTGTGTTCATCCTTTCCACAGATGGCGATGTGGAGACCAAAGTCGCCGGTTTTGAGGCCGGCGCCAGCGACTATATAACGAAGCCCTTCCACCGAGCGGAAGTGCTGGCGCGCGTGCGGACACATTTGCGCCTGAATCATGCCTATAGATCGGTCATCGAATTGCAATCGTTAAAACTCGCCCGGATCGCGCTTGCTCAACAGGCGATGACGCCACGTCCCGAGCAGATGCCGGAGGCCAGGTTCGAGCTGAGCTACACTCCTCTGCAAGAGGCGGGGGGCGACTTATGCCAGGTCCTTCAGTTCAGCCCATGTCTTCACGACTATATAGTGGCGGATGTTTGTGGACATGACGTCGGAACCGTAATCACGACGGGAGCCCTCCAGGCGCTGTTCAAACAGAACTGCTCTCCGCTGTACTCTCCAAAGCAAGTCCTGCACACTGTCAATTGTGTGACTCGCACACTTCTCCCCGAAGGACAATTTATTACAGTGGTATACGCTCGGCTCAACCGTAGGACGAAGCGTCTGACGGTGGCGAGTGCCGGCCACCCTCCTGCCGTCATTCAGAAAGCCGACGGAACAACATCCGTATTGTGGCTCAGGGGCGATGTCATCGGCGCTTTCGAAACTCCTGAATTTGAGGTGCTTGAGTCGACTGTACAGCCCGGAGATCGCGTGTTCCTGTTCAGCGATGCGCTCATTGAAAATGGGGAAAAGACCAGATGGGAGGATGGAATTGAAAAGTTCCTGCTGGTTTGCAGGCAATCGTGGGGAATGGACCTTCAAACCGAAGTTTGCAACCTGGCCGGTTTGGCTACAATGCATGGTGCGCCTACCGACGACATCACCCTGATGGGATTCGAGGTATGAAAGATTCCGTAACGATACGTTTCGAGATTCCAGCCACTTCGGCGGCCATTGACGATCTGTGCATTCGCGCCAGGGCATGGCTGGTGGAGAACGGACTGGACAGAGACTGGTTCGCCACGGAAATGTTGTTAAGAGAAAGTTTGAACAATGCGGTGATACATGGCAGCGGAAACGATCCCATCCTGCACGTAAACTGTGAACTGCGGTGTAAATGCGGGTGGTTAAGCATTCTGGTCGAAGATGGCGGCTCCGGCTTTGACTGGGCGTGCCGGCAAAAACATTACGCGCGTGCCGAGGAGAAGGGGGGACGAGGTCTCCAAATCTACCGGCTGTACGCGGATAAAGTTGTTTTCAATGGGCGGGGCAATCGAGTGCTGTTGCGTCGCCGACGAAGGGGAAGAAAGCAAGATGCAATCGGATCGGATTGAGAAGAACTGGGAATCAGGCGGTTATCACACCGTCAGAGCCGATTACAGTGGCTTTTGCCGGTGAGCTGCGGCCGCAACTACAGCAATTGATTGCCGATGGGGTATCCCACATCGTCGTCGACCTTTCCAAGGTTGAGTTGGTGGATTCGAGCGGGATCGGGTTGCTCATCGCGACGCATAACTCACTAGCCAAGGCTGGGGGCGGCTTGCGAGTAATCGGTACATCTCCCGAGATCCAGCACCTGTTCAAAGTAATGCGCCTGGACCGCCACTTTGCGGTTGAAGGGAAACCAGATATCGGGGGCCTTTCATGAGCACTTATGAAGAGGACGATCTTCTGCGCGAGTTTCTTGCAGAGGCGCGCGAGCACTTGGTCGATATCGAAACCGACCTGCTCGCCATTGAGGAAGCCGGGGCCGAAATTGATGAGGAACTCGTCAACAAGGTTTTTCGAGCGGCTCATTCCATCAAAGGGGGCAGTAGCTTTTTAGGCCTGAACACAATCAAGGAACTTGCCCACAAAGCGGAAACTGTCCTTGATATGGTCCGGTCTCGCCTGATGGAGCCCAACCCCGAGGTTACCAACATTCTTCTTGCAGCTTTCGACAAGCTGCGTGAAATGCTCAATATTGGCACAGAGAGCGAAAACACCGACATAGGGGAACATGTGGCGAGTTTGAACCATCTGGTCGCCTCATATTTGCCTGAGGGGAAGAAAGACTCTCTCAACCGAGTGACCTTGCTTTATCCAAAAAACGGTGACCAACCCGTTGGCATTCCGGAGGTCGATCTCGAGAGGGCAAAGAGAACCGGACAGTTTATCTACTTGGTCGAATATGACTTGATCCACGATATCGAACGTAAATCCAAAAACGTTTTGGCAGTCTTTAAAGAACTTTACGATTCAGGTGAAATTCTCGACTGCACTCCCGACTTTGAAGCTGTGGGGAGCCTGGACGACGCCATCTGCAACGAGATTCCTATGCGTCTCACCTTTGCGACTATTCTCGATCCTGACATTATCGGGAGCCTTTTCGAAGTGGACAGGGAAAAGATCCAGTTGCTTATGGACCCGAATTCGGCGGAAAAAAGCCCGTCCGAAAAGGATGTACCGGTTCCCCCCGATGTGCCCGCGGTGGAAGACGCAGTTCGTCACCCGACTGAGAAGCCCGTTTCCGGCGAGGCCGACCCCAGCCCCGCCTGTCGATCGAGGATTCCTCCGAGCCGAATCCGCCCCTTTCCTCCCAAAGCCGGCAGGAGCATCGGGAAGTGGAGAGCGCAAGAGTCGGGGTGGCCGCCCCATCGGGTGAGAGCACTCTTCGCGTGGACGTCGAACTGCTCGAATGCCTTATGAACCTGGCGGGAGAACTCGTCCTCAGCCGTAACCAGTTGCGTGAAGCAGTGGCACAAAACAACCACAGGGCGCTGGTTGCCAGTTCCCAGCGCATCAATCTGGTCACCTCCGAGCTGCAGGATGCTATCGTGCAGACCCGCATGCAGCCGATCGGGAATGTTTTTGCTAAATTTCCCCGGGTGGTTCGTGACATTGCGCGCGCCACGAATAAAGACATCTCCCTGGACATCCAGGGCAAGGAGGTCGAACTCGACAAGAGCCTCATAGAAGGTCTGTCCGATCCCCTGACGCACATGGTCCGCAATGCGGCGGATCACGGCATAGAATCTCAGGAGAAACGAATTCTCGCCGGGAAAAGACCGGCAGGCACTCTCAGACTGAATGCGCGGCACGAGGCCGGCCTTGTGGTGGTGGAAATCGCCGACGACGGCGCTGGACTTGATCCGCAGCGTATTTCAGCCAGTGCTCTTAAAAAAGGCATGATCACCCGGGATAAGCTGCTGGGGATGTCCGATAAGGAGAAGATGGCCTTGATCTTCCTGCCCGGCTTGTCCACGGTCGAGAAGATAACCGATCTTTCGGGCCGCGGCGTAGGCATGGACGTGGTCAAGACCAATCTCGACCGGCTCGGGGGCAAGGTAGAGATCGAATCCGAACCGGGCAAAGGCACGCTGTTTCGCATTAAATTGCCGCTGACGCTTGCCATCATCCCGTCGCTTATCTTGACTGTCCAGGGGGAGCGCTTCGCATTGCCGCAGATCAATGTGGTTGAACTGCTTCACATCCGGGCCGAACAGGTCAAAAAGCGAATCGAGGTGGTCGGGGATGCCGAGGTGCTGATCCTGCGCGATCAAATCGTGCCCCTGGTGCGGTTTGTGGACTTTTTGTCAATCATGCCGACCTACGTGGACCGCTACACGGGAAAGGAGGAGATTTGCAGAAGGTCTAACCTGGCCGACAGGCGCTCACCGCGCCACCCCTTAAGTGGGCCGCAAATCAACTCGGCGGCAGGAGAGGGTGAGCCGAAAGAGAACAGATCTTCCGATGGCAGACGCCACGCGGCCGCGGGAGACATCGAAATCGCGGTCGTCACCACGGGGAGCATGAAATACGGCCTGGTAGTGGATTCCTTTCAGAATACCGAAGAAATTGTGGTGAAGCCGCTGGGACGCCACCTCAAAGGCCTGCAGGAATACGCTGGAGCAACCATTATGGGTGACGGAAAAGTCTCCCTTATCCTGGATGTCAACGGACTGGCGGCCAAAGCGAACCTCAGGCCTCTTTCCGGTACCACCCGCGCGGTCGAACTAGAGCGGGAGGCGGACAGGCAAAGGCTTCTGGATTTGCACTCGCTCCTGCTTTTCTATAACGGACCCGATGAACTGTGCGCCATTCCGCTCGACACCGTGCTGCGGGTAGAGCGGATTACGAGCCGCCAGATCGAAAAGGCGGGCGGGCGCCGGACCATGCAGTACCGGGGGGCATCGCTTCCACTCGTGACCCTGTCCGACACGGCCAATATCCCACCCATCGACGAAGGGCGCGACCTTGCCGTGATCATCTCCAGCGTCCGCGGCCGCGAAGTCGGGCTCCTGGGCGCAATGCCCGTTGACGTGGTCGAATGCCATTGCGTAATCGACCAGACGACACACCGGCAGAAAGGCATCGCCGGTTCTATGATCATTCGCGACAAGACGGTTTTGCTCACGGACGCGTACGAACTTGTTCAGAGCGTCTATCCGGAGTGGAGCGGGTTACAGGAAGAGCGACCTTCAACGGATGAGGCTTCCATCACACTTCTGTTGGCCGAAGATTCCGATTTCTTCCGATCTCAGGTCAAGCGCTTCCTGGAAGAAGGCGGATACTCGGTGCTCGAAGCCCCCGATGGTCAGGCCGCATGGGAACTTCTGCTCAAATCTGTAGATCGCGTTCGCGCTGTGGTGACTGACATCGAGATGCCGCGTTTGAGCGGCCTTGGGCTGTCTCAGCGCATCCGGTCGGACCCCAGGGTGGCTGGGCTGCCCATAATCGGCCTGACATCCCTGGCTGGTGATGATGATATAGCCAAAGGCAAGGAGGCCGGCATAACTGATTATCAAGTCAAACTGGACCGTGAGAGGTTGTTGGACGGGCTTCGACACGTCCTGTCCGTGTGAGGCGGGATGCGAAAATAGAGTTGTGTGAGATACGAACGGATAAAAGAATCAACCAAGGAGAACATGAGCCATGAGCAAGCTGCAGGATGTAAAAATAGGCAAGAAACTGGGCGGAGGGTTCGGCATTCTGGCAGTACTGCTGCTTGGGATGTCGGTGGCGGCAATCTGGGGGCTGGCCACCATGAATAATCTCAAGGAACAGATCGTCTCTGAAAGCAAAAAGACGACGATGGCTGCGGGCGTCAGGGACAATGTACTCGATATCGACTACAAAGTGGCGGCAATCGTCCTGTCCCGGGATACGGCGCATAAAGTAGAGATTCAAGGGAGCCTCGCGCCTGTCAGGGCGCAATATGCCAAGCAAATGGAAGAACTCAAAGCCATGGCCGTAACTCAGGAGGACAGAGAGAAGCTCACTGCTATCGAAGACGCTATCGCCGGCGCGCGAAATGTGAACAATAAATTGGTCGAACTGGCAATGGCGGACAAGGATGAAGAGGCTGCGGTGATGTTCACCGCAAGCAGCGCGCCACTCATGGCGAAAATTAATTCGTCAGTGGATGATTTGCGGACATGGCGCGATAAGCAGATGGCCGGCGCTGTCATGGAGGCCCAATCTCTCTACTCGACGTTGAGGTGGCTGTTGATTCTTGGCGGAGGATTGGCCATTCTTATTGCCGCGTTTTTCGGTGTCTTCCTCACGCGCAGCATCGTCGGCCCGATTAGACAAGGGGTCGAATTTGCAGCCGCTATTTCCAAAGGGGACATGACTCAAGTCTTGAAAATCGATCAGAAAGATGAAATCGGGCAACTGGCCAAGGCACTCAACGAAATGGGCGCAAACGTGCACAGGATGATCGCCGACATCAACAGCGGAGTGCAAACCCTGGCTTCGTCCTCGACCAAACTATCGGCGATTTCGAGTCAGATGGCCTCCGGGACCGAGGACATATCGGAGAGAGCTACCACGGTGGCGGCCGCGGCCGAGGAGTCCAATGCCGCCCACGGCCCTGCGTGCGGAACACGCGGGAGACCACGAGCGCAGCCGACTGCCCCGCGGCGATGCGCGCCATGACATCGTCGTAGTCGAGGCCGTTTTCGACCCAGTTGCTCCTTTGTAGCTCTGCCAGCAATGGCCGGCCGTCGTCCATGCCCGCCACGGTAGCGACAAACAAGGCCGCCGGCGCCGTGACAGGGCCAGGGGCGCCCCATTAGCTGAGGACGGCGCAGTCGCGCCGGCCTCATCGCGCTGCCTCCGGAGGACCGCACGCTCGGCACGGCCGGTCACCCTTGGTCTAAGGGCTGCACCCCAAGGCGAAGCCCGGCTCGCCGATTGCGCGGTAGGCCACATTAGCGCGATCTCCTTGTATGAAAAACCCTCGACATCGGCAAGCACAACAGCCAGGCGGAAGGCCTCGGGAAGCGACTCCACAGCTCCTTTGACTTCGGCCTCCGAGAACTGCTCAAGCACCAGGTCCTCTGCGCTGCGCCCCATCGAACCGGCCCCTTGCCCGCCGAGGCGGTGGTACAGGTACAGCTCCTCCACGTCATCGAGTTCGGTCTCCACCGGCCGCCGGCGCCGCGACCTATAGGTATTGATGAACGTGTTCGTCAGGATCTTGTAGAGCCATGACTTGAGGTTGGTCCCTTCCTGGAAGGAACCGTAGGCACGGTACGCCTTCAGGTAGGTCTCCTGCACGAGGTCCTCGGCGTCGGAAGGGTTGCGGGTCATGCGCAGAGCCGCGCTGTAGAGGGAGCCCATGTAGGCCATCGCCTGCTCTAGCTAATCGGCCGCTTGT